>NZ_RJUK01000002.1:0-300000 GCF_003762925.1 Marinimicrobium koreense
TTCAAGCAGCGCCTCGTCCTTTTGGCTGACCCTTCACTCCGGAAGAGGCGCGAACTATACGGATATGATCCGGGGCGCGCAAGTACTTTTTGAAAGTTTTTTCGCACACCCCGGAGAGGGCCTTAACAGACCTCAAACAGGTGGTACTTCTTCTTACCCAGACGACACATATAGAAGCGACCAAACATGGCCGCATCTTCCGCAAAGCACGCCGAGGTGTTGAGGTTATCGTCGGCGCCACACTCCCGGCCATTGATGACCACCGCATTGCGACCGAGCGCATCTTTCACCTGCTTGCCCGAGGTCGCCATACCCGCGTCAACCAGCAACTGGGTCAGCGGCTCATCCGCCAACGCCGCCCGACTCAACACCGAGAACGGCAGGCCATCCAGCTTCAGCTGCTCCAGATCCGCCTCACCCAGAGAACCCAGGTCGTGACTGAACAGCGCCTGGGTAATTCGGCGAGCGGCCTCAAGCCCTTCGTCCCCGTGAATAAGGGCCGTCATCTCTTCGGCCAGAACGCGCTGAGCCTCAGGACGCCCCTGGCGCTCCCGATCCTCATTCTCAATGCGCTCGATATCCTCCAGAGACAGGAAGGTAAAGTAGCGCAGGAACTTGTAGACGTCCGCATCCGCCGTCCCCAACCAGAATTGATAGAAGGCATAAGGAGACGTCTTGGCCGGATCCAGCCAGATCGTGCCACTTTCAGTCTTGCCGAACTTGGTGCCATCCGCTTTGGTCACAAGCGGCATGGTCAGACCGTAAACCTGGCCACTATATAGACGCCGCGTGAGATCGATCCCGCCCGTGATATTGCCCCACTGGTCGCTGCCCCCTATCTGCAGGGTACAGTTGTACCGATGATAGAGCTCCGCAAAGTCCAGGGACTGAAGCAACATATAGGTGAACTCGGTAAAGGAGATCCCCTCCCCTTCCCGCTCGATGCGCTGGCGCACTGACTCTTTGGAGATCATGTTGTTGACCGCAAAGTGCTTACCCACATCCCGAAGGAAGTCGAGCACACTCATCTGACCAACCCAGTCGAGGTTATTCACCACTTCGGCCGAGGTCCCACCGCAATCAAAGTCGATGAACCGGCTCACCTGTCCCTTGAGCTTGTCCGCCCATTGAGCCACCACATCCGGTGTATTCAGCTTGCGCTCCTGGGCCTTGAAGCTTGGGTCTCCCACCAGGCCGGTCGCGCCTCCGACCAGGGCAATCGGCTTGTGGCCCGCGCGCTGAAAACGCTTCAGAGCCAGCAATGGCACCAGGTGGCCTATATGCAGGCTGTCCGCCGTGGGGTCAAAGCCGCTGTATAGGGTCCGGCTGCCGCCTGCCAGATACTCCTTGAGGGCGTCTCCTCCCGACGTCTGGGAAACCAAACCGCGACTCTGGAGGTCTTGAAGCAAACCGGGATCGACTGCTGCCATTGCTACCATCTCTGAATGTTTGAACAGGACAGGCCCCGAGGGCCACCGAAAAAGGGCTGTCAAGATACCGAATCCGTGCACAAAAACAAGGGCGCGGGCCGTATTTTGGCTGAACCGGGAACGGCTCATCACTTTACTGGGTGCTATTACACCGGTTTTCTGTTATAACTGATGCTAACAGCCACACTTGCATAACGGGTTTAAGTTTTCCATGGAACCCTCTGAAAACACGAACAAAAAGCCGATAGCGGCCCTTTTGCGCCAATACCCACGGGGGCACGTGATTGCCGCCGGCTCACTGGTATTGGGGCTTTCCCTGCTTTTGGCCTTCTCATCCTCGGAGGGCACCAGCTCTTCGCGGCAAAGCCAGCCTATTGCGCTGAAACTGCCGGACACGGGTCAGGTCCTCGAGCTTGAGCCGGCTTCTCTGGAGGCCCAGCCACCGTTTGAGGCGGCGGAAAACAGCCCCCAGCCTCAGGCACCCGAGCCTGAGCCAGAACCCCAGACGCTGACTTACACCACCTTCACCGTCAAGTCCGGCGACAGCCTGTCCGTACTGTTCAAGCGGGCCGGCCTGAGCGACCGGGACCTCTATGAACTGATCGACCAGGCACCCGAAGCCCGCGCCCTGCGCCGGATCATGCCGGGCAATGAAATCACCTTCGGCCTGACCCCCGAGGGCGAGCTGGAAGAGCTGGTTTATCAGCGTGACCAACTGCGGAGCCTTCGCTTCGCCCGTCAAGACGACGCTTTCGCTTCCGAAGAGCTTGAGCGCACCCCGGATGTACAGATTGCCTACCGGCGCGCCACCATTGACAGCTCCCTGTTTCTCGCCGGTCAACGGGCGGGAATGACAGACAACCTGACCATGGAGCTGGCCGGCATTTTTGGCTGGGATATCGACTTCATCCTGGACATCCGCCGCGGTGACACTTTCAGCGTCCTGTTCGAGGAGCACTTCCTCGACGGGGAGAAAATCGGCAACGGCCCAATTCTCGCCGCCGAGTTCACCAACCGGGGCAAAACCTTCCGGGCGGTGCGCTACGTCAGTGCTGAAGGCGACGCGAACTACTTCACGCCGGAAGGCCGGAGCATGCGCCGGGCGTTTTTGCGCACGCCGGTTGAGTTCACGCGCATCAGCTCACCCTTCAATCCAAACCGGCGCCACCCGGTGCTCAACACCATTCGGGCCCATAAAGGTACCGACTATGCTGCCCCCCGGGGTACGCCCGTCAAGGCGTCCGGTGACGGCCGTATCAAGCTGGCAGGCCGCAAGGGTGGCTACGGCAATACCGTGATCATTCAACACGGCCAGACTTACGAAACCCTTTATGCGCACCTGAACGCCTTTCACCGCAACATCCGCTCGGGCGTTCGGGTAAAACAGGGGCAGATCATCGGCTACGTCGGCTCTACCGGCCTGGCCACCGGCCCGCACTTACACTACGAATTCTACGTCAACGGCTCGGTACGCAATCCGGTTACGGTCGAGCTACCCCAGGCAGAGTCTGTCCCCTCGTCAGAACTCGCGCGCTTCAAGTCCCAGGTCCAGCCAATCATGGCCGAGCTGGAGCAATACCATCGCGAGACCCAGCTGGCCAGCGTCGGCAACGAACTACGCGTGAACTGATGGCGGGCGCCGAGCTCTACATCGGCCTGATGTCCGGCACCAGCGCCGACGCCATTGATGCGGTGCTGGTGGATTTCAGCCAGCCACCCCTGAAGCTGCTGGCTCACCATAGTTCACCACTCCCCCCTGACACCCGGGCCGCGATTCACAAGCTGGCCCAACCCGGCGATGGCGAAATTGACCGCATGGGCGCTCTGGATCAACAGTTGGGGCGGGCATTTGCCCAAGCGGCACTTGAACTGCTCTCTCAGACCGGTATTGACCCGACCCGGGTCTCCGCCATCGGAAGCCATGGCCAGACCCTCAGGCACCGCCCGCCAGACGGCACCCCCTCCTCGAACGCCTTCACCCTACAGGTCGCGGACCCCAACCTCATTGCCCACCTGACAGGTATTACCACCGTTGCCGACTTTCGGCGCCGGGATATGGCGGCCGGTGGCCAGGGCGCTCCGTTGGTGCCGGCGCTGCATCAGACACTGTTTCATACCCCAGAGGCGGACCGCGCCATCGTCAATGTCGGAGGCGTTGCCAACCTGACATGGCTGCCCGCCCACGGGACCGTGCTTGGGTTTGACACCGGGCCCGGCAACAATCTGATGGACGCCTGGATTCAGCGCAGCCTTGGCAAAGCGTTTGATGAGGGCGGGCAATGGGCGGCCCAGGGACAGATTCAGGGAACACTGCTGTCGCGCTTGTTGGAGCACCCCTATTTCCGGCTACCTCCACCCAAAAGCACGGGGCCGGAGACCTTCCATCTGGGATGGCTGGATGACTGTCTGGAAGGGATGCCCGGGCCGATTCGGGCCGAAGACGCTCAGGCAACGCTGCTGATGCTTACCGCCCAGGGGATTGCTGCCAGTATTGACGGACTATCCGTCGGGAACGCTCGTCGAGAGGTATATCTGTGCGGTGGTGGCGCCCATAATCTACGCCTGCAGGAGGCGCTGAAAGCGCTGCTTCCCGATTGCGTGATCACCGACACCAGCGCGTTGGGGTTATCTCCAGACTGGGTGGAAGGGGTGGCGTTTGCGTGGCTTGCCCGGCAGAACCTGAGAGGGCTCAGCGGCAACCTCCCCTCTGTCACGGGTGCTGACAGCCCCCAGGTGCTGGGCGCGGTCTATCCGGGGCGGCCGTCAGCCGGAATCAGATAGAGAACGAAGACCCGCAGCCACAGGTGCTGGCCGCGTTGGGGTTTTCAACCACAAACTTCGCCCCCTGCAGATCCTCCCGGTAATCCACCTTGGCACCCATCAGGTAGGGGTAGCTCATGGCATCGACCAGCACCTTGACGCCCTCTTGCTCAACCACCGCATCGTCCTCTGCGGCCACTTCGTCAAAGGCAAAGCCGTACTGAAAACCGGAGCAACCACCCCCGGTAATGTAAACGCGGAGCTTGAGGTCAGGGTTACCCTCCTCCTCCACGAGGCTTCGCACTTTGGCGACAGCGCTGGGACTTACTTCCAGCACGGCACCGGGAACAAACACTTCTGGCGCAGACATCAAAGACTCCAATCGTGACTCATTTGAGCATTATACGCTTTACCTGAGCGTTTTAGTCAAGTATTGGCGACCGCTTTCACATCAGCCTCGGGCTCATCCGCCGATTCCGGGCCAGACAGTTTCTTGGTGCCGGCGGCCCCGCTGTAGACCAGGCTGCCGTTGACCTGCGCCCCCTTGATCATTTCGATCAACTGGTAGTGGACATTGCCTTCCACAACCGCCTTGGCGGCGAGCTCAACGTGTTTGCTGGAAAATACATTGCCGGTCACATTGCCATTGATGATAACCATGGGCACCCGGATTTCCCCTTGGACCGAGCCCTTCTCGGCGACCACCAACTTGGCGTCATTACCGCTGTCGGCGATGATATTACCCTCGACCGTACCTTCGATCTGCAGGTCACCGGTAAAGTGCAGGTCGCCGACAACCTTGGTACCGCGCGAAATCAGAGTGTGATTGTTTGAAAATGCCATAGCGTTGCCTTTTTTACCCCACATAAACGACCTATTAAGTTAAAGCTCCTGCACCAACCAGCCGAATTTCTTTTCAACGGTTTCCGGGTTACGCCCGGTCGATCGTGCGACCAACTCGATGCGTTCCGGCTCGAACCCCTCCGGAAGCGTAAGTCGGCCTTCAATATTCTGGAAATACCGGAAGCGCAGGCGAATGTCTTCCGACTCCACCTGATCAGAGAGCAGGTGGAGTGACAGGGTCTCCACGGTCTCGTTACGCCGCCCGACAATATTGAAATTCAGATAGCCGCTGAGCACCTGGTGGTCTGTCGCCAACTGCTGAACCACCAACTTGTACTCGAACTGCCTTGGCATACCCGTCGCCAGCACGTTGAGCGACCCGATGGTCAGCCCGCTGTTGTTGGCACTGGGCGACATCAGCCCGCGATAGAAGGTGATGTCCTCCTCCAGCGCCGTTATTTCTTCCTTGAGTGCGATGACCTGGTTCCGCATCTCTTCGCTGGCCTGCTGATCCACCTCTGACCCCAGGCGCAGATTGGCCACCTGTTGGCGCAACTGTTCGGCCTCACCGGTCAGACTGGCGACTTCTTTGCGCAACCGGTTGCGTTCGGCAACCGCATCAGCCTGCTGGGTCACCCCCAGATGATGACCGCCGTAAAAGCTCCCGGCCACCGCCAGACCCACGAGCAGCAAAAGCACCAGCGCCAGAAGCACCCGCCTCACCGGCCGGTAGGGAACCACGACCATGCGATACTGCTTGCTGCCTTTTACTTGCGCCATAGAACGTCAATCCACTCTGGAGAAAACTCGTTGGAATAACGGGCGATCAGGGCAGCAGCGCTACCAGATCCAGCCCCAGTGTTTCCTCAAAGCCAAACATAATATTCATATTCTGGACCGCCTGCCCCGATGCCCCCTTGGTCAGGTTATCGATCACCGAAAGGACGACGAGGGTATCACGATCCTGGGGGCGAAAAACGGAAATACGGCATACATTGGACCCTTTCACCGAGCGGGTTTGCGGGTGCTCGCCGGCGGGCATCACATCGACAAAGGGCTCATTGGCAAAGCGCTGCTCGTACAGGGCCTGCAGATCCGGCAGCTGATCCGGTGACAGAGCTCGGCTGTACAGCGTGGCGTGAATGCCCCGGATCATCGGCAGCAGGTGCGGCACGAAGGTCACGCGAGCCGGTTCGCCACGGCCGCCCTGGATGTCGTGAAGCCCCTGTTCGATCTCCGGCAGATGGCGATGGCCTCCGGCGGCGTAGGCCTTGAAGCTGTCACTGACCTCGGTCAAGAGCGTATCCACCTTGGCCTGACGCCCCGCACCGGTAGCGCCGCTGGCGGCACTGACGATCAAGTTGTCGGTGGCCACCAACCCCTGCTCCAGGAGGGGCAGAAACCCCAGTTGGGCCGCAGTGGGATAGCAGCCCGGGCAGGCCACCAGGCGAGCCTGACGGATGGCGTCACGATTCACCTCTGGCAGGCCATACACCGCCTCGGCCACCAATTCCGGGCAGCCGTGAGCCTGACCGTACCACTGGCCCCAGCGCTCGGTATCCCGCAGACGGAAGTCCGCCGACAGGTCCACCACTCGGGTATTGGTTTCCAGCAGTGCGGGCATCAGGTTCTGGGCCACCCCGTGAGGCGTGGCGAAAAAAACCACGTCGCACTCGCCCAGACGCTTGACGTCCGGCTCGGAAAAACGCAGATCCGTATGCCCGCGCAGATTCGGATAGAGATCGGCCACCGCAATCCCGGCCTCGGCACGGGAGGTAATCACCGCTACCGTTACTTCAGGGTGCTTGACCAGCAAGCGCAGCAGCTCAACTCCGGTATAGCCGGTACCGCCTACAATACCTACGTTAATCACTCGTCAACCTCTCTTCTGCCCATACGCCCATTCAGGATACCGCTTGGCTCCCCGGGGTTTAAACGGCCTATAATACGGACCTTAACGCCAAATCGAAAGTCGCCCGACACCTGAGGAGTCTGATGCCCACCGAGCCACCGCCCTTTGAGCGTCTTCGCCAACGCCGCCGACAGGCGGCCGAGCGCTGGCGCAACCGTCTGGCTCATGTCGACGCGCTGCCCCAGTTGACCTTGTTGGGGCTGGCCAGCGGCATTCTCGCCGGCTCGGTGATCATCGGATTTCGCCTGCTGGTGGAAGGTAGCCTTGGGCACCTGCTACCAGGCCACGGCGAAAATTTCGAAGGCCTTCCCGCCCTGTTCCGCTTTCTGCTCCCCCTGGCCGGCGCCCTTGGACTTCTGGCCCTGCTTTATGCAGTCAGGGCACCCTCCCGAGCCACCGGCGTGGGACATGTGCTTGACCGGCTGCACAACCATCAGGGGTATCTGTCGTTTCGCAACGCCGGGGTTCAGTTCATCGGCGGCGCCCTGGCCCTGCTGAGTGGTCACTCCGCCGGGCGGGAGGGCCCCGCCGTGCATCTGGGCGCGGCCAGCGCCAGCAAGCTGGGTCAGTGGCTGCACCTGCCAAACAACAGCCTGCGCCCCCTGGTGGCTTGCGGCGTGGCCGCCGCCATCGCCGCCTCGTTCAATACTCCGATGGCGGGAGTCATATTCGCCATGGAGGTGGTTCTCATGGAGTACACCATCGCCGGCTTTATCCCGGTCATTCTGGCGGCCGTTGCCGGGACCACATTGACCCAACTGGCTTTCGGGCCCGATATTGTCTTCATGGATGGCCAGCAGCTGACCGGCCACCTCAGTGAACTGCCCATCATGGCGGCCATGGGGATCATTATCGCACTGGCCGCCGCCACTTATATCAAACTGCACAGCGGCTGCGCCCGCCACACCAGCCGCTGGCCCCTGTGGCTTCGGATTCCACTCGCCGGGCTGGTTGCCGGCCTGGGAGGTCTGTGGATTCCCGAGGTGATGGGCATGGGCTACGACACCATTGACGGCGCACTCACCGGGGAGCTGATCGGCCCCTCCCTTGCCTTGGTCCTGATCGCCAAGCTGGTAATCACCGCTCTGGTGCTCGGCCTGGGCGTACCCGGCGGCGTCATCGGCCCCTCGCTGGTCATGGGCGCCTGCCTCGGCGGAGCCGCTGGATATTTTGCCGCCATGCTCCCGGTCACCGTCAGCGAACCTGGGGTTTACGCCATTGTCGGGATGAGCGCCATGATGGCGGCGGTCATCAACGCGCCCCTGGCCGCGATCATTGCCATACTGGAACTGACTTACAATCCCGGCATCCTGTTTCCCGGGATGCTGGTGGTCGTGGTGGCCAGCCTGTCTACCCGCTGGCTGTTTCGCTGCGACGGGCTTTTTTCCACCTTGCTGGAGCAGGAAGGCAAAAGCAATCGTCCCAAGCTGATGCAGCAACTGCTGAGTCGCACCGGCGTGCGCAGTCTTATGAGCCGCCGATTCAGCCTGGCCCCGAGAGAAATCACGCAGCGAGAAGCACGCGAGTTACTGAAGCTCAAGCCCGAGTGGATCGTCCTCCAGGACAAGAATCTGTTGCTCGAGCCGGCTTCGTTGGCTCAACACCTGGAAACACTGGAAGCCGTCCCTGACAGGGCGTCCGCACCTGACGAGCACGAGGCGAGCGAGCATCTGGACCTGCTGGCCATTCCCGCCAGGCGGGTGGAAATGATCGCAATTTCCCCCCTGGCCAACCTGTATGAGGCCTGGCAGGCTCTTAACCAGTCCCAGGTTGATGCCCTTTATATTCCGGCACCCGGCGGCGGAATCACCGGGCTCGTCACCCGGGAGCAACTGGAGTCTTACTATCGGCTGTAAAAGCCGAATACCGAGCTACCGATCACCAACCGACAACGGAACGCATTATGCTCTGGGTCAAAGCTTTTCACCTGATCGCCATCATCTGCTGGTTTGCGGCGCTGTTCTATCTGCCGCGACTGTTTGTCTACCACGCCATGAGCACCGACCAGATCAGTCGCGATCGCTTCAAGATCATGGAGCGCAAGCTGTATCGGGGCATTGGCACGCCCAGCCTGATTGCTACCGTGGCTTTAGGGCTGTGGCTCAGCAGCGGCAACTGGGATTATTATGCCCACAGCCTCTGGTATTGGATAAAAATGACACTCGTTGCGGTTCTGGTGGTCTATCATTTTATCTGCGGTCAGTTCATCAAGCAGTTCCGGGATGACCGCTGCCAGCGTGGCCATGTGTTCTTTCGCTGGTTCAATGAGTTTCCCGTGCTCCTGCTGATCGGCATTGTGATCCTCGCTGTGGTCAAGCCATTGCACTGAATGTCGGGCGGGGGCCTGTACCAGGAGGACCCGTATGACGCCGATAGATGAGCAGGTGCCGATCGTGCTGGCACTGGCCAGCCACGACCCCTCCGGCTGCACCGGCATCCAGGCAGACATCGAAACCTGCGCCAGCCTCGGCTGCCATTGCACTTCCGTCATAACCGCGCTCTGTGCGCGGGACACCCGGGATGTGAAGGACATTCGGAGCATTCCCACCAGCTTTCTGATTGAGCAGGTCAGAGCGGTTCTGGAGGACCTGCCGGTCAAGGCGGTCAAGCTGGGCTTCCTCGGCCAGGTCAGCCATGTCGAAGCCATTCACACCATTCTGCAGGACTACCCTCATCTGCCCGTGGTACTGGAACCCGTCACCCAGTTGGGCGACGGCCCTGCGGCCGAGGCCGAGGCGCTCCGGGACGCCACCAAAAGCCTGCTGCTGCCTTTGAGCACCCTGGCCACCCCGGACCTGGTGGAAGCCTACGAACTCGCCCAACAGGGCGACACCCTGGACGCCTGCGCGCAGGAAATCCTGGAGTATGGCGGGGAGTACACCCTGATTACCGGCTCCCGCCGGACCCAGGCCCACCACGAAAACCGGCTGTACAACAAAAAGGGACTCGTCCGGGAATACCGCTGGGAGCGCCTGAGCGTTTTGAGCCACGGCGGTGGCGCCACCCTCTCGGCCAGTATCAGCGCATATCTCGCCCACGGCCTGCGGCTGCTGGATGCGGTGGAGCAGGGCCAGAATTTTACCTGGCACGCGCTCGCCGCCAGCCGGCGTCTCGGGATGGGACACAGCATTCCCAATCGACTGTTCTGGGCCGACCGCAATCAGAGCGGCAACCGGGGGCCTGGCGGTGGCTGTTGAGCGCCGGTGTCCGCCCCACCAACGCCCTGGCAATTCGCCATTTTGCCCCGACGCCATTTGCCGGTAAACTGCTCCGCTCACGCTGTGGAGCCGCTATGCCCTTGCACCCCCTGTATGCCATTGCCGATACCACCGCCCTGGCGGAGCGACTGCTCCCGGCCGCCGAAGCGGCGTTGCGCGGCGGGGTTCGATGGCTGCAATATCGGGATAAATCCGGCGATCAGGCCCGGCGCCTCCGGGAGGCCACCGCACTGCGCACCCTGTGTCTGAACCACGGCGCTCGCTTGATCATCAATGATGACCCCGAGCTGGCCCTGAGGGTACAGGCGGACGGAGTGCACCTCGGTCAAACCGACGGTGATCCCGTGCGAGCCCGACAACGTTTAGGCTCCCGGGCGATCATCGGCATTACCTGCCACGACTCCATCGCATTGGCGCAGCACGCCAAGTGCGCCGGTGCCAGCTACGTCGCGTTCGGGCGATTTTTCCCGTCCCGAACCAAACCCGATGCCCCGCCCGCGCCTGCCGACTTACTGACCCGGGCGCGCGCGACGGTTGGCCTGCCTGTTGTGGCCATCGGGGGCATCACCCTGGAAAACGGCGCCTCACTACTGGAAGCGGGCGCCGACTGGCTGGCGGTCAGCCACGATCTGTTCAGCGCACCGGATATTGAACGCCGGGCGCGCACCTATCTAACCCTACCCTGCTGTAGAGAGGAAACCGTATTATGAGTCGATCCGAAGAGCTGTTCAGACTGGCCCAGAAACACATCCCCGGAGGGGTCAACTCTCCGGTGCGCGCCTTCAAGGCCGTCGGAGGCACGCCCCGGTTCGTCGAGCGGGCTGAGGGGGCCTACTTCTGGGACGCGGACGACCAGCGCTACATTGATTATGTGCAGTCCTGGGGACCGATGATTCTGGGCCACAGCTACCCCCCGGTTACCGATGCCGTCATCGAAGCGGCCCGCCACGGGCTGAGCTTCGGCGCGCCGACCGCCCGGGAGACGGAGCTGGCCGATCTGCTGTGTGAACGGGTTCCGAATATGGACATGGTCCGCCTGGTCAACTCCGGCACCGAAGCGACCATGAGCGCCATTCGATTGGCCCGAGCCTTCACCGGTCGCGACAAGATCGTGAAATTCGAGGGCTGCTACCACGGCCACTCCGACTCACTGTTGATCAAGGCCGGCTCCGGCGCTCTGACTTTCGGGGTTCCGAGCTCTCCGGGCGTCCCAAATGCTCTGGCCGAACACACCATGACTCTGACGTACAACGACCCTGATCAGGTACGTGAGGTGTTCCACGAATTAGGTAGTGAGATTGCCTGCATCATCGTCGAGCCCGTCGCCGGCAATATGAACTGCATTCCCCCGGTCCCCGGCTTTCTGGAAACTCTGCGCGAGGTCTGCGATGCGTCCGGCGCGGTGCTGATATTCGATGAGGTCATGACCGGTTTCAGAGTGGGGCCCAAGGGCGCTCAAGGGCTGTTTGAGGTCAAGGCGGACCTTATCACCCTGGGCAAAGTGATTGGCGGCGGCCTGCCCGTCGGTGCCTTCGGCGGCCGGCGAGACATCATGGAAATGGTGGCACCGACCGGGCCGGTCTATCAGGCCGGCACCCTGTCGGGCAATCCTCTGGCCACCGCCGCAGGCGTCGCCACCTTACGCGCTCTGGAACAGGAAGGGCTCTATGAGCAAATCACCGAACGCACCGAGCAGCTGACCCGCGGCATGCAGGCGGTTGCAGACGAGGCCGGCATCCCCTTCACGACCAACCATCGGGGCAGCATGTTCGGCTTCTTCTTCACCGATGCGCCGGAGGTGACCCGTTACGATCAGGTGATGAGCTGCGACACCGAACGATTCAACCGCTTCTATCACGGCATGCTCGAGGAAGGCGTCTACCTGGCCCCCGCCTCTTACGAGGCGGGGTTCATGTCGGCGGCGCACACCGAGGATGATATTGAGCAGACACTCAGCGCCGCTCGCCGGGTTTTTACCCGTCTGTAGGGTGAAAAACCCCCGACAGAGGCGGTGAAGAGTTAACCATGCCACAATTTTTGGTGCCAGGACTTGCCTAAGGCGCGTGGAGCGCTTAATCTTGACGCAGGTTCCTCAATCCTTGTGGCACTGGGCTTAGCGCGATTGGCCTGCTCGCTGTTTCAGGAATCGATGTAGGGAACGAACGTGTTGTCACGGACTCTATTCGTTTCACCGACACTCTTTACGGAATGTAACTCTGTTCACCAAATTGGGAGAGAACGATGAACAATCTTTTGAAAAGCTTTCTGATTCTGATCGCCACCACAGGTCTGCTCGTGGGCTGTAGCTCCACCTCCACTCAAGAAGAACCTGTTGAAGAACCCACCGTCACCGAGCCGGAGCCCGAGCCGGAACCCCAACCGGAGCCCGAGCCCGAGCTGGACACCACCTTTTACTTTGACTTCGACAAGTCCACTCTGAAGCCCGACGCACGCGCCACTCTGGTTGCTCACGCCGAGCGGCTGAAAGAAAGTGGCGACCGTGTTCGTCTGGAAGGTCATGCGGATGAGCGTGGTTCACGCGAGTACAACATGGGTCTGGGCGAGCGTCGCGCCAAAGCCGTTCGTGACTTCCTGGTTCTTCAGGGCGTACCGGCCAGCCGCATCGAAACCGTCAGCTATGGTGAAGAGCGCCCAGCCGTTCAGGGTAGCAATGAAAGCGCTTGGGAACAGAACCGTCGTGTTGAGCTGAAGTAAGTCGCTCACTCAACGGACGAAAAAACGGCGCCTAATCGGCGCCGTTTTTTTTGATGGAAACACTGCAGGGTTGTAATACCCACAGGGTAGCCGTCGGCGGTCAGGACGAAGCGCGAACCACCAGCTCGGTCTTCAATACTTCGGACGTCACCGGCTGCCCCTTCACCAGCGCCATCACTTTCTGGACCAGCAGTTTCCCGCCCCGATGAATATCCTGGCGCACGGTTGTCAGAGGCGGATTGAAATACGGTGCAATGGGGATATCATCAAACCCCACTACTGCAACGTCATCGGGCACCCGGATACCTTTTTCCTGCAGCGCCTTGATCGCGCCCATCGCGATATTGTCGCTGGCGGCAAAAATCCCATCGAAGTCGAGCCCTTCCTCCAACAAATCAACCACATGCTGATACCCGGATTCAATGGAAAACGCCGCCTGGACATGGTGCTCCTGGGACGACAGTCCGGCCTCGGTCAGCGCATCAAAGTACCCCTGAAAACGCCCCTGAATTTCCGGGTGCGCCACATCTCCGAGAAATAACATCCGTCGGCAACCGCGCCCTATCAGGTGACGACTGGCCAACTGCCCCCCCATGTAGTTATCACTGCCGACGATGCAATAATTCGCTTCGGGTTCGCGCGCGCCCCAGACGACAATCGCATCCCCTTCCTTCTGCAACTGGCGTAGCGGCGCATCATCACGCCCCTGACCGATCACAATGATGCCGTCGGCGCGACGGGAGCCCAGCAAGTGCGCATGCCAGTCCTCCGGTGATACTGCATTGCTCGAGAACAGCAGGCTGTATTGATGCTCGTTCAGTTCATCCGCAATAGCACCGATCATATCCATCATGAACGGGTCAGAGAACGTCTGCCCGTCCACGCTCTCGGCGTTGATCACCAGAGCAATGGTATGGCTGCGCTGCAGGCGCAGATTCCGGGCGCCGGTATTGACCTTGTAATTCATTTCCCGAGCGAGCGCCTGAACCTTTTCGCGGGTTTTGATATTCACCGCGGGGTTATTGTTCAGGGCACGGGATACCGTTGACTCCGACACCCCCGCTCGGCGGGCGATGTCTGCGATGGATACAGGTTCCTGAGGTTTTCGTCGGGACATGGTCATTTTCCGGTCAAGCGACAGGTGGGCTGACAGGCCCACCCCGCACGATTGTCATCCGGACCATCTTAAAGTACCGGTCAGATACTTGTATAGCCGCGATTACCCTTCCAGCGCGTCGGCCCGGTCGGTTTCACGCTTCAAGCCCCGGAGCAGAATCAGAATCAGAGCCATGGGTACCAGTGCCATATAAAACGCGACCTGTCCGGTAAACTGGCCAAACACAATGCCCGTCAACATCGACCCGGTCGTTCCACCCAGGGCCGAAAAAATGATGATCAAGCCTGCCATGGACGATTGCTGATGCAGCGGCAGGGAGCTCAACACCACCGAGCTCAGCGCCGGATAGATCGGCGCCATGAACAGGCCAATCAGGGGAAAAATATACGCGGCCAGCGGGAGATTGAGCCAGCCCACATCCGGTTCCACCGTCACGTCATAAGACAGCGGCAAGGTCAGAATCACCAACAGGCCCATGGCAACCACGCAGACGCTGAGCAACACATACCAGTTGATACCGCGCAGCAGCACACCCGCCCCCAGTCGCCCGATGGCCAGGCACAGCGCAAAAATGCTGGTCACCTGCACGCTGATGGCGCTGGGCAGGTTGAGCACCTGATTGTTGAACGTCGGCAACCAGGTGCCAATGCCCTGCTCGATCAGGACGTACAGAAAGACCGATGCCACGAAAATGTACACCAGGGGGCGGGCGGTCAGCTTCAGCATCGCCAGAAAGTCCTGACCAAAGTTGGCCGCGGCCGGCTGCACTTTTTCTTCGCCAAAGCGGATGAAGGCCATCACCACCAGATTGAACCCGCAGATGCCCGCCAGCCACCAATAGGTATTGAGCCAGTTCATGCTCTCGGGACGATCCGAGTCGATGAAAAAGCTGAACACCCAATAGCCGGACAACACCCCCAGCATGAACACCCCCTCGATGGCGTTCATCAGGCTCGCATGGGCCTGCTTTTCCGGCGCCAGGATCCCGATGCTGGCATAGACCGACACTTTGATCAGCGCAAACGACGAGCCGATCGCCAGAAACAACATTTTGGTGGCCCAGAAACTGCTCAGAATCGGCATGGACAGACAGGCCAGCAATACCACCCCCAGGCCGATCATCATCGCCCGCCGGTATCCCAGCCGTGGCAGAAAGGACGCGACCAGAAAGGACACCACCGCAATGGGAATATCCTTGAACCCTTCCAGCAGCGCCGCGCTCTCCTTGGTGACGCCGAAGCTGTTAATGGATTGCAGGATCACCACTCCGACACTGTTCAGCAACAGACCGAACAGAAAGTAGTTGAGCATCAGTACCAGAATAATCAGGCGTTTATTCATTGTTATGAACCTTCGAATGCGCCCCGCAAGACGCCTGCGTGGACCTGAGCCGAAACCCCAGGGGTTCGGCCCCCGATAGACAGCACACCCGGCACCGGCGATGGCACCTGTTGCCCTGTTCACCCAATAATAGCAGCAAAATAACCAATTGCAATCGATTGCAAGAATGCTAAACTTGCTCTAAATGGTCCCGTCCGGATCGCCGCCACCGTCACCGCGGCCCGACAGACCATTCCGGTTCACTCTATCGATAACGGGTAACGACAGCCATGCAACACAGCTCTCGCGCATCGGATCGCTACGGCCTCAACCCCTGGCGCATCACCGAGACCGGCTTTCACGCCGATGACTACGGACTAAACGCCACTCTGTTTGCGTTGGGCAACGGGTATGTTGGCCTGCGCGGCACCTTCGATGAAGGATTCGCCGCCGGCGCCGCCGAATCCGGGTGCTACCTGAACGGCGTGTACTACTCAGAGCCCATCACCTACGGCGAGCAGGCCTATGGCTACGCCAAAAACAACCAGCGAATTGCCTCCGCCGCCCTTCCCCATGAGCTGGGCCTGACACTGGATGGCGTTGCCGTCGATTTCAGTGAGGGTGAACTTATAGAGCACCAGCGCGAGCTGGAGCTGGATAACGGTCTGGTCAGTCGTCAGTGGCGCTGGCGCGCCCCGAGTGGCCAGATACTCCGGTTGGCCAGCCGCCGCCTGGTGTCCCTGACCGAGCGGCAGTTGGTCGTCATGGAGTATCGGCTATCGCTGGAGTCCGGTACCGGCGAACTGGGCGTGACCTCGAGCCTGGACGCCACCCCCGCCGCCTCCGCGGACAGCGATGACCCCAGGGTCGGCGCCGGGGTCAATATCGAAGACCTGGAGCCCCGCATCCAGACCGCACAGGACGGACGGCTGACCCTGAGCCACCACCTGAAAAGTAGCGGTTTCACGCTGAGCAGCGCCGCCGGCCACCGCCTGGAAGGAGCGAGCGTGAGCGCGCCGACACACGACACCGACGACTTCCGGGCCACCTGTCGATACCAGGTGACGTTGACCCCCGAGGCGCCCCTGGTGCTCACCAAGTACGTCGTTTACGGCCATGGCGGCGACGAAGCGCCAGACCTCAATGACCTGTTGGCCCGGTGCGAGCAGCGGTCGTTTGACGACTATGCCCGGGATCAGCGCGCCGCCATGGATGCCTTCTGGGCGAGCTCGGATATCGAGGTGGGCGGAGATCCCGCTTTGCAACAGGGGCTTCGCTTCAATCTGTTCCACCTGTTCCAGTCTCTGGGGCGAGACCCCGGCACCAATATCGCCGCCAAGGGCCTCACCGGCCACGGCTACGACGGCCATTACTTCTGGGACAGTGAAATCTATATCCTGCCCTTTTTTCTTTATACCCAGCCGCAGCTGGCGCGCAACCTGTTGCTCTATCGACACAGCATTCTGGATGCCGCCCGCGCCCGGGCGCGGGAGCTGGCCATTCCCAAAGGCGCGTTGTTCCCCTGGCGCACCATTGGCGGGGAAGAGTGCTCCGCCTATTATCCGGCGGGCACGGCCCAGTTTCATATCAACGCCGATGTCGCCTATGCGGTCAAGCAGTACCACGAAGCCACCGGGGACGATGACTTTCTGATTGAGGCCGGCGCCGAAGTGGTGCTGGAGAGCGCCCGACTGTGGCCCGCCATCGGGCACTACAACGCCCATCGGGACGATCAGTTCTGCATCAACGAAGTCACTGGGCCGGACGAATACACCGCCCTGGTGAACAACAACTTTTTCACCAACGCCATGGCGCAGGCCCATCTGCGCTATGCGGTCGAGCTGTACCAGTGGCTGAAAGACCAGGCGCCCGCAAAAGCCAAGGAGCTGTACCGGGCCATGGCACTGGATGAGCGGGAGGTGGCCGACTGGGCGCAGGCGGCGGAGCGCATGTATCTGCCCTATGACGAAAGCCAGGGCATCCACCTGCAGGACGACAGTTTCCTCGACAAACCCCGCTGGGACTTTGAGCACACGCCCGCGGACCACTACCCGCTGCTGCTGCACTACCACCCGCTGACCATCTACCGTCACCAGGTCTGCAAACAGGCGGACACGGTGCTCGCGCTGTTCCTGCTCAGCGACCAATTCAGCCGGGAGCAGAAAAAACGGGATTTCGACTTTTACGAACCCATCACCACCCACGACTCCACCCTGTCCGCCTGCATGCACAGCATTCTGGCCAATGCGGTGGGCTACCCGGACAAGGCCCGCCACTACTTCGAACAGGTGGCGCGGATGGATCTGGACAATCACCACCGCAACACCCAGCACGGCATTCATACCGCCTGCATGGGGGGTACCTGGTTGTGCCTCGTGCAGGGTTTCGGTGGCATGCGGTTGCAACATCATCAGTTGATGTTCAACCCCACCTTACCCAAGGGCCTGAGCCACTACCAATTCAAGGTGCGGGTTCAGGGCCGGCTGATTGAGGTCAGCGTCGATGCCTCCCAGGCGCACTATCAACTGCTCGAAGGCGCCCCCATCACCCTTCAACATGGCGAGCACACCATTGCCCTGGAGCAAGACCAGGCGCCTGTCGCCGCCCCACTGAGGAGTCCCACCCGATGACCGCTTACCGAGCTGCTATATTTGACTTGGATGGTGTAATTGCCGATACCGCCCGCCTTCATTTGGCCGCCTGGCAGCAACTGGCCGAAGAAGAGGGGTTTCGCTTGCCGGCCGACGCCGATGAGCGACTCAAGGGCGTGGATCGGATGGCATCGCTCGAGATTGTTCTGGAGGGCGCTTCCCGCCCATATCGGGAGGACGAAAAGCTCGCCCTGGCGGACCGCAAAAACCAGCGCTACCAACAACTGGTCACTCAATTGACCCCGGCGGACCTGTTACCGGGGGCGGCGCAGCTCCTGGATCAATTGGCCGAGTGGAACATTCCAATGGCGCTGGCCTCCGCCAGTAAAAACGCCCGGGCGGTGATTGACGGACTCGGCATCGCCCACCGCTTTGATTACATTGCCGATGCCGCGCGGGTGAAACACCCCAAACCCGACCCGGAGATTTTTACCCTGGCGGCTCGGGGATTGGGTGTTGAACCGGCCCTGTGTGTGGGCATTGAAGATGCCGCGGCGGGCGTTACCGCCATCAAGCGGGCCGGCATGTACGCCGTTGGCATTGGCGATGACAGGGTACTGGCGGAAGCCGACCAGTGTGTCCCGAGCCTGGCGGACTTCCGTCCGGATTCGTGCTTTGAGGCCCGCCGCTGAGCGGCGGAGCCCGAAACCCGGCCCCGAATTGGCGCCAAAAACCGTAACCGGTATCAGAATCAGACGTTATATAGGGATCCCCCAGTTATTATGAAATCGTTTGTAAAAATAATTTGCAATCGATTGCAATACGGAGTTAGCTGAACTAAGCTAAAAATCGAGCGCAGTGGAATACCCCTCAAGCGCCCCGAGCCGGGCGTACCAAAGAGGTGCCCCATGGAGAGAACAACACAGGCAACACCGAGAGAGACAAAAAATATCGGACCGTCCAACAGCGACCGGCCCAGCTGCGCTCAGCAACGACCAACAATACGTCCAACAATAATGACCCGCATCGCGGGGAGGAGAAATGCCATGATGACCCAGAAGCCTCTGGCCCGAACACTCAACGCCCTGAAGCACTCACGCCGCCCGGTACTGTGGCTTGGTTCAATGGCCGCGCTGGCGCTGGCCGTTCCGGCCCAGGCCCAGGAAGCCGAGCAGCAACCCGCCATGGGCCCCATTGAAGAAGTGGTGGTCACCGGTACGCCCGGGGGTGCCGCCATGCGCAAGCTGGACGCCAGCTTTGCCATTTCCACCGTCAGTGCCGAAGACATCAAGCGCAAGGCCCCCTCCAGTACCGCCGACCTGCTGAAAACGGTCCCCGGCGTCTGGGTTGAGAGCTCCGGCGGCGTGTCCGGGGCAAACATTTTCGTTCGCGGTTTCCCGAGTGGCGGTGATGCCGACTTTGTCACCGTTGCCGTCAACGGCCTGGCCGTTTACCCACCGCCCACCCTCTCCTTTCTGGAAAACTCCACGATCTTCCGCGTGGATGAAACCATCGAGCGCATGGAAGGCCTGCGCGGCGGTCCCAACCCGGTTTACTCCAACGGCCAGGTCGGTCTGACCACCAACTTCATTCTGAAAGAGGGCGGCCCGGATACCGAGGGTGTGCTGAAGTACTCCACCTCCGATTTCGGCCTGCAGCGGGTGGACGGCATGGTCAGCGGCGAGCTGAGCGACGACCTCTACTACATGATCGGCGGTTATGTGAGCTCCTCCGAAGGTATCCGTGAAGCCGGGTTCGATGCCGAGGAAGGCAACCAGTTCACCATCAACCTCACCAAGCGACTCGATAACGGCAAGATCAACCTGTTCCACCGCGCGACCGATGATCACGGCACCTGGTACCTGCCGGTGGCACTGCAGGACAGCGACGGCAACCCCACCGGGATTGACGCCAGCTACACTCAGGTCGGCCCCGCCAACCGCAATGTACTGGTGCCCTACAGCGGCAGCGATGGCATGGGTGGCACTGAAACCACCTTCGAAATGCGCGACATGGGTAAGGGGCGCGGCTGGGACGGCAGCGTGACCGGCGGCTCGATCGAGCTGGACCTGGCCAACGGCTGGACCTTCACCGACCGCTTCGGGCTCACCAAGGGTGATGCCGATACCTACGGTTTCGTGCCGGACGGTGCGGCGGTAACCATGGGCAGCCTCAATGGCGGACTGGCCGGCACCACCATCACGGGTGACGAAGTGGCCGCCAATACCCTGGTCCAGCGGTTCGGTCCCTGGGTGGTGGAAAAAGACATCGAAGCGTTCAGCAACGACCTGAGTCTTGCCAAGCAGTGGGACGACTACAAGTTGACCGTGGGCTACTACGCCTCCACCTGGGAAGTCGACGAAATCTGGTCCATCGGTAACTCCAAATACTATGAGTTGGGCCAGAATGGTCAGATGATCAGCCCGGACAGCGTGGACGACGCCTGCCAAGACTTTGATCAGACCACCTGCGGGTTCAAATACGATGTGGACGCCATCGGTGATGCCCGCGAAAACGCCTTCTACATGGCGGGGGAAACCTACCTCGGCGACCTGACCCTGGATGCCGGTGTGCGCGTGGTGACCCGCGAAACCACCTACTCGGTAGACGATGGCGCCCGAGACGGTATTGCGGATCTGACCCTGGACACCGAAGAAGACAAGGTGACCTACACCGCCGCCGCCAACTGGGCACTGACCGAAAATTCGGGCGTATTTGTGCGCATCAACGACGGGGTGAAATTCCCGGACTTCGACGCCTATCGTGACTTCCGCGGTGACTTCCAGAATGGCTCGGATCTGATCATTGATGTCCAGCAGTACGAACTGGGCTACAAGCTGTCCCAGGCCAATTACTCTCTGTACGCCACCGGCTTCATGAACGAAACCAAAGGGCAGCCGTTCGGCAACGTCGCGCTGAATGATTTCGATCGCCTGGAAACCGAAGCCATGGGTGTGGAACTGGACGGTAACCTCTACTTCGGTGAGTTCGAACTGACCCTGAACGCCACCTTGCAGGACACCGAGATCAAGAGCGGTGACGATGCCGGCAACAGCGTCCAGCGCCAGCCGGACTCGCAGATCCGCCTGTCACCGAGCTACAACTTGTCCTTCGCCAACGGTGTGGATGCCGTGGTCTACGGTACCGCCAGCATCATCGGCGACCGCTACAGCGACAACGGCAACATCAATAAGCTGCCCAGCTACGAGAAGTTCGATCTCGGTGTGATTATGAATGTCGAGAATCTGGAGTTCCAGCTGGCGGTGGATAACCTTACCGATGAAGAAGCGCTGACCGAGGGCGACCCGCGGGCCGCTGGGGTATCGGCCAACGGCCGGTACATTCTGCCGCGCAACGTGAAGTTCTCCATCGGCTATCAGTTCTGACAGGTAACCTCCTGCATAGACCTTAGCCAGTGTCTATCGCTTCGGGGACTGTGCGCTTCGCGCCAGTCCCCTTTTTTATGTCACCTTATTGAACCACGGTATTCCGGCTTACAGATAGACCTCCTCCCTCCGGCTTTCCGCCTTGCGACGCATCAATTCCGCTTTTTCAGGCAAGGCCCGCTGGTCATAGATCTCCGCTGTCAGGGCGTAGAACCTCGGCTCCTCGGCCTGGCGCGCAATCGCCTGTTCCAGGTATCGCTCGGCCTGGGCAAGATCGCCATTGGCAAGCTGCTCGCGAGCCAATGAATACAGATAATAGGGGTTACTGTTGCGATGCTTGCGCACCCGTTCCAGGAAATACGCGGCTTTGTCCGTCTCACCCTCGGCCTCGTACAGGCTGGCGAGATTGCTCATCAGGGATAGGTCTCCCGGCGCCAGTGTCAGGCCTTGCCGGTAGGCCACTTCCGCGGCACCATGCACGCCCATGCGTTTGTACAGGGTTCCCAGGTTGTTCCAGAGGTAGCTCTGCCGGTCATCCAGTTGCAATGCTCTGCGCAGGTGCAGAAAGCCCTGGCGTCGGTCGCCTGCGCCCACCCGCTCCATCCCCAGGTTATTGTAAAACTGCGCGGCCACCAGCCGGTCACCGATCACTTGCTGCTCGAACACCGGGCTGTAGCGCTCCATTTCCAGGTCGATCACCAGTTCCTCACCACGGGGCAGCATGACCTTGGCATTCACGTGGCGGAACAGGAGGAAGGACTCGCCATCACGTAAGTCCCAAACCGGCGGCACCTGTACGTCGTTGACCTCGGCCTTCAGGCCGATGTGCCGGGCCATGGCCACATACATCAGGGTGAAGCTGAGACAGTTCACTTCACGCCGCTCAAAGGCGCGCGCTGCGGTGGTGGTATTCAGTGCGGTATAGCGCATGCCCAGCCCACCGGCCATCGGAGAGGACAGCAGCGCCCGGTGCAGCGCCTCCGCCCGCTGGTCCGGGTGGCGATATTGCAGCGCCACCTCTTCCGCCACCACCCGCATCATGGGCGAGAGCATCATCAGGTCATAGGGAGGCAATTGGTTATCGGCAGGCGGCTCGTCGAACAACAGTTCGCCGGAAAGGACCTGATCAAGGTCCCGGGAGGAAGGCGCCTGCACCCACTCAGGCAGGGGCTCCATGTGGCTGCAGGCGCCGAGCAGCAGAACAAAGGCCGCAGGGGCCCAAGGTATGCGCATCGAGACACCTCTCGCAATCACCGTCAGATTCGGAGGAAGCCCGGATCTGCATTTCAGTGTACCGGTACTAAGACAGTTTAGCGGAGAAAATGTTCGCCCGGTACACAACCTCTGCCCGGGTCATCGGCTAAACCGGTCCCTCGCCGACCCCGGTTGTCTGAGGTGATTGCGCTAGGCCAGTTGACGCTCCAATGCCCGCCGGCTGTCGTGGGCCGCCTGCAGGGAAAAGCTCAGGGGGTAGCCATACAGCGGGTGATAGACCGCCTGAGGTGTCCGGGGCTTGCGGTACAGCTCCGCCTCGATCCAGCGGAAATAGTCATCCACGGTGCCCACCTCGGCGGTCGAGCAGGCCTTGCCGGTGCCCAGCTCGTGCGCCGACACAACCGCGCCGGCCGCCACTCTGACCCGGATGTCGTTGCATCCTACCGAGCCGCATCGGCTGAGCGTGAATTGATAGGCATCGAACCCGCTCATCTGCCAGAGCTGCCAGTGTGTGTGGAGCGCCTCTTCCGGGCTGGCACTCACATCCCGGACGCGACGCCGGAGCTCCAACAGCGCCTCTGGCTCCCGAGCCTGGCCGTTGGACGCAATGTTCATGGAAATCATCACTTTGTGCATCATGCATCACTCCCCTGTGTCAGAAACTGAAAGGCCCTTCTAGCGACTCCGGCTCATCCCAGTCGCGCGCCCAGATGTCATTGCCGTGCAGGTAGTACACGGTATCGCCATGCATCCGGCTGCGGTCACTGCCGCCCCCCATGGGATACTCATAACCAGAGCCGGTCGCCGACTCCACGATCAAGGGTTCCCGAGTCTCCAGCGTGGCCTGGGTACCGGTCAGCTCGTTGACCTCAAACAAAAACAGTCCGGAATCCAGCCAGCGGTAACCGTCGCGGCGGGTCACCGGAACAGTAAAGCGCAACTGATCCGTGCCGACCGGGAGGAAATTGAACGCCCGCAGGTCGGTCAGCGCCTCGCTCCAACTCCCGGAGCCACCCAACTCAACGGCCTCGACGCTGACCGGGTTCAGGTCATCGCGCACATCAAACAGTTCAACTTTCACCCCGCCGAAACCGCCGTTTTCATCGGCCTCCTGACCCACGGACACCAGGTATCCCTCACCCACGGGGTGCAGGTAATTGGACACACCCGGAATCTCCAGTTCCCCGAGCACCGAGGGGTTTTCATTATCTGAGACATCCAGCACATACAGCGGGTCGATGCGTTCAAAGGTGACGATATAGGCCCGGTCCCCCAGAAAACGGACGGCGTAGATATCCTCCCCCGGCTTGCCGATCGGCGCCGGCTGGGCATCATTGGGCAGCCTTGCCACCACGTCCAGGGTGCGACTGTCGGAATCAGACGCTTCTTTCAGCACATGCAGAAAGTGCTCCGGGTCGCTCCAGTCCTCCCACACGGTGGTCACCACCCGCAGGTAACCCTGCGCCTCGTCCATGCTGAAGGAGGGGTCCGACCAGTTCAGTTGTCCCGGTACCAGCCCGGTGCCCCGATAGCGGATGTCTCCCCCGGCAATGGCAAACTTGTGCAGCCCGGTTTTCTCCTCCCGCCATAGTCCGGCACGGGTTCCCAGATAAAGGCTGTCCAGTGACATGTACAGCCCGCTCAAATGCGCGTTGACACAGACAGCGCTCACCAGACGTTGCTCCCGTAGATTGAAGGCGCTCACGGTCACTATGTCGGCGAAACCTTCATCGGGGTTCAATGTTTCCGGCAAATAGCAGTCCCCTTCACTCACCAGCGGCTGCTCCGGCGCCTCATCCACGCGATAGCCGGGCAGCAGATCAGACATCGGGGTGGAGCTGATCAAGCGTTCGTTGTTCTGACGCGCTTCATCGGTACCCGCATAGGGCTCCAGCCCCTCAATGTAAGGGCTGCTGCGGGACACCAGGTACAGCACATCGCCGATCTTCCGACTGTTGAGCAGCGTCCCCTCCACTTCCAGAGACCAGCGGATCGAAGGGTTCTCCGGCGACTGGACGTCCACCAGCTCGACCCGGGTATGGCCCTCCTGCAGCGCAATCTCCGGCATGCCCATCCAGCCCCAGCCGCCGTAGTAATAACGGCTGTCACTGAGGGCCACGACCGCCTCGGTGGCGTCACCGTCTTCCAGGGTATAAAGCTGGGACAGCACCAGGGGCGAGTCGGCGTCCCGTTCGAGCTCATAGCGCATGATGTAAGTGGCTCTGGCCTGTTCCGGGTCCGTTTCATAGATGCGCAGCGCCTGAACCGGCGGCGGCTCCGGCACTGACCCGTCATCACCGGCCGCCTCATCCAGCGCCACACTCTCGGCAAATCGGTGATAGCTGTACTGGGGTGACTCGGCAACAAAGAGGTAACGGCCGTCATACTTCAACCGGTCCGCCTCATCCACGCCCTCGACGTGCACGTTGGTGCGGGAATAATCGTCGCCACCCTCCGCGGCGTTGTCCGATACATCGGGCATCGCCACGCCGCCCTCTTCGGCCCAGTTATAGTCACCGGCGCGCATCTGCAAGCGCAGCCCGTTGCGCACGAACTGCGACACGGCTTCCGGTGAATGCTCATTGGTCAGCGGCTCCAGGTCGGGATCCGCCCAGCGGAGTTGACGGTAATCGGTATCGTATCGGCCCGGGCCCTCTCCATCGCCGTTTGAACCACCGCAAGCCACCAGCAGCATCGGGCTGGCCGCCAAAGCGCACAAAGTCATTGAACGAATGTTCATGCGAATCCATCCTCAAAAAAGTCGTGGGGTTTATGGCATCATCCCTTCACTCTAGCCCCACGGGCGGCCGGTTTCTGTAGCGCAACTGCGAAAGAGTGTAATTTTGTGTAACTCTGCGGCGGCTGCGGGACGAAGAGCGCCACGGCTTACAGGTTTTTACACACTCTCACAAAGGCATGACGGCTTTTTCCCGGTACAACAGGCACACTGAAGACTCGACAGCTCCGCCCGAAGGTCACGCGTGCACCTTCGGTGATAAACTCACCCCCCGAAATGAGAGTAGTATCGATCTGATGACGCGCTTAACTGACATCCTGGTCCGCGCCTGCCCTCTGGCGGCACTGCTGCTGGCATCGAGTCTGGCGTCGCCCAGCCTGGCGGACGACGACGCGGGGCACTGCGAACACAGCAGCGCCCGCTGTGTCGCGACCGGCACCTGGGACATCCAGTTGGCGCTGGGCGCCGGACTGCGCACCAACCCGATCGCCGGCGCCGATGATGTGCCGCTGGTGCTGATTCCCCAGGTCACCTATTACGGCAAGCGATTCTTCTTTGACAACCTGGACCTGGGCTACACCCTGGTCGATCGGCGGGACTGGATGGTGAACCTGTTGATCACCCCCAGCGGTGATGGCCTGTACTTCTTTGAGGACGACTGGGGCCGCTTTTTTCTCCAGGGCGGATTGAACACCCTGGGCGCCAACTTCAGCCCGGCGCCCGATGCGCCCACCGAACCCCCGGCGGTCGCCGATGAGGACGCGTTCGAGGGCCCGCAGGAGGATCAGCGGGAGCAGGAAAGCCCGGCCCCGGCCAACCCCGAACCCACGCAGGTATCACCGCCCCCGCTCCGGGACCGGAATATCGCCGCCCTGGCCGGAGTGGAAACCTCCGGTGACTTCGGCCGGTTTCAGTGGCAGCTCCAGGCGCTGTCCGATGTCAGTGGTGTGCACAATGGCGAAGAGCTCCGGTTTGCAGTCAGCACCGGAACCCGCCGGGACGCCAACCAATTGGGCATCAGCCTCGGATTCAGCTGGAAAAGCGCCGAGGTGATGGAATACTATTACGGCGTCACCCAGGGGGAATCGAGTGGTGCCCGTCCCGCCTACCGCCCCGGTAGCGGCACGGCACCCTTTGTGCGGCTGAGCTGGAACCGACCGGTAAACGAACAATGGCGTTGGCTGGCCAGCGTTCAGTACGAGCACCTGAGCGAAGCCGTTCGCCACAGCCCCCTGACTGACCAGAATAAGGTGATGCAAATCTTCGTCGGGGGCGTATACCATTTTTAAACTCGGGCAACTGAGGTGTGGCAGTACCCAAAATAACCCCATGCGCCAATCCCTGTGGATCCTGGCGGGCTGGTGTGTGGCCGGCGCCAGCGCGGCGGACAGCGCGCTGGAGCTGAAACCGAGCATCTGCGCTCTGGCGGAAAATCAGGTGCTGTGCGAGCAACGGGTCGACATTCGCTGGCACAGTGACTATCCCGACGCCCTGTGTCTGTTCGTCGATCAGAGCGAGCAGCCCCTGGCCTGCTGGCGGGAAAAAGACCAGGGCGAATACCACTACGAGGCACGCACCGAACAGAGTATGACCTTCCAGCTACGCGCCGAGCGGGACGACCAGTTGCTCGCCAGCCGACTGTTCGAAGTGATCCGCGAGTACACCGAATTCCGCTCTCGCCGACGCAAGCCCTGGAATTTTTTCTGACGCTTTCCAATAACAGACGAACCGGACACCCATGCAACAGATCCTATTGGCCGAAGACGATCACCGCCTTGCCGCCCTGGTGCGGGACTACCTCACCGACAACGGCTTTGAGGTGGCGGTGGAAGATCGCGGAGACCGGGTCCCGGAGCGGGTCCGTCAACTGCAACCGGATCTACTGATTCTGGACATCATGCTCCCCGGCAAAGACGGCCTGACCCTTTGTCGGGAACTGCGCCCGGCGTTCACCGGCCCGATCATGATGCTCACCGCCCGCAACGAAGATGCCGACCAGATTCTCGGACTGGAATTCGGCGCCGATGACTATGTGATCAAACCCGCCGAGCCGCGGATTCTTCTCGCCCGTATCCGGGCACTGCTACGGCGCATCGAGCCCGGCATTCCGAGCACTCCACAGACCCTGAGCTTCGGCACCCTGGAGGTGCACAGCGGCTCCCGCAGTGTCGAACTCGAAGGCGCTCCCATCAAGCTTTCCAGTCACGAGTTCGACCTGCTGTGGTTGCTCGCCCAGCGCGCCGGGGACGTGGTGGGTCGGGATTTTCTGTTCCGGGAGCTTTATGGGCGGCCTTATGATGGCATGGACCGGACCATTGATGTGCGCGTCTCCCAACTGCGCAAAAAGCTCGGGGATAACCCGGACAATCCCGCCCGCATCAAAACCATCTGGGGCCGGGGCTATCTGTTTATCGCCGACGCCTGGGAAGCGGAGTGAACGGCCTGAACCGGCGGCGGCCATGACATGAAAAGAGCCTTTCTGTCGCTTTACCTGCTCATCGTGCTGGCGACCCTGGGATTGGGGTGGGCTCTGGATCAACTCTGGAGCGCCTACCAGGCCGAACACCCAACCCAGGCGCCGGGCGCCATTCTCGCCGAGGTACTGCAACACAGCAGCGCCGGCCGACCGCTCGACCAGACCCGCAGCCTCGTGCACCGGCTGGCACGCGAAGGACAGACCGATGTCCGCCTGGTGTCGTTGTCCGATATTTCCGGGGAGGCGATCAAGCAGCGCCTTCAAGCCGGCGAGTCGCTGTCATTCGAGGACGCCAACGGCAACCTCTACCACTACCGCAAGCTCGCCGAACACCCCCAGGTCATCATCATCGGGGAAGTCACCCCCGATGCCTCCCGGCGTTTCGAAGCCCTGCTGGCGCTGCTCTTCTACGGCGCCCTGGCGGCCGTGGTGTTCTTCTGGCTCTGGCCTCTGACCCGGGACCTGAACCGTCTGGAACAGCAGGCCGAAGCCCTCGGGCGCAACCCTGAAACCGCCGTGATGGAGTTGCAGGGGCATTCTGCCGCGCAACGTCTGGCCCAGGCATTCAACCAGATGGCCCGACGCATTCGCGACCTGCTGCGCTCCCAACGGGAAATGACTCACGCGGTCTCCCACGAGCTGCGCACGCCCCTGGCACGCATGAAGTTCGCCCTGGAGATGGCCGATGCCAACAGCGACCCCCAGACGCTGGGCAACCGCCTGCAGAGCCTGAAAGCGGATGTGACGGAGATGGACCAGTTGGTCAATCAACTGCTGCACTACGCCCGCTTCGAGCAACAGCCCACCCTGCATCTCACTCCGGGCGACATGCCCGGCCTGCTGCAGGACCTCTGGCAGCGCCTCAGTGGGCACCTGGAGCATCCGCCACGCCTCTACCTGCACACGGCGGCCCATCCACCCCCCGTGACCTGCGACTGGCCGCTGATGGAGCGCGCCCTGCATAACCTGCTGCAGAACGCCCTGCGCTACGCCCGAGAGCGGATTGATATCACCCTGACTACGGCCGCCGATGGCACCCAGGTTCAAGTGGAGGACGACGGCCCGGGCATTCCCGAGGAAGAGCGGGAGCGGATCTTCGAGTCCTTTGTCCGCCTGCGCGATGCCCCGGAGCTGCACAGTGCCGGGTTCGGACTCGGGCTCGCCATCGTGCACCGGGTGATGCAGTGGCACCACGGCACCGTGCGGGTGGATAGAGCCACCACCGGCGGTGCCCGCTTCACGCTTTACTGGCCCCCTCAAGGTGGAGCGTAACAACGCCATGGGCGGGCCGGGATCAAGCCATTGTCGGATATGATATAGTGCCCGGCTTTGGCCGCCCACGACGGCCGTCTCCACCCAGCCAAGCGGATTTCTGTGGTAATGAAGCCAACCATCAAAGACGTTGCCAAGCGCGCCGGCGTATCCTTTAAAACCGTCTCCCGGGTTATCAACCGGGAAAGCACGGTCGGCCAGGAGCTTCAGGACAAGGTCTGGAAGGCCATCAAGGAGTTGAACTACCAGCCCAACCTGTCGGCGCGGGTACTGCGCGGCGCCGCCTCCTCCATCGGCTTCATCTATGACAACCCCAACAGCAACTATGTGATCGAAATGCAGCGCGGTATTCTCGATGAGTGCCGCCGCCAGGATTACGAGCTGGTGATCCACCCCTGCGACGCCAAGTCCCCGGAGCTGCTGGAGGAAATTTTTGGCATGGTGGACCGCAGCCGCGTGGGCGGGCTGGTGCTCACTCCCCCCATGTCCGAGATGCCCGAGGTTCTGGAAGCCCTGACCGAGCGCAGCATCCGCTTTGTGCGGATACTGTCGGGAAGCCAGCCGCCTGACACTCTTTCACCCTGCGTGTTTGTGGATGACCGCACGGCGGCCTACAACATCACCCAGTACCTGATCGACCTGGGGCACAGACACATTGCGTTTCTGGGCGGGGAAGAGGCGCACAAATCCAGCGTCGAACGTCTCGCGGGCTACCAGCAGGCCCTGAAGGAAAACCAGATTGACGCCGATCCCAGGCTGATCATCAAGGGTGAGTACGCCTTCGAATCCGGGGTCAAGCGGACCCGGCAACTGCTGGCCCTGACCCCGAGGCCCACCGCGGTATTTGCCTGTAACGATGAAATTGCCGCGGGCACCCTGTTCGCGGCCCGTCTGGCGGGTGTGGATGTACCCAGGGACCTGTCCATCGTGGGCTTTGAAGACAGCCCCTTCTCGCGCCAGGCCTGGCCCAACCTCACCACGGCCCGTCAGCCCAATGCGGATATCGCCCGCACGGCCGCGGAGCTGTTGGTCCATCAGATCCGCCACCGCAAGGGCGACAAACCCACCGACAGCGAAGGGTTTTACCCCCAGTTGGTGGTGCGTGACTCCACCTGTCCGCCCCCGTCTCGCACCCCGGCGTCCTCCTGACGCCGGCCACCCTGGGCAAACCGCTTTACTTTCCTCCTCGACGCGTGCAGAATACCCCAAAAGACAACGTTGTCTAACACCATCTACTACTCATCATTCATCCCGTGATGGCTTACCGGATTACCGGGACCCATGCCGGGATCAAGACAGGAGTTTCCATGAACACCGCCTCATTACCCGCTCCGGACCAGACTCTGATGCACCGCGAGGCCGGCGAAGCCGCGGCCGTGGTCAGTCACCAGCTCAGCGACAACGCCTCTCGGGTCAAGGCGGCCGCCGAGCGTCTGCGCGCCTACCGTCCACGCGCCGTGGTCACCTGCGCCCGGGGCAGTTCGGACCATGCGGCCACCTTTGCCAAATACCTGATCGAAACCCAGCTCGGCCTGATCACCTGTTCCGCCGCGCCCTCGGTCGGATCGGTGTACCAGCGTCCGCAGCAACTCGACGGCGTGCTGTACATCGCCATTTCCCAGTCCGGGAAAAGCCCGGACCTGCTCGCCAATGTCGAGCGCGCCAAGGCCGCCGGAGCGCTGACCCTGGCGCTGGTCAACGTCGCCGACTCCCCCCTGGCGCAGATGGCTGACCTGGTACTGCCTCTGCAGGCCGGTCAGGAGCTGAGTGTCGCTGCCACCAAATCCTTTATCGCCAGCCTCTCGGCCCTCCTTCACCTGGTCACCGAGTGGGCGGACAGCGAGGCACTGCGCACGGAGCTGCGCCAACTGCCCGAGGCGCTTGCCCGGGCCTGGTCGTTCGACTGGTCCGATGCCGTGAAGGCGCTGACCCCCGTGCACAACCTGTTTGTGATCGGGCGGGGGCTCGGCTTTGGCATTGCCCAGGAAGCCGCCCTGAAGCTCAAGGAAACCTGTGGCCTGCACGCCGAGGCCTTCAGCGCCGCCGAAGTCCGGCACGGCCCCATGGCCATCGTGGGCGAAAACTTTCCGGTGCTGGTCTTCGCCCAGCAGGACGAGACCCGCGAGAGCACTGAATCACTGGTTCAGGAGTTTCGCCAGCGTGGCGCCCGGGTTCTGGTGGCCGGCGAGGCGGACCTTGCCGACACGCTGCCGGTGGTCCCCGAGGCTCACCCGGTGATTGCCCCCATCCTGGCGATCCAGAGTTTCTACCGCATGGCCAATGCACTGGCCATCGCGCGCGGGTATCATCCCGATGAACCACCGCACCTGAACAAAGTAACGGAAACCGTCTAACGCAGCGCAAGGTACAACACCAAGCGCACAAGGTAAGCCCAGGAGAGACCCGACATGAAGCAGGCATTGATCCGCGCTCCGATATTTACCGGTGATGAGTGGCTGGAGCACCGGGCCCTGCTGCTCGACGGCGGCCTCATCAAGGGGCTGGTCGCCGAGGATCAGGTTCCGACCGACTACCGGGTGGAAGACCTGCACGGAACCCGACTGATTCCCGGCCTGATTGATACCCAGGTCAACGGTGGCGGCGGAGCCCTGTTCAACGATGCCCCCACCATCGACACCCTGCGCACCATTGGCGCCGCCCACCGGCTGTTCGGCACCACCGGCTTTCTGCCGACCCTGATCAGTGATGATCTGGACATCGTGGCCCGGGCCATTGCGGCGGTCCATCAGGCCATCGCCGAAGGTGTGCCCGGGGTACTGGGTATTCACCTGGAGGGCCCCTTTCTGAATCCGGCCCGCAAGGGGGTTCACGACGAGAGCAAGTTCCGCCGCCTGACCCCCGAAGCCGTGGACCTGCTGAGCTCACTGGATAACGGGTTTACCCTGGTCACCCTGGCTCCAGAGCGGACCACACCGGAGTTGATTCGCGACTTGAGTCAGCGGGGAGTCATGGTGGCGGCCGGGCATACCGCCGCCGACTACGAGCAGACTCGCACCGCCCTGGCCGCCGGGGTACGCAGCTTCACGCACCTGTTCAACGCCATGACCCCGATGACCAGCCGGGAACCCGGCGTGGTGGGCGCCGCGCTGGAGGATCCCGACAGTTGGTGTGGCCTGATCGTCGATGGCTATCACGTGCACGCCGCCACGCTTAAAGTGGCGCTCGCCGCCAAGCGTCTGGGCAAAATGGTACTGGTCACCGATGCCATGCCGACGGTCGGCGCGCAGCACAAGCAGTTCACCCTCAAGGGCGAGACCATTCACGCCGACAACGGCCGCTGCGCCACCGCCGATGGCACCCTGGCGGGCTCGGATCTGGATATGCTCAGCGCGGTGCGCAATACCGTGGCGCAGCTGGAACAGCCGCTGGAGGAAGCCCTGCGAATGGCGAGTCTCTACCCGGCGCAGATGCTCGGACTGGATCGGGAGTTGGGACGGCTGGCACCGGGGTGCCGGGCCAGCCTGCTGGCCGTCGACGACCAGCTGCGAGTCAAACAGAGTTGGATTGACGGGGCGGCACAGCAGTTCTGATCAGAACCGGAACTGCAGCAGCTCCGCGTCGGCCGCCCCCGTAGTCGACTGCGCCGTAGGCAACTGCCCCGCCGCCGCGGCGCACTGACCGGGCAGGGGCGGCGGACAGCCCCGCACATCCTCCGGCACATCGCGGCGACTCAGCGACCTCGCGGTCACATGGGAGCCCGACGCATCCCCGGTCACCGATACCGAATCGCCCAGCGACAACTCATCGAACAGCGCCTCACCGTCGGCCCCGGCAACGGCCACGGTCACCCCGAGCACCGTCAGCCACCGGTTATCCCGGTCGATCGCGGTTACGGGGCCCGACAGAGCGACGGTATCAACATAGCCCGGTTGCCGCTGGACTCGCGTGACCACCTGGGACTCGCCCTCATAGTAGGCATAGAGTTCCAACCACTCTCCGACCCGCAGGCTGTTCAGGTTGACACCCTCACGTGGGTTGCCGCGACCGGCCGGGTTTTCAAACGCGGTCAGGTCCGTTAGCTGATACCGGCCGCCGAGTAACACGACCTCTCCGCGGTCCGGATCGATTGCATCCACCCTGGCGCGGATCCGGTTGATCCCAGGGCGCAACACCTGTACCCGCTCAGCGGCCAGGCTGTCATTGCGCAGGGTACCGCTCACCATCACCCGAACGCCGTCTCCGAGCTCGACCTGGTCCGACAGCCCTCGGGCGCCGCTGGCATCCACCGGGATACCGTTCACCTCGAAGGCCTCCCGTGAAACAAACCGCTCAATAACCCCTTCCTGGTACCACTGTCCTCCCTCCTGAGGTATGGCCGGCTCGATCAACTCAATGCGATCCGGATACCAGAGTTCGCCGCGCCGCTCGCCGCCGCGCACGACTACCGTGTCCCCCTCAGCCAGATCGCCACTGACCTGAGCCTGCGAGACGTCCACCGATTGTTCTCCGAGCTGGAAGCGCTGCTGATCCGCTCGCCAGGTTTCTACCCGGCCCTGAGCGGTCAGTGGGCCCCGATCGGCACTGGCGACTTTGGTCGCCCGCCACTGTCCCTCGGCGGCCACCAGACCACTCACCTCGAGGTAGGCCCCAGGCTCCAGCGAGTCAAAGGCAATGCCATCGAAGCGCACATCGTCATATACCACCACAGTCTGCCCGAGAATCTGAATTTCACGCCGGACATCGCTGCTTGATACCAGAGCGTCCACCGGACCGCGCAGGGTGCGGTTATAGCGGACCGCTGCGGCAACCGCATCCTGCCCCTGCAACTGGTCAAGCTCGACATCCACCACCATGCCCAGGGTGATGTCATCGACCCCGGCCGGCTGACCGTCCACGGAGATGTCGGCGGTATCGATCTCGATGTGCAGACCGTTGACGTAGACGCTGCCATAGGCAGTCACACTGCCGCTGACGGTGGTCGGACTGCCGGTACCCTCAATCCCCGCCACGGACGAACTGTCGCTCAGGCACCCCGCCATCATCAGGGCTCCCAGTGTTGCACTGACCACACCAAGCCGCTTCATGCATCATCCTCTCTGGGCGTCGCATTTTCCTGGCCGGAGATGACTCCGGTACCCGGAAATGAACGCTCGTCATTTCGTTGCTCAAAATAGTAAAGGCCAATGCCGGCCCGTACCTGGCCGGAGCCCGCAAGCTCCGGGGACTGGTCTCGATCACACTCGGCCAGCCAATCATTCACCTGGAGCAGAAAGGCCTGCCCCTCCCGGGCGCTGCGCTCGCGAATGCGTTCAAGCAGCTCCTCCGGGATGTTGACGTAGGAGACCGTCCGCTGAATAAACGGCCCCGGTGCCTGTTTCGCAATATTGTGATCCATGGTGGCCATCAAATCTGCCGCCGCGGTCCCAAAAATCCGGATATTTTCCTGCATGTCTTCCAGGGGGATATAGCCTCTCGCCAACAGCGACACGCCCTCACCAGTACGCCGCACCGCCTCGATGCGCTCCAGCTCATCCAGCAGGGCCCGCACGGGGACATCGCGACTGTATTCACGCACCAGCGCCGTAAAGCTCGGCCCAGCATCTTCCCGCTCTACCGGAAGCATCGCCGGCTCGCCGGCCGGGGTGTGGAAGCGTACGTCATTCAGCCAGCCGGTGATAACCCGGGCGGCGGGCGTCGGTTGTTCGGCGGGGGCATCGGACAGGGGATGGGAGCGCTCCTGGAGCTTGGCGATGTCCTTGCGATTGATGCCCGTCAATACCGCCATGCGTGACAGGCTCTGTTTGCGCCCCGGGATCGCGAAGTCCTCCCGGGCGGTATCGACATACACATGGCGGGCGATATCGGCGAACAGGCGATAAGACACCCCATGGCGCAACAGCAACCGCACCATCGGACGCAGCATTCGATAAAGCGCCCGAATCAGGGCTTTTTGGGTTCTATCGCTCATGTTGGGATTATAGCGTCAAAAAACATTCAAAAAATGTGATACGAATCACATTGAATAATCCACTTTTGGGACTATAGTGTCAAAAAACGGCATCAGAGACGATCCGGGTGAGACGCAGAGCAACAGAGCGCTCCCTTTTGGGGCCTGCCTGGCACTCCCCGGATCAGCATTAAGGCTTTGATTCCATCAACCCTAACGAGGTGATATCGATGACACAGTTCAAAAAACGTCCACTGCAATTGGCGCTCGCCGCATCCCTGGCCACCCTGGTGGCTTGCGGTGGCAGCTCCAACGACAACAGCGCCGGCAGCAACGAAGGTCGCCTGAGCCTGAACGTGACCGACGCTCCCATCGACAGCGCCGCCCAGGTGGTGGTGGAATTTTCCGGCGTCTCCCTGAAACCCGCCGACGGCGAAGCGCTGGAATTCACCTTCGACGAACCCAAGAGCATCGATCTGCTGTCTCTTCAGGGCTCTGCTTCCGAGTCACTGCTGACCGATGAAACCGTGCCCGCTGGCGACTACGAGTGGATCCGCCTGGCGGTGAATGCCGAGCACGATGGCGTGCTGGACTCTTACATTGAGCTGGATGACGGCACCATGCCGGAGCTGCGGGTTCCCAGTGGCAGCCAGACCGGCCTGAAACTGGTCAGCGGTTTCACTGTGGTTGCCGGCGGTACCGCCAACTTCACCATTGACTTTGACCTGCGCAAATCAGTGGTCATGCCGGGCGGCCAGGCGGGCGCCTTCCTCAAGCCGGCGCTGCGCCTGATTGACAACGCCGCCGTGGGCACCATTGCCGGACAGGTCGACGCCGAGGTACTGGTCGATCAGTGCGCCGACCCCGCCAACCAGACCGGCTCGGTCTACGTGTACTCCGGTGCCGATGCCACCCCCACCGATGTATCCGGTGCCGAAACCGACCCGCTGACGACCGCTCTGGTGTCTGATGTGGACGGTGAATACCGCTATGAAGTCGGCTTTGTGTCCGAGGGTGATTACACCCTGGCCTACACCTGCGGTGCCGTTGATGACGATCCGGAATCCGTCGATGAACTGGTGTTCTTCGGTACCGCCAACGCCACCGTTGAAGCCGATACCACCACCGAGGTGAACTTCACCATCGACCAGGCAGAAGACGAAACCACCGAAGAGCAGACTGAAGAACAGACTGACGCCTGACGTTTTTTTTGGCCTGACGCGCCGCTTGCGCCGCGAACCACACTCTGGGGGTTCGCGGCTTTTTTTTGCGTGCCCGTTTTAAATAGAAATGACGATGCGCTTGCGCTCAAGCCACCAGGCGACCAGCCAGTGCACGGCGACAAACAGGAGGGCAAACAACAGCGACGCATTGGTGGGGCTGAACCATTGCGCCAGGGAAGCATACAACCACTGATAGGCCGACCCCTCCCCCACCGGAATCAGGTACAGGGTTTTTGCCAGGACGATCGACAACACATAGATAAACAGCGGGTTCTTACCCAGCATGGCGAACCCGCGATACACGGGCTTTACCGCTGGCCATGACTCCAGCAACACCAGGGCGACCAACACCAACAGCGCGGTGCCCCCGGTCAGCAACACGAATGAGCTGGTCCACAGATATTTGTTGATCGGAAACCACGGATGCCAGACCAGGCCCAGCAACACCAGAACCACTCCGCCCAGAGCGAGTAACCCAAGACTGCGCCAGCGCGAGGCACCCAGCACCAGAATGCGCGTCGCCTCAAAGCCAAGCAGCGCCGTCACCACCGAGGGCAGCGTCGACAACAAGCCTTCCGGATCAAACGCCAGCCCCTTGCCCTGCCAGATATGCTCCGCGCCGAATACCCACAGATCAAACTGACGCACCACCGAGCCCTGCAGACTGTAGGGATCTTCCCCCAACTGCAATATCGCCCAGTAACCGAGCAAGAGGACCGCCATGATCCCGCCCCGCCACAACCCCGGCACAAATAGGGCAATCGGTGCGGCCAACAGGTACGCGAGCGCGATTCGTTGCAGCACGCCCGGAATGCGCAGCGTCGCCACACCTTCCGTAAACGGAAACGCGTTGAGCAACACACCGATCAGAAAAATCAGGGCACTGCGGCGCACAATATTCAGCAACCGCGCCGACACCGGCTGCGCGGTACGTGAACGGCTCGAGAAAAACAGGGCCGAACCGACGATAAAAAGAAAGAAGGGAAAGATGTAATCCGTGGGCGTGGCACCGTGCCAGTCGGCATGCAGTAACGGTGCGTACACCGCATTCCAGGAGCCGGGCGTGTTGACCAGAATCATCAGTGCGAGGGTCAGCCCGCGCATGACATCCAGAGCCAGAAAACGTCGATGGGCAGAAGTTTCAGACATAGAGACACCTCAAAAAAGTGACCGGTCGCGACAGTGCGGACCGGCCAAGCAGAGGAGAGGGGGAAGCGCCGCTCAGGATTTCCAGCGGCGCAGCTTGTGCCCTTTCAGGGCATAAAACAGAATGTAGGCGTAGCAGGGGAGCATGACCCAGTAGGCCGCCTGATTGCTGGTGCTTTCCGCAAAATGGCCGTACAGCAGCGGGATCACCGCACCGCCGGCAATCCCCATGATCAGCAGCGCCGAACCGACGCTGGTGTACTTACCCAGATCCGCCAGCGACAGGGGCCAGATCGCCGGCCAGCACAAGGCATTGGCCAGCCCCAGCAGCGCCAGGAACATGACCGTGTTGGGCACCGTGGGAATGCCCAACCAGCCGAAAAGAATTGACGCAATCCAGTCGCTTTCACCGGACCCGGTCAGTACCCCCACGGTAAACAGCACACCGAAAATGGCGGACCCGGTCAGCGCCCTGGCCTGACTCAGAAAACGGGGAATGCACAGCACGCCGACCACATACCCGATGACCATAAACGTCATGGTGTAGGCCGTCAGTGAACCAAAGTGCGCTACATCCATTCGCCGCCCATAGAGCCCGATCGTATCGCCGGCGATCACTTCCACCCCGACGTACATGAACAGCGCGATCGCACCCAGAATCGCCTGGGGATGATTGAGGATGCCCAACTTATCGCCGGCCTCATCGTCACTTTCGGCGTCGACGTTCAACTCCGGCAGGGATGAGAACTGCACAAACAGCATCAAGGCCAGCAGCGCCCCGGCCATATACAGATAGGGCACCACGAGGCGATTCGAGAGCTCCGCCAAGCGTTCCGCACGCGCCTCGGCGCTCAATGCCAACAGCACATCCTCATCGAACTGGTCCATGCCGGTCAGTACCCAGAGCGTAAACACAACCGGAGCCACCACACCGGCGGCCTTGTTCAACAGCCCCATGATGCTCATCCGCATGGCGGCACTCTCGCGCGGACCAATACACACAATGTAGGGATTGGCGGCCGTCTGCAGCAAGGTCAACCCGGTGCCCAGAATAAACAGCGCCAACAAAAACACGGCATAGTGACTGGACTGGGCGGCGGGAATGAACACCAGCGAGCCCACCGCCATCACCGCCAACCCGATGACCATCCCGGTCTTGTACCCGGTGCGGCGCAATACCAACGCGGCGGGCAGCGCCATGACGGTATAGGCGATATAAAACGCAAAGGTGACGAACAGCGCCTGAAACTCATTGAGCTCACAGACGATTTTCAGAAAGGGAATCAGTGCACCGTTCAGCCAGGTGACAAAGCCAAACACGAAAAACAACACCCCGATAATGGTCATCGGAATGAGGGCACTGGAAGTGGCCGGAGCCCGGGCAGTGGTGTCAGTGGTCATAGCAGCCTCGCGAATCGACGTTCAGAATTGTTATCGTATTGTGTTGATGGCGTTCAGGCGGTATTGGCCAGTGCGCTCTGCTGGCGTGCAAACAACAGCGCTCCCGCTTCCGGTGGCCCGAGGGGGCGGGATAATTGCTCGGCCACATCCCGATCCAGCCAGGTCTCCAGGCGCTCGGCCATCCCCCCGATCAGTGACAGCCGCGGTGGCTGATACGCCAGTAGCTTGCGCGCCATGGCACTGATGTAGCGCGCGCCGCTGCGAAGAATATCCAGCGCCACCGGATCGCCGGCCTCGGCGGCGTCAAAGACCAGCGGCGCCAGGCGGGCGTAGTCACTGGATGGCTTGCCGGACATCCGCTCGACAATTGCCAGGCCCCGCGCCTGCAGCAGCTCCGCCACACTCTCGATCAGTTGGGTTTCTGGTCCGAGATCATCGGACGCCAGCAGGACCGCCTTGATCGCTTCCAGTCCCATCCAGGCGCCGCTTCCCTGATCGCCATAGGGAAAGCCGTGCCCACCCAACAGGTGATCCACGCCGGCGGCGCGGACATAACCGCAAGACCCGGTCCCGGTGACGATGACCGCCCCTTCGTCTTGCTGATGGGCACCGAGCAGGGCAATACGCAAATCCGTGGTCAGATGAAGCGCCGCAAAGGGGTGGGGCCAGTCACTGATGACCCGATAAAGACTGGGCAGATTCACCCCCGCCAGCCCCGCGCCCGCCACCAGACGGCCGAGGGTTTCAGTTGGCAGGCCAGCATCGCTAAGCGCTCGGCGCGCCGCACTCTCGATGGATTGCAGCGTCTGCTCCACGCCGTGCAGGGGGTTGGCCGGCCCCGCCAGAGCACTGCCAAGGACCCGCCCACTGGCATCCGCTATGCTGGCTTTGCACTTGCTGCCGCCACCATCAATTCCCAGAAAGTAGTGCTCATTGGTTGGGGCACTGACCATAAAACAACCTCTTATTCTGTATCACAACCCACCGCTGAAAAAAGCGGGGGCGGGCTTCGCCGCCGACCCCGCAAGAGGTGAGAGAGAGTTCCAGCGAACAATACTGGAAGACTCACTGTAATTGCTCGGGACAACGTTGTCAAACAAATTTTTTGCCTTCCCTGACCACAAAAAAACCGGGCCGATGCGACATCGGCCCGGTCCGCTCTTCCAACATGCCCAGCCGGTCACTCAGACTCCGGCAGCGCCTCCAGTTCATCGCGCAGGGCCCGCAGAGCCTGCTTGACGGCCCGGTGATGCTCCGGCCCCATGCGAATCATCAATTTCTGCAAGTCCGTCAGCGCCTCCAGCTCGGGATCCCGGTACTCGTAGAAAACTTTGGGCCGGTGCAGGCGAATATCGCCGGGGGGCTCAGGCGCCTCCAACAGCTCATCAATGGTGTTGAGCACGACCTCGTGGAAGGTTCCATTATTGACGCCATGCTCATCAAACGCCTCCTCCAGCAAGGGGCGGTAGCGCTGGTACCAGCCCACCACCTGCTCGGGATCGCTCTCGGTCAAGAGCGCGACGTAGGCATCATAGCGCTGGAAGTTCTCTTCGAGCAGTCGATATTCCTGCTCGGCGTCGGTACGGGCTTCACCGACCTTTGCCACGGCCAGGGGCGGCGGTGGCGATACCACCGGACGATATTCATGCACCACTTTGCCATCACGGGCGGCCGCCGCGGCACGTACCACCTTGCGGATCAACTCTTCGTTGACCAGCAGACGCTCGACGTCGTCATTGCCGGTGGCCTCTTCCAGCTCATTGAGTGCTGGCTCATCGCTCTGGTCCAGCTCCGGCAGCGGTTCCGGTTCGGGCTCGGGTTCCGGCTCGGGTTCGGGTTCAGGTGCCGGCTCAGGTTCCGGCTCGGGCTCTGGCTCCGGTTCGGGCTGCTGAACCGGAGGGGCCGGCTCCGGTGTCGGTTCCGGCTCATCTTCCCGGCCAAACAAGTACAGGCTCAGAGCCACAATCACCACCACGACAATAACGACCAGGGCGATAGTCGCGGTGGGCTTTCGATTACCCGGCTGTGCTTCCGGTGTTGAATGCTCATCGTTCGCCATATTCCCACCTTTCTGGTTAATGCCCGCAGGCTGCACCTGCGTGGTCCGTTCTTGGACTGGAGGATACCGCCGCCAGTTCATTCGTCTCCTTTATTTGTAGCACAGTATCCGTCCCGGCTCTACAAGCAGATCAAACGACCCGCTATGGGCTGGTCACACTCGCCCCTTGTCTTTATAATGCCGGCCTCCCTTTCGGGCCCATAGCTCAGTTGGTTAGAGCAGTCGACTCATAATCGATTGGTCGCAGGTTCAAGTCCTGCTGGGCCCACCACTCCCTTACGGTCGTGCTGATCCTTGTTCTTGACACCATAACTTGGCCACTTTGGCCAAACTATGGTGTACTAGTACAGCTATTTTGGCCACCCCGAAAAGTATTTCACACTACAGTCCTAAGCCAGTGCTGACGCGGGCTACAGCCTTTATGACTCCGCCAAAGCCCCGTAGGGTCACCGCAATCAACCGATCGCGCTTGGGTTAGGCCTCTCGCTCACAAGCGCCAGCAGGCGCCCCCGATTAAACTCTAACCGACCTGAAGTTGGCGTATAAATGAGTCGCGCACTCGAGACAGTCTCGGCCTGTGCCGCTGGAGCCCCTCCAATTCTCGCTGCACATCACGGAAGAAAAGCTCCCTGACAGCGCTGGTTGAGAGGTTACGTTTGTGGACGTTGAAGCCGCCTCATTCGCTACCAACCGCCAAGCATCCCCTGTGGGAGCCTCCCGAGAGGTAGGTTGGCTGCTCTCTATCTCCTGCCTGAGCTTCATCCTCACACCCTCAACCGCGGAAAGAATAGGCGGGTGTTGACATGGGCAGGAAGCAGCTACCGCCAATCACTCACAAGGTCTAGGGATCGACCGCTGATGAGGCGGACTAGGCCGAGTTAACGGGGCCCGGTGTTGGGTAATTACTGATATAACACTAATAAAAACCCAACGAGTAAGACAGAGTTGAAAAAAAGCGCAATGAATCTGTATAACTTTTCATCTGGGTGAGCAACGGCACCTGGGATGTACATATCTTTCCCTTGGAAAAATTTACAGATCTCAGCTACGGACAAAGGGATCCCTACCAGCGCAACCGTTCTGAAAATCCAGTCTTCATCACTGGTAATGACTCCAATTAAAGCTACTAAAACGCTGACAAGAATAATCCAAAACGAATATGATTTGTGAAACTCCATGAAAAACCTCAGCCAATACTGTGGACTCAAGATTAAACACAGTCTTACCCGTAATACACACCAGTGCAATTATCTTGAGCAGTTACTTCAGCGCACTTAGTCGCTCCTCATTCGCTTCTGTTTTGTTTAGGAGCCAATAAGACCTCAAACCGCGCACTCAAGCGCCTTGAATGGTCGACACAGCCATTTGTCCGATAGAAGCCACCTCGCCGGATCCGCCGGAAGCACCAAATCTGCGCCCGAACGCTCGGCTACACCCTGCTGGGCCCACCACTCCCCCAGACTTAACGTTTATTGACACTCCTTTGATTGATCCGGAGTCGTGCTGGCTCGTATCATTAACGGACTGACCAGTCCGTCCTATTATCGAGAGACTCATGACCGAACCGGAAAAGCCCAAACGCGTGCACAAATCCGCCGAGCAGCGGCGCGAAGAGATTCTGACCGTGGCCACCCGTATTTTTGCCGAGCGGGGCTACCAGGTCGCCGATATGCAGGCCGTGGCGGATGCCGCCGGGGTCGGGAAAGGTACGGTCTACCGTTACTTCCCCACCAAAGAGGCGCTGTTTACCGAGGCCCTTCGCTTTAATCTGGAGACCCTCAAGGCCTCCATCGAGCACGCTCGCGAGCAGCCCGAGGATCCGCTGGAGCAGCTGCGCGAAGGCATGCGCGCCTACCTGCTGTACTTCGAGAAGAACCCGGAGCTGATTGAGCTGTTCATTCAGGAGCGGGCGGAATTTCGCACCGAATGTCAGAACTCCCTGTACTTCTCCTACATGCTCGCCGGGCGCGAGGACTGGGTCGCCATGTTCGAGCGCATCGCCGAGCGCCACCCGGTGCGCGATATCGACGCCCAGGAGTGGATGGAGGTGTGCGGGGACATGATGCACGGAGCGGTGGTGCTCAGCCACACGCCCCTGCCCCGTCGACCGCTCAGTGAGCGCTTTGACCGGATTTTCGATATTTACCTGCACGGCATTCTCAAGCACTGACCGCCGTTACTGGCGCCACTCTCTTTACCTTTTTGTTTTTAACGCTGTTATCAAACGGAGCTTATTACCATGATGTACCCCACTTCCCGTCCGTCCGCCGGATTACTGCGCCGGGGCCTGGCCCTGTCCGCGCTTGCCCTGCTGGTCAGTGCCTGTAGCTCCGAGCAGGGCGGCCAGCAGGAGCGGCCACCGTCACCGGTGACCACCACCGAAGTGCAGGCGCAAGCGGCGCAACATCAGGTGGAGTACCCGGGCCGAGTGCACGGCGCCACCGAAGTGAGCGTGCGCGCCCGGGTGTCCGGCATTCTGGAGTCGCGCAATTATGAAGAAGGCACGGCGGTGGAAGCCGGGCAGACGCTATTTCAGATCGAGCCCGACACCTATCAGGACGCCGTAAAAGCCGCCGAAGCCGAGCTGGCCAGTGCCGAGGCTCAGCAACTGCGTGCCGAGCGCGAATGGGAGCGGGTGAAAGGTCTGTTCGAGCGCAATGCGGTCAGTGAGCGCGAGCGCGATCAGGCCCGCGCCGACAGCCGCGCCGCCAATGCCCGCCTGGAAGCGGCCGAGTCCGCCCTGAGCAATGCCCGTCGCCAGTTGCGCTACTCGCGGGTAGAAGCGCCGGTGTCAGGCTTGACCAGTATGGAGGCGCTCACCGAGGGCAACCTGGTAGAGGCCGGCACCGTTCTGACCCATATCGTTCAGCACGACCCGGTGCACATCTATTTCGCCCTGCCCGAGGAAGACGCCATCGCCCAGCGCGTCGCCCGTGAAGCGCTCCGGGACGACGAGTCCGAGCGAGAGGCCCGCCTGGTGCTGCCCGACGGCAGTGAGTATGCCCGCGCCGGCCAAGTGGATTTCGCCGATCGTCGCATCGACCCGATGACCGGTAGTGTGCAGATGCGTGCGGTTTTCCCCAACCCGGACAGCGAGCTGATTCCCGGCCAGTTTGTGCGCATTCGCCTGGCTCTGGCGGACTACGACAACGCCATCTTGGTGGACCCCACCGCCGTGGGCCAGGGCCCGGAAGGCCCTCAAGTATTCACCATCGGTGAAGACAACACCGCCGCCGCCCACACCGTGAAGCTGGGCCCGGTAATCGATGGTCGCCAACTCATCCTTGAGGGACTCGAGGCCGGCAGCCAGTTGGTGATCAATGGTCAGGTGGCACTGAGTGACGGCGCCGCCGTGCAAGTCACCAATGCCGACGACAATGCCAGCGACCAGGAGGGTTAATTGATGTTGCGCTTCTTTATTGACCGGCCGATTTTCGCGTCGGTCATTTCGATCATCATTATCATCGCGGGGATTGTGTCGCTGCGGGTACTCCCGGTTGAGCAGTATCCGAACGTGGTACCGCCCCAAGTCGTGGTGAGTGCCACCTACCCCGGCGCCAGCGCCGAAGTCTTGGCCGAGTCAGTGGCGGCCCCGCTGGAGCAGGAAATCAACGGTGTGGACGACATGATTTACATGGAGTCCACCAGCACCGATGCCGGCACCCTGCAGGTGTCCATTTCCTTTGCCATGGGCACGGACCCGGACCAGGCGGCGATCAACGTCAACAACCGCGTACAGGCCGCCACGCCGCGCCTGCCCCAGATCGTGCGCGACCTGGGTGTGCGGGTGGAATCGCGCTCGACCAACATCCTGATGGTGGCGGTACTGCACTCCCCGGACGGCAGCCAGAGCACGCTGGATATCAGTAACTATGCCCTGTTGAACGTCCTGGACGAGCTGGTTCGCCTCGAAGGGGTGGGCGACGCTTCGCTGTTTGGTGCCCAGGACTATTCCATGCGCATCTGGCTGGACCCGGCCAAACTGGCGGAATACGACCTGACCACCGCCGAGGTCGCCAACGCCATTCGTGATCAGAACGCGCAGTATGCGGCGGGACGGATCGGGGCGGAACCCTCCCCGGAGGATCAGGCCTTTACCTTCAGTGTTTCAACCCGTGGCCAGTTAGTGGAACCGGAGGAGTTTGAACAGATCGCGCTACGCACCGACAGCCAGGGCGCCAGCCTTCGCCTGAAGGATGTGGCGCGCGTGGAGCTCGGTTCTGAGCGGTACGATTTCTCCGCCACCTACAACGGGGAAGCGGCGGTGCCCATGGGCATCTATCTGCAACCGGGCGCCAACGCACTGGAAACCGCCGAGCGCGTGCACGCGGCGCTGGAAAACATTGCCGATGATTTCCCCGCCGGCATGGCCTACAAAGTGCCCTACGACACCACGGAGTTTGTGCAGGTGTCGGTCAACGAGGTGATTCTGACGCTGCTGATCGCGGTGGTGCTGGTGGTTCTGGTGACCTTCCTGTTCCTGCAGCACATTCGCGCCACCCTGATTCCTGTGGCGGCCATTCCGGTCTCGCTGATCGGCACTTTCGCCGGTATGCAGGCGATGGGTTTCTCGGTAAATATGTTGACCCTGTTCGGGTTGGTGCTGGCCATCGGGATCGTGGTGGACAACGCCATTATCGTGATGGAAAACGTTGAGCGCTTGATTGTCGAGCAGGGGATGAAAGCCCGCGATGCCTCCATCGAAACCATGAAGCAGGTCTCCGGTGCGGTGATCTCCTCCACGCTGGTACTGGTGGCGGTGTTCGCACCGGTGGCCTTCCTGGGTGGCCTCAGCGGTGAGCTGTACCGACAGTTTGCGGTGACCATTGCGGTCTCGGTGGTGGTATCCGGTGTGGTGGCGTTGACCTTGACGCCGGCCATGTGCGCTCTGCTGCTGGATAAAGAACCCCACGATGTCAGCAAGCCCTTCCAGCTGTTCAACAACGCCTTTGAGCGCCTGACCAACGGTTTCGTCAACTTGGTGGGCAAGCTGGTGAAGCACTGGGTTATCGGGCTGGGAATGCTCGCCGTGTTCTGCGCCCTGACTGTGTTCGCCATCGGTCGTCTGCCCTCGGGCCTGGTGCCCCAGGAAGACCAGGGCGTGGCACTCGCTGTGGCTCACCTGCCGCCGGCTTCCGCACTCGGCCGCACCGAAGAGGTTCGGGACCGTTTGGCCAAACAACTGATTGCACTGGACGAAGTGAACGAGTTCACCTCCTTCGCCGGCTTCGACATTGTCGCGGGCTCCCTGCGCAGCAATGCCATGGCGGGCTTTATCAACCTGGCTCCCTGGGATGAACGGGAAGGGGAAGGCCAGGCCGCTTCCGACATCGCCGGCAAGGTGATCGGCATGGGCATGGGTATTCAGGAAGCCAATGTGATTGCCTTTACCCCGCCGCCGATTCAGGGGCTATCGCTGACCGGCGGTGTCGAAGGCTATCTGCAGGTGCGGGACAGTTCCGATCCGAAACGCATCAACGAACTGGCCCAACAAGTCATCGCTGCCGCCAATGCGCGTCCGGAGCTGACCAACGCCCGTAGCACGCTCGATACCAGCATTCCGCGCTTCCACGCCGAAGTGGATCGGGAGAAAGCCCGGGCCATGGGCGTGCCGGTAAACGAAGTGTTCAGCACCCTGCAGGCGACCATGGGCTCCTCTTACATCAACGACTTCTCTTATCAGGGGCGTCTGTGGCGGGTGAACATGCAGGCCGAGGGCGAGTACCGCAACCAGGCCGACGACCTGCGTCATATTTACGTGCGCTCTAACAGTGGCGAGCGGATTCCACTGAGCTCGCTGGTTACTCTGGAGCGCACCGCCGGGGCCGATATCATCAACCGCTTCAACATCTATCCGGCGGCCAAACTGATGGCCGACCCGGCGCCGGGCTTTACCACCGGCCAGGCCAAGACCGCTCTGGAAGCGGTGGTGAACGACATCGGTCAGACCGCCAACATTCAACTTGGCTGGACCGGCGAGGCCTACCAGTTGGATGCCGCCGCCGGTTCCGCCACCGCCGCCTTCGGTATGGCGCTGTTGATGGTGTTTCTGATTCTCGCCGCACAGTACGAGCGTCTGACGCTGCCGATTGCCGTGGCTACCGCCATTCCCTTCGGGGTTCTCGGAGCGGCACTGTCATCGCTGTTGCGCGGCTACCCGAATGACATTTACTTCCAGGTGGGTCTGCTGGTGCTGATCGGTCTGGCGGCGAAGAACGCCATTCTGATTGTCGAGTTCGCCGCGCAGAACCGCCGTGAAGGCATGAGCTCCACCGAAGCGGCCATGACCGCCGCCCGGCAGCGTTTCCGCGCCATCATTATGACCGCCGCGACCTTTATCATCGGTTCGCTGCCCCTGGTATTCGCCACCGGTGCCGGCGCCGCAAGTCGCCAGGAGATCGGTACCGTCGTGGTCGGCGGGATGGTGCTGGCCAGTTCGCTGGCGCTGCTGTTCGTACCGCTGACGTACAAAGTATTGGAAGATCTGGTGACCTGGAATGAAAACCGCAAACAACGTAATGGAGGTGAGCACAATGCGTAAATTCACCTCATTGGCCGCTGCCATCGCCCTGCTCACCGGCTGCGCACTGGGCCCGGATTATCAGGCCCGGACACCGGACCTGCCCGATCAGTGGCCCGAGCACGAGTTGCTCGGGCAAGACACCGGCGACTGGCAACAGTGGTGGACCCGCTTCGACGACGCCACGCTGAATGCGCTGGTCGAGCGAGCGCTGAATGACAACCTCAACTTGCAAGTGCAGATTCAGCGGATAGAGCAGGCACGGGCCGAACTGGGACTGAGTAACGCCAATCGCTGGCCGTCGTTGAGCGCTCAGGCCAACGCCACCCGCGAGCGAACGCCGGAAACGGTGTCACAAACTGGCACTGAATACATCAGCGAAAGGTACGCCGTAAACGGCGTACTCAGTTACGAGCTGGACCTGTGGGGCCGTCTGGCGCGCGAGCGCGAAGCGGCCAGCGCACTGCTGGCGCAATCGGTGTTTGGCACCGAAGCGGTACGCCTGAACCTGATCACCGACGTGGTCACCACCTACTTCAACCTGCGCGCCGCCGAGCAGCAACTGGCGATCACCCGGGAAACACTGGGAACGCGCGAGGAAACACTCGTTTTGGAAGAAGTGCGCTATGAAAGTGGCGCGAGCAACCCACTGAGCATTCGCCAGGCGCGCGCCTCGCTGGAAAGTACCCGCGCCCGCCTGCCACAGCAGGAGCAGCGCGTACACGAGCTGCGCAGTGCCCTGGCCATGCTGGTGGGCTACAGTCCCCGGGAGTTGTTGAGTGAACTGAATTTCGGTGACGCCAAGTTGACCGAAATCGAGCTGCCCGACAGCGTACCGGCGGTATTGCCCTCAGAGTTGCTGCAACGTCGCCCGGATATTCGCGCGGCGGAAGAGGCCCTGGTGGCGGCCAATGCCCGCGTGGGTGTGGCCAAAGCCCAGCGTTTTCCCAGTCTCAACCTCCAGGCGTTGGGCGGCAGCGTAGCGCTCGACAGCGACAACCTGTTCACCGCGCCCGCGGAAATGTGGAGTGTGGGCGCCAACCTCGCCGGCCCACTGTTTGATTTTGGCCGCACCCGTTCGCGGATAGAAAGCGCCGAGGCGCAACTTGCCCAGGCCGAAGCGCAATACCAATTGGCGATTACCAATGGCTTTCGTGACGCCCGGGATGCCCTGGTCATTTATCAAACCTCCGACCGTCGTGTAGAGGCGGTGCGTCGCCAGGCCGAAGCGATCGAGGAAACGCTTGAGCTGGCGGAGTTGCAATACGAAGCCGGGAGTATCGGCTTTTACGAGTTGCTAGACGCACAGCGCGGTTTGCTCGACGCGGAGTTGACGTTGAGTCAGGCAATGAGTGACCGGCTGGCGGCGACGGCGACGTTGTTTAAAGCGATGGGGGGCGGTTGGAGTATGCCGCGGTCGTAACGAAGTTTGGGTAACGGCGGATGCGTGCTTCGCACTTATCCGCCCTACGGATAGAACCGCAGTTGGCGCAGTGCATCCGCCGTAACCCCATACACTTTTTTACGATCGCATTCTGCGCTTTCTGTTAGATTGAATTGTAAACGACCCTCCTGAAGAAAACCGCCGCATACAGCAAGGAGCTTTACGTGCCATCCCTCTTCCGATACCGCCGTCCGTTGCGCGAACGCGTCCGATGGGCGGGCTGGTTTATTGTCGCCAACAGCCTGATTGCGTTGCTGATCGGTTTTCGTTATCTGCCCTGGATGACCGTGGCGGACACCACCACCGGACTCTACGTAGCCCTGGCGATGATTGCCCAGTTTTCCCTGTTGGCCTGGCTGTTTGGTCTGCCGCTGCTCCTGCTGACACTGATTCTGCCGCAGTCATTATTGCGTCCGACAGCCATCGTCATCGGCACCGCTGGCGTTGCTTTGCTGCTGCTCGACACCGTGGTTTACCACCAATTCCGTTTTCACCTGTCGGGTTTTGTGTTCGAACTGATTGTTGGCGGTGGCACCGAAATATTTTCATTTTCCTGGCAGACCTGGGCGGTGGGCGGCATCGCCATTGTCGCGCTCGCTTTGTTGCAATGGAGTCTGGCTCGTCGCTTTTGGATTTTGACGCCACGCCGCTATCTTTGGGTACCTCTCACCCTACTGGTAACCAGCCAACTGCTGGCTCACGGTTGGAATGCCTGGGCGGATGCCCACTACGATCATCGCATCACCCGCGTCGCGCGCCATTTGCCGCTTTATCACGCAGCGACCGCCAAGCGTTTTTTTGCCCGCCACGGTTGGGTTGACCCTCAGGCCGTGCGGGAAGCTGCGGTGGTCGAACAAATGAGTGCACCCGACGGCCGGGGCGCACTGAACTATCCAACGGCAGCGCTCCAGTGCACGACACCCGAGCAGCTCCCCAACATCCTGGTGATTGCCGTGGACTCCCTGCGCTGGGATATGCTGGATCCGCGCTGGATGCCCAACACCACCCGCTTTGCGGAGTCGGCACAGGTATTCACTGATCACTACAGCAATGGCAACGCCACCAAGCCGGGCATATTCACCCTGTTTTACGGGTTACCGGCCAGCTATTGGGACGCGTTTTCCGCCCACCAGGTCCCGCCAGTATTGATTCAACGCATGCAGTCCCTCGGGTACCAATCCCAAATACTCAGCTCGGCCACGCTGGTGAGCCCGGCCTTCGACCGTAATGTGTTTTCATCCATTAAAGAACTCCGCCTGAAAACACCGGGGGACACTTCCTGGCAGCGCGATCAACAGATCACTCAAGACTGGCTGGATTTTCTCGACAGGCGTTCGTCCCATGACAACAGCTCACCCTTTTTCGGGTTCCTGTTCTACGATGCGCCGCACTCCTATCAGGTCCCGCCCGATTACCCGCGTATCGAACCTTACTGGGAATCCGTAAACCAATTGGCGTTGGACGATGAATTCGACCCCGAACCCTATTTCAACGTATACAAAACCACGGTACGTTTTGTCGACGACCAGATTCATCGGGTTCTGGCCGACCTGTCAAAACGCCAGCTCATGGAAGACACCCTCGTCGTCATCACCTCAGATCATGGTCAGGAATTTAACGACAACGGGATGAACTATTGGGGTCACGGCAGCAATTTCTCACGCTACCAACTCCAGGTTCCACTGGTCATCCATTGGCCCGGCAAGGCGCCCAGTGTCGTTGAACACCGGACCGAGCACTTCGACCTCGCGCCCACCCTGCTGACCGACGTGCTCGGGTGTTCCCAAAGTGCGACCGAGAGCTATTCGAGCGGTGAACACCTCTATACCCCTCACGACAAAAAATGGAGTATCGCGCACAGTTACATGAACGCGGCCTTTCTGACCGAGGAGCTCCAGCTGGTGAGTTACCCGTCGGGCGGAATGGAAATGCTGAGCACCCAGCTGCAGCCGATAGACGATGCCCCCTTACCGATGGAGCTGATCAAACGGGCGCTGAAGGAGCAGTCCCGGTTTTACCCTTGAACCACGAGGCCTGGAGCTACCGACGTTTGGCCAACCACAAGCGGATGATGGTGCTGGAGTTGACACTGATCAGCGTCACTTCCAGCAGGGTGCCCCCAATCGAGCCGACCGCGATGTTATTGGCCAACCAGAAACAGGCGCCCACCAGGAAGGCCAGGCGCATCTGAATACCGGTCAGGCAGAACAGCGCATAGGTGCCGATACAGGCGCCAATCACCGGCAGCCAGTCCAGTGGTTTTTCGACCAGCCACCACCCCAGCGCCACACTGAAGGCGATAAACAGCCACGCCACCAAACGCGAACTCGTTTTCAGGGACAGTCCGGTGCGCACCACCGACAAAAATGAGCTCAGTACCGCCGTTGGCGCACCGATCAGCGCAAAGTGCAGGCAATTATTGAACTGCAGCACGAACATGAACACTTTCAGCTTGCGATCGTCTTTCTGAAAAAAACAGTAGACGCCCAAGCCATAGCTGACCAACCCGAGCAGTTGGCCAACGGTATAGATCACATCACCCAAGGGCCTGGCACCTTAATCAAACAGCTGTGCATGAAAGCGCAGGTGATCTTCAATAAAGCTGGCGATAAAGAAGTAGCTATGATCGTAGCCCGGCTGCATCCGCATCGTAAGCGGAGCGCCCGCCCCTTCAGCAGCAATTTCCAGCGCCTCAGGCTTTAGCTGCTCCTGCAGAAAGTTGTCCGCATCCCCCTGGTCCACCAACAGGGGAAGCGCGCAGCCTTTGGCTTTGAGCAGCTCGCTGGCATCGTATTCACGCCAGGTCGACTCGTCGTCGCCTAGATACCGACCGAGGGCCTTCTGTCCCCAGGGACAATTGATCGGATTGCTGATCGGGGCAAAGGCGGAGATGGAGCTATACCGCTCGGGGTTGCGCAGCCCCACCACCAGCGCGCCGTGGCCACCCATGGAGTGACCGCTGATAGCGCGTTGGTCCGTGACCGGAAACTCACGCTCGATCAGCTGCGGCAACTCGTGCACCACGTAGTCGTACATCTGATAGTGCGTTTTCCAGGGTGCCTGGGTGGCGTTGACATAAAAGCCCGCGCCCAACCCGAAGTCGTAACTGCCCTCGGGGTCGTCCGGCACCGCCTCGCCACGAGGGCTGGTGTCGGGGGCGACGATCGCCACCCCCAGCTCGGCCGCGACCCGCTGGGCGCCGGCTTTGTGCATAAAGTTTTCATCGGTACAGGTCAAACCCGACAGCCAGTACACCACCGGCACTTTGCGCTCCTCGGCCTGGGGCGGCAGAAAGATCGCAAAGCGCATAGTGCAGTTGAGTACCTCGGAGGCGTGGCTGTACTGCTGGTTCCAACCGCCGAAACTCTTGTTGCTACTGAGCCGCTCCAATGTCATATCAAGCTCCTTAAAAGTGAATGACGCTGCGGATGCTTTCGCCCTTGTGCATCAGATCAAAGGCGTCGTTGATTTTTTCCAGCGGCATGGTGTGGGTAATGAAGTCATCCAGCTTGAAATCGCCGCGCATGTACTGCTCGACAATGCCCGGCAACTCGCTGCGCCCCTTGACACCACCAAAGGCGGAGCCGCGCCATACCCGGCCGGTGACCAACTGGAACGGTCGAGTACTGATCTCCTGGCCGGCACCGGCAACACCGATAATCACCGACTCACCCCAGCCCTTGTGGCAGCACTCCAGCGCCGAGCGCATGACGTTCACATTGCCGATGCACTCGAACGAGTAGTCCACACCGCCGTCGGTCAGATCAATAATCACTTCCTGAATGGGCTTATCGTAATCTTTCGGGTTGATACAGTCCGTGGCACCGAGTTTTTTCGCCAGCTCGAACTTCCGCTCGTTGATATCGATGGCGATGATCCGCCCGGCCTTGGCCATGGTCGAGCCGATGATGGCCGACAGGCCAATGCCGCCGAGGCCAAAAATCGCCACCGTCGAGCCCGGTTCCACCTTGGCGGTATTGAGCACCGCGCCCATACCGGTAGTCACACCGCAGCCGAGCAGACACACCTCTTCCAGAGGGGCTTCCTTGTTGACCTTGGCCAGGGAAATTTCCGGCAACACAGTGTATTCGGAAAAGGTGGAGCACCCCATATAATGATGGATCGGCTGGCCGTCTTTGTAGAACCGGGAGGTGCCATCGGGCATGACCCCTTTGCCCTGGGTTGCCCGGATTTTGCCGCACAGGTTGGTTTTTCCGGATTTGCAGAATTTGCACTCGCCGCACTCCGGGGTGTAGAGCGGGATGACATGATCGCCCACCGCGATGCCGGTCACGCCCTCACCGACCTGCTCCACAATGCCGCCGCCCTCGTGGCCCAGGATGGCCGGCCAGTTGCCCTCTGGATCTTCCCCGGAGAGGGTAAACGCATCGGTGTGGCACACCCCGGAGGCGACCACCCGCACCAGAACTTCGCCGGCCTTGGGCGGCATCACATCGACTTCTTCAATCGTCAGGGGTTTGCCGGGGCCCCAGGCCACGGCAGCGCGAGATTTGATCATGCTTTCCTCCAAAATGGATGATTCGGGGTATTACTGGGTATTTTTACCCGAGGGATTACGCTCAATCCCCGGTAACGGTTGCTATTGCCGTGTTAGGCTCCTATAACGTTAACAGGTAACCCACCCACGGATTGAGTCTATGATTCTGCAGCCCCACAACATTGTTCACCTTTGGCTCATTGATCAACGCAGCGTTCACCTGGATGACCAGCGAGACACCTTTGAGCAATGGTTGAGTGAGGACGAGCTCGATGGCCTGAAACACTATTCCCGCCCCGAGCTTCGTGACGAGCAACTGATTACCCGTGCGGGGCTGCGCAGCAGTCTTTCCCAATACTCCGACAGCATTCCACCCAAACGCTGGCAATTCGAGCGTAGTGAGCGTGGCAAGCCCCGACTGAGCGACGACTCGCCCATGTCCGAGCTGAGCTTCAACCTCAGCCACAGCGGCGACTGGCTGGCCATCGGCATCACGGTCGACAACCTGATTGGTGTGGACCTGCAGCTGCGGCACCATCAAAAGCCCCTGACCGAGCTGGCTGAGCGGTTCTTTTCCGCACCCGAGGCCGAGGAACTGGCCAACCTCCCCGAACCCCGGCAAAGCGAGCACTTCTTTCGGCTCTGGACCCTCAAGGAGGCGTACCTGAAAGCCCGGGGGCTGGGCATCGCCCACGGTCTGGACAAGGCCCGCTTTCACATCGACAACAACGGCCTGATTACAGCGGAATTTGACGACAGTCTGAAAGATGACCCTCATGACTGGCAGTTCCACCACTATGAACTGGACGATGATTACTGTCTGTCCCTCGCCCTGAAGCAACACCGGGCCCAGGACGCATCGACCCACTTCTACAAGCTCATTCCCGGCGGTCATGTCGAGCCACTGGAGTGCATCGGCCACCAGATACAGATTCAGTAAAACACAAAACCCGACGCCCCGGAATTCCGGGGGCGACTCCGGGTGTAAAGGACCGTAAAGACTCGCCAAGGCCTTTTGTCGTATGATACTTTATTATAGATTGACTATAACCCTCTGACCATAACCAATAGCCCAAGGGATAGCCTATGAAACTCCTGAGCTCTTTCCTGCTGTCCGCCACCCTGGCCATGCCAGCGGTCGCCGTCAGCACCCATAAAATGTCTGTCGATACCGACGAAAGCGCGGGCATCATCAGCAAACACATCTACGGTCACTTCGCCGAACACCTGGGCCGGGGCATCTACGATGGTCTCTGGAAGCAGGATGAAAACGGCGACTACATCATCCGCGATGATGTGATCGATGCCCTGAAAGACCTGGGTATCCCCAACCTGCGCTGGCCCGGCGGCTGCTTCGCCGACTACTACTTCTGGGAGGACGGCATCGGCCCGAAAGAGCAGCGTCCCTCAGTGGTGAACAACCTCTGGGGTGGTGTGACCGAAGACAACTCCGTGGGCACCCACGAGTTCATGGACCTGGTGGCCGAGCTGGAAACCGACCCCATTGTGGTGGGCAACGTCGGTAGCGGCACAGTGGAAGACATGGCCAACTGGTGGCAGTACGTCAACCACCCGGGCGAAAGCCCCATGTCCAAGCTGCGCGCCGAGAATGGCCGCGCCGAACCCTGGAACGTCGAGTACTGGGGCGTGGGCAATGAAAGCTGGGGTTGCGGCGGCAACATGCGCCCCGAGTATTACGCCGACCTCTACCGGCGCTTTGCCACCTTCCTGCACCCCTATGAAAACGTAAAGCCCTTCCGCATCGCCGCTGGCGCCGCCGGGGCCGACTACAACTGGACGGATGTGGTCATGGAGCGCGCCGGTGACATGATCGACGGGCTCGACCTGCACCACTACACCATCCAGGGTTCGTGGACCACCAAAAAAGGTGAGGCCGTCAACTTTGATGAAAGCGACTGGTTCGAGCTGATGGACCGCGCCATCGAAATGGACGAGATCATCACCGGTCACAAGAAGATGATGGACAAGCACGACCCCGAGAAGCGTGTGTGGCTGATCGTGGGCGAATGGGGTACCTGGCACGAGCAGGAAGAAGGCTCCATCCCGGGTTTCCTGTACCAGCAGAACACCCTGCGCGACGCGCTGACCGCCTCGGTGACACTGGACATTTTCCACCAGCACCTGGACCGGGTGAAGATGGCCAACATCGCCCAGACCGTGAATGTCCTTCAGGCGATGATTCTGACCGATGGTGAGAAAATGCTGCTGACCCCGACCTACCATGTGTTCGACATGTACAAGGTACATCGGGATGCGGTGGCTCTGCCGATCAAGCTGAACAAAGGCAAGTACCGTTACGAGGGTGAGAGCCTCCCGGCTCTGAGCGCCACCGCGTCGCGGGACAAAGACGGCCGCACCCACATCAGCCTGACCAACATTGATCCCAATGAGGCACGCACCGTTGAGATCGATCTGAAAGGGATGGACGTGAGTGCCGTGAAGTTCGGCCGGATTCTGACCGCCGAGGCGATGAACGCCCACAACACCTTCGACAACCCGAACAATCTGGTACCGGTAAGCTTTGACGGCGCCCGGGTTGAGAAAGGCAAGTTGATTGTGGAGATGCCGGCGAAGTCGTTGGTGACCCTGGAGCTGTAACGTCAGACTTGGGTGACGGCGGATGCGCTGCGCTTATCCGCCCTACGCGCATTTATACCGCTGCGCTCGGCCGTAGGGCGGATAAGCCGAAGGCGCATCCGCCGTTACCCATTCAACAAAAACGTATTGATCGACAACCGGCCCTTCACGGGGTCGGTGTCAAAATCGAACCCCGCCGCAATATTCCCCGAATGCAGACTCGTGCACCGGTACAACAGTAGCCGGTTGAACGCCGCCTCATAAGACGCAATGCGCTTGAACTGATCGGTATCGCCGTTGATATAACCCGGTGGCGGCAGCCGCCCGGCTTTGGCATCCGCTTCCAGCGCCCCCAGAAAAGACTCCCGACGGCCCGCGTCCACATATTCAAAACCGGTATCGCGGTGGCGGTAAAACGACGTACCGCCCAGTTCCGGGCCACACAGAAAATGAATCATGGCCAGCTCGGTGGGCCGATTGGAATCAAAGTGCGGGATACGCTGCACCGGGTGCAGATCATCCGGCCGGGTGGTCACCAGAGAGTAGGAGCACTCGACACTGGCAATCTGCCCGGAGTGAATGCCGAACACGCGCTCAATCAGCCCCGGCAGGCTGTTCTGCAATGCCTGATAGTAGCTACCTGGCGCCGCGGCGCGCAGGCCGGGGTAAAAACCGGTGTTGTTGTCGAAGCCCTTTTTCGCCACCGCGTCCTCGCGAAGCGCCCCGGCGCCCAACAGAAAATCATCAATGCAGACCACGGGTTGACGCTCTGCACCCACCTGGTCCACTCTGATCCGGGCTTCGGGGTTAAACTGTACTGAGGGTTCCGGGGACACAGCCATAGACGCCATCCGCTTTGTGATCGAAAATAGGGGCTCTCCGTATTTACCGGAACAGTTTACGTGGTCTTTGATCCGGACAACACCTCTTACAACAACAGGGCGGTTCTATGAAAAAACTACTCGGTATCGTGGCACTCTCAAGCGGCTTTGCGGCGCTGTTTCTGGTATTCATCGCCGGCCCGAGCTTTCGCAATGGCTGGCTGGATCTCGGGCAGGCGTTTACCCTGCTGCGCTGGGGTGCCTATGTGGGTATTGCCAGCGTGCCGCTGATCATCGGCTACGCGATCTGGCGGAAGCCCGAAGGACGATTCACCTCAGCTCTGGCGATTTCCGCCGTGGTGGGGCTGTTCAGCTTTTACCTGCCGTTCAGCCAGTGGCAGACCGCCCAGTCAGTGCCCCCGATTCACGACATCACCACCGACCTCGACAACCCGCCGGCGTTTGTGGCGATACTGCCCTTGCGGGAAAACGCCCCCAACCCGGCGGAGTACGCTGGCGAGAAGACGGCCAAGCAGCAACGTGAGGCCTACCCTGAACTGCAACCCCTGATCGTCGAGCGGCCCGTGGCCGACGTGTTCGAAGCGGCCCAAGCGGTTGTGGAAGGTCAGGCCTGGGATCTGGCCGGCGCCGAACAGCTCGACGATGGCAGCGCCCGGGTGGAAGCCACCGACACCACGCTCTGGTTCGGCTTCAAAGACGACGTGGTAATCCGTATTCAGCCCCATGAAAACGGCAGCCGGGTCGACGTCCGCAGCAAATCCCGCCTGGGCCGCAGCGACGTCGGCGCCAACGCCCGACGCATTGAGCTGTTCATGGAAGAATTGCAGGAAGAGCTCCAGTAGGTCGGATCGGTCCGACGCATCGGAGCGCGCAGCGCGTAATCCAACGCAATACTGACGAACCGAGGCCGCATCGCCATGAAGACCAGCACGCAAGCCATCGCCGCCCTCGTTGACGCCTGCGAGCCCGACTCCATCGTCGCCGTTGGCGAGCAGGCCCAGGCCATTGCCCAACGCTGGCGCGATACCCACGGCCAGTGTCAACTGACCTGTCTGGATGCCGCCGATACCGAACAGGGCCTCAGCCTGCCCCGCACTCAGGACCTGGCCCTGGTCACCGACAGCCTTGAACATCTGAGCCACCCGGCCGGCCAAACCCTTATCGGTCAGTTGCGCAACTACGGCACCCGGCAGATTGGCGTTCTGGTCACTGACGGTGCCGGCTGGAGCCTCACCGATTTCATCGGCCTGGGCTTCCGACGCCAGGCCCGTATCGAGGAAGAGGGGCACAACCAGACGCTCTACACCTACAACATCAGTAACTACAATCACAAGCGGGATTGGAACAATCCGCGCTTCTGGGCCAACCCGGAGATGTGGGGCAAAGCCTGGTGGTAACCCAACTACCAGGATACTTCCACGCGGTTGCGACCAAACTCTTTGGCTTTGTACAACGCCTGATCCACCCGATTGAAAATCTCATCCAGCGTTTCGCCCTGACGTAAGGTGGCGACCCCGAAGCTGGCGGTGATTCGCCCTACCTGCTCGAACTGTTCCTCCGCCAACAGGGCCCGCAGTTTTTCTGCCAGCCCGGCGGCCTCACGCAGCTCGGTATCGCGACAGACCAACACAAACTCCTCGCCGCCCCAGCGGGCAAATAGATCGGTCCCGCGGATATTGTGTTTGACCAGGGAAGAGAGCCCGGTCAGCACCTGATCGCCCACCGCGTGCCCGTAATGATCGTTAATGGTTTTGAAATGATCCACATCCACCATTAACAGTGACAATGGCTTTCCTTCGCGCCGCTCGATGAGGCCCAGCGCAATGGCATCTTCGATCCCCTTGCGGTTAAACGCACCCGTCAGGGGATCCGTCTTTGACTTCTCCTCCAGAGTCCGGCTTCGACTGTCGAGCAGTTGATTGACCTGCATAAGCTCACGTTCACGCGCTTGACGCTGATTCAACTCCTGTTTGAGACGCCAGGTGCGCACTATCAAAAACAGCATCGCAAGCCCCAACCAGGTGCCAACTATAACCTGGTACCAGCGCTCGCTGGAGATCACCTGGCCGGTAAACTCTATTTCAGACAGCGTAAACTCGTGCTTTCCTTCCCGACCGCTGGTACCGGTCTGGACGTCAATCACGACAATATTGTCAAACTGGGGCAGGGCCAGGTTTGGCGGCAGACGGTTGGCCTGAAACCACCAGTTGGCGACAAAAAAGTCCGACATGGAAAGCTCGATCCACTGTCCACCCTCGGCCAGGTCAGCGTTGAACTCAACCTGGTTATACTTTGTACTGTCATTAACGTGCGGTTTACTGTAACGCGGATCGTAGTTCCTCAGATATAACCGGATTGACTGGGTTGGGCCTTTGTAATCCATCCAGAAGCGAACCTGATCGAAGTTGCTCAGGTTCAAGCCGCTATCCCGCTCTTCATCAAGTACCAACTCGAAGCCGCAATACATGTAGGTGTCGCTTTCAGCCAGATTACACACCCAACTCATACCGTTCGGATCGGTAATCTCGGAGGTGGACAAACCACCATTACCAGAGTCATCGTATTTCGCCACAAAGCCGTCGCTGGCATCCAGGGTGATGCTGGTTTGCAGGAGAGGGCGTTCGGCGACAATCGCAATAATTGTGAATATTACTAACAGAAACAGAACAGCTTCTGCCCGGAAAAGGCTTCTTTTTGTTAGTTTCAGCGCTTTTGACGTCATATTCGAATAGTTTTCCATGTTATTTTGATTCGACCCATATAGTCATTACAACCATAGCCGTTTTATTGACTGCTTTACAAGCAGTTTCTTGACACCTCTAGGGTAGCGGTTTTCATCGCAAGATGCTCCCCCACAATGTCGTCAATTTCAACTTTTGTGACTTTGATCAAGGCCGGGCTGGACTCAGCGAGATCAACTGCTTTAGGATCAAAGCCGCTGGACCGCACCGTATCGCTCACTTCCGCATCGCTCGCGCGGTCGGCGGTCATCGTTTCGGCACCGCATGGGTGCCCAACCCGGAGGCAATCCATGCTGGCGACCATCCTCTCCCACCCGAGCTGCCATCGACACCGGATGCCCGACGGCCACCCGGAGTGCCCGGAACGTCTGGATGCCATCAACAATCGCCTCTTGACCAGCGGCCTGGACGGGCTGCTGCTGCACAAGCAGGCGCCGGCGGTCACCCGGGAGCAACTGCTGCGGGTCCATGAGGCGGAATATCTGGACCGTCTGGCCGAGGCGGCCAGAACCCTGGGAGAGGATCAGATTCTGCCCTTCGACACCGATGTCTACCTGAGTCGCGACACCCTGGAGGCCGCCCGGCACGCCGCCGGAGCCGCCGCTTATGGTGTGGACCTGGTGATGGCAGGAGAGACCGATGCGGTCTTCTGCAACGTGCGCCCGCCGGGCCACCACGCCGAGCCGGATCGGGCCATGGGCTTCTGCCTGTACAACAATGTTGCCATCGCCGCCGCCCACGCGCTTGCGCAGCACGGAATGCAACGGATCGCCATCGCCGATTTCGATGTCCACCACGGCAATGGCACCCAGACCATGTTCTATGATGAGCCTCGGGTCTTATTCTGTTCCAGCTTTCAGCACCCCTTCTACCCGGGCACACCTATTGACGTGAAGCGCGACCACATCGTCAATGTGCCACTGCCCGCCACCTGCCGGAGTGAGGAGTTTCGGGCGGCCATCACCGAGCGTTGGCTGCCCGCGCTGAAGCGTTTTCGTCCACAACTCTTACTGATCTCCGCCGGTTTTGACGCCCATGAGGAAGACGATATGTCCTCCATCAGCCTGACTGACCGGGATTACCAGTGGGTGAGCGAACAGCTACGCACTCTGGTGGACCATAGTCACGAGATTGATAATCCGAACGACCACTGCCGGGGCATTGTCTCGACCCTGGAGGGGGGCTATGCGCTGTCAGCCCTGGGGCGCAGCGCCGTGGCCCACATCAAGGCGCTGGCAAAGCTTTAAACCGGGGTCCCTTTGGATACAGCCCCACAGCCCTGTAAGAACAGAGGCAACAATACCCTCCTTACTTATAAGCGGCCAAGTTGACGCAGATCAATGTCGGAGGTTACTCACCGCTCTAGCCTTATCTATAGTAATGGACAAGGGTTTCTTCGGCTGCCTGGCGACCAGACGGCTACTGGGAACGGAAACATCACTATGGAGCAACCCAATGAATGGCAAATCTGGATACTGGACCAGCCTTCACGGCTTGGCAACGCTCGTACTGGTCGGCGCAGCGCTTTACTTTCTATTTGTGGAGCACGGCCCCCATGTCCTCCCCTACCTACCCTATCTGATCATCCTCCTGTGCCCACTCATGCATATTTTAATGCATAAAAGCCATGGTGGGCAGGGTCATGGCGAACAGCACCAACAGGGTGCCGATGAAGCCTATCGCCGTGGCCTGGCAGAAGGCCGAAAGGAAGCTGAAAAACGCTGACTTCAAGTGGCGGCAAGTACATTTAAATTCTGTGATCTCAGCTCAACCCCAACAACGTTGGCTCAATAGATCAGGAGAACATCATGAAACACTTTACTCGGGCACTCACTATTGCGGCCATTCTTGCGGCACCGGTTTTCGCCCAAGAGGCTCCTCAAGCAGACAACCCTATGAAAATGCAGGGTCAGGGAATGCCTGCCATGCATGAGCACATGCAGGAAATGCAAAGGCTCATGAATCAAATCAAGCAAGAGCAAGACCCTCAGAAGCGCCAGCAACTGATGCAGGAGCATATGAACGCCATGCAGTCAGGAATGCAGATGATGCGTGGAGACATGGAAGGTATGGAAGGCATGTCCAAGGGATCGAAGAATATGGAGGAGTGCAACGCCATGATGAACAAGCGCATGGATATGATGCAGATGATGATGGACCAGATGAAAGATCATCAGATGGAATCGAAAAAGTCCAGGGGAAGGGGACATATGTAACGTCATGATCCTATTTAGAATAGGAGCGATTCGAGCAAAGTGCGAACGGACTTGATTGACAGACCATGACACTGTTTCGTGACTCCCAGGGACAGACTGCAGCCGCGACGCTTAACCAGTGCTGTGCCTGCATTACGCTTGATCGGCCAGCCGTCGCCCGCGACATCGCCCTGCAGTTGGGCGCCGAAGACGGCGCAACTGGACCCTGGGCCCACAGGCGCCTTTATGGGCTACGATTTTCACCTGGGGTTGGACGGGCCGCGCCTGATCGAAATTAACACCAATGCAGGAGGAGCTTTGGCAAACGCGGCGCCAATGGTTTTTCAAGCCCGTCGCCGGGCACGGAAGTAAGGGGGTTTACAAAGGCGGCAAACTCACCAAAAGCACCTTCGCCCGGATTCTCGAAAGCGATTATATCGCGCAGGCCTATGTTCCGCCGTCCGAACGCCTGGTCAAGATCATTGACGCATGGATCACGCGATCTTTTAGTGGTCACGCCTTAACTTGACCACCCTTAAACGCAGGGCGTTGACAATGACACTCACCGAGGACAGCGACATAGCCGCCGCCGCAAAAATCGGCGAGAGCAGGATTCCCGCAAACGGGTACAAAACCCCCGCTGCGATGGGTACGCCGGCCGAGTTGTAGATAAAAGCAAAAAACAGATTCTGCCGGATGTTTCGCATGGTCGCCAATGACAGCCGATGGGCTTCTACAATCCCCATAAGGTCGCCCCGCAGCAAGGTAATACCGGCACTTTCAATAGCGACATCGGTTCCTGTGCCCATGGCCACACCGACATCAGCCGTTGCCAGGGCCGGTGCATCATTCACTCCATCGCCCGCCATCACCACCACGCGACCTTCGTCTTTCAGGCGCTGCACAACCTTGCCCTTGTCTTCGGGCAGTACCTCCGCCTCCACCTCATCAATATGCAGCTTTCGAGCAACGGCTTCAGCCGAGGTGCGATTATCCCCAGTCAGCATGACGACCCGGATGCCGTCTTTCTGAAGCGCGGCGATGGCCGCTTCGGTGGTTTCCTTGATCGGATCGGCAATCGCCAGTAAGCCACAGACTTTTCCATCAACGGCGGCAAAGATCACCGTCGCCCCATCTTTGCGCAGCCGTTCGGCCTCCTGATCAAAGTCAGCGGTATCGACCGTTTCCGATTCCATCAACAGGCGATTACCCAGCAATACCCGTTGACCCTCAATAGTGCCGGTGACCCCCTTGCCATTGGGAGAATGGAAATCGTCAGCGTCCGGTAGTTTCAGGCCCATGTCGTTGGCTTTATCGAGAACGGCGTGGGCCAATGGATGCTCACTGCCTTTTTCCAGACCGCCGGCGACGCGCATCAGGTCCTCCTCGGTAAACCCCTCGGCGGGAACGAGCCGGGTCACCTGAGGTTTGCCTTCTGTCAAGGTGCCGGTTTTGTCCACCACCACCGTATCGACTTTTTCCATACGCTCCAGGGCTTCCGCATCGCGGATCAAAACTCCGCTTTGAGCGCCCCGTCCGACACCCACCATGATCGACATGGGCGTCGCCAACCCCAAGGCACAAGGACAGGCAATGATCAACACGCTGACGGCCGCGATCAGCCCGTACGCCATGGATGGCGACGGACCAAAAAGGGACCATGCGACGAACGCAATGAGCGCGATCACAATGACGGCGGGCACAAACCAACTGGACACTTTATCCGCCAGCCCCTGAATCGGAGCCCGGCTGCGCTGGGCGCTGGCGACCATCTGTACAATCTGGGACAGCATGGTGTCACGGCCGACTTTATCGGCTCTCATGATAAAGCTGCCCTGCTGATTGATGCTCCCGCCAATGACCTGGTCACCCGCCTCTTTACTGACCGCCAGAGGTTCGCCGGTCACCATGGACTCATCCACATTTGAGCGCCCCTCCAGCACCTCGCCATCCAACGGCACCTTGTCACCCGGGCGCACTCTCAGGCGATCGCCCACCTTGACCTGGTCGAGCGGCACATCCGCCTCGCTGCCATCATCGTCCAGCTTTCGTGCCGTTGCCGGGGCCAGATCCAACAGGGCCTTGATGGCTCCGGAGGTTTTCTCCCTCGCACGCAGTTCGAGCACCTGCCCGAGCAAGACCAGCACGACGATGACCGCCGCGGCCTCAAAATAAACAGCAACCGCCCCATCGTCCTGGCGAAAAGCCTCCGGAAACACCTGAGGTACCAACGTAGCCACCAGACTGTAAATCAACGCCACACCGGTGCCGATGGCGATCAGGGTAAACATGTTCAGGTTGCGGCTGACGACGGATTTCCAGCCCCGGACAAAGAAGGGCCAGCCACACCAGAGCACCACAGGCGTGGCCAGCACCCCTTGAATCCAATTGGACATCTGCGCCGGAACGATATGATCCAACCCGGTCAGGTGCCCCCCCATTTCGATCACCAGCACGGGTAAGGCCAGCACCAGGCCAACCCAGAACCGACGGGTCATGTCCTTGAGCTCTTCAGAGGGCCCCTCATTCAGGCTCACCTGTTCGGGTTCCAGCGCCATGCCGCAGATGGGACAGTCGCCCGGGCCCGGCTGGCGAATTTCCGGATGCATCGGACAGGTGTACATCGTGCCCGGAGATACTGACTCCTCCTGCGGTGGCGGCTCCCCAAGATATTGCTCTGGATTTTCGTCAAACCGGGACTGACAGCGTGGCGAACAGAAGTACCAGGTTTTCCCCCCTTGTTGACTGCTGTGCTTTGCGGTGTGCGGATCAACGATCATGCCGCAAACGGGGTCCTTTACAGTATGCGGATGGCTGTGCTGCTCACTCATAGTAATCTCCCTTAATGGCAATGAACTCTTAATGGGTTCTCTGATTATAGTGCTGAAGTGAAGGCGAGCCCTGTGGGTTGATCCAACGCCAGGAAGCTCAGTCGGGCGCCCTCAACTCAATCTGCATATCGACCACTTCCTCCTCCGGATCATACTTCACCTGAAAACCGAGGCTCCGCGCCAGGCTGGCCATGCCCCGGTTTTGCGGCAGAGTCCACCCGATCAGGCGCCGGGTGCCCTGAGCGCGGCAGTGGTCCAACATTTTACCCAGCAGCAACCGTCCCAGCCCGAGCCCCTTAAGATCACTGCGAATGGCAATGCTGAACTCGCCTTCGTGGTTGTCCGGGTCCATCTGGGCCTGGACCATCCCCAGAGTGACCTCCTCACCCCGTTCGTCGCGCTCGGTGGCGATGAACACCATCTCCCGGTCGTAGTCGATCTGGGTCACACGGGCCATCTGCTCGTGCGAAAACTCGGAGACCTCGCCAAAATAGCGGTTGTAACGGTCCTCCCGGCTCAGGGCATGATCGAAAGCCTGTTGACGGGCTTCATCTTCCGGCCGGATCGGGCGCAGCAACACCGAGCGACCATCCTTCAGGGTCACTCGCGCCTCCAGTTCTTTGGGATAAGGCCGGATGGCCATGGGACGAGCCTGCTCGGCCGGGGCAAGACGGGCCGAGACCTCCAGCGCGGTGTAGACGCCCTGCCGCATCACCACCGGTTGCAGATCAAGGCTGACCAGCTCGGGATTGTCGACCACCAGCTGACTGACCTGACTCAACAGCAAGCAGAGCGAGTGGCGCTCCAGCGGTTGATGGCGCTCGCGGATCTTGCCCTCGGCCAGGGCCTGAATCACCAGGTAGCGGGCCAGGGCCATATTCAGAGGCGGCAGAGCCACCACGGCGTTATACAGCCAGTCGGCAGTGCCTCCCGCTTCTCCCAGGGCGATGACCGGCCCGAATACCGGGTCGACCCGCACCTGAATGCGCAGCGCAACGCCATCCTGATACACCTCTTGGGCGCTGTCCTCAGCGTCCGGATTCCGGGTGCGAATACCGTAAGCCGCCATCATCTCGGCCGACTCCGGAACGGACAGCTCGAACCGCGGTGACGCCAGCGCCCGCTCGATGAGCGCGCGCACCGATACCGGGTGGTGGGGAATCAGCTCGCTGACCGAGTCCGGGGTTTCCGACAGCAGTTTCTGGTTGCGCCGGTATTGAACCCGGTACATAAAGGCCGCCACGGCGCCTTCAGGTGTACGAAAGGAGGCAATACCCGCCTGGGCAAACCGCTCCCGGGCCGGATAAGCCGCTTCCTCGCCCATCCAGTTCACCAGCAGGTTGGGCTTGCGCCCGGCGTGTGCCTCATAGGCATGCAACACCGCCTCGGCATAGACTTCACCAACGTGCAGCGCCGAAGGCGCATGCATCACCAGAATGTTGTCTGCCTCACCGCTGGCCAGAATCACCGAGAGCACTTCCCGATAGAGTTCCGGCGGGGCATCGCCCAGCAAGTTGACCGGGTTGCGGGCACGCCCACCGCGAGGCACCAACCGGGCCAGCGCCTGCTCGGTCTGCTCGCTGAAGGTCACCAGATGCCCACCGCGCTCAATCAGCGCATCCGCCGCCATGGCGGCAGGACCATTACCGTTGCCCAGAATCACCAACCGCTCACTGGTCAGTTCCCGGCCATAAGCGAGGGTTTCCACCGCGGCAAAGAGGTCCCTCAGGTCCTGCACCCGCAGCATCCCCGCACGCCGGAAGGCCGCATCATACACCCGGTCGGAACCGCGCTGTTCGGCCGGCAACCGGCTGACCGCATCCGACACCTCGCGGGCATTCCCGGCCTTGATCAGCAGAATCGGCTTACCCGCAGCTGCAGCTCGGGCCGCCGACAGAAAGGCCCGCCCATCGCGGATGGAATCGATATACAGGAGAATGGCCCGGGTCTTGGGGTCGCGCCCGAGGTAATCGATCAACTCATCAAAGTCGATGTCCGCCCCATCGCCCAGAGCGACAAAGTGGGAGAAACCGATGCGCCGCCGGCGCGCCCAATCGAGAATGGTGACGCACACCCCGGAGGACTGGGACACAAAGGCCACCTTGCCCGGCAGCGCATGAGTGTGGGCATAGCTGGCGTTCAGCCCGATGGCGGGTACAAACAACCCCAGACAATTGGGCCCCAGCAGCCGCACTCCCCAGTGTCGGGCAATGGCCAGCATCTGCTCCTGCAGGCTGGTGCCCTGGGCGGTATGCACCTCATCCAGTCCGGCGGCAATCACAATCACGCTGCGCGTGCCCTTCTTGCCCAATTGCTGGATCAACACCGGTACCCGCGCCGCCCGGGTACAGATGATCGCCAGATCCGGCACCTCCGGCAGCGCCTCGATCGAGCCGTAGGCCAACACCCCGTTGACCGCCTGGTACTTGGGTGTCACCGGCATGATCGGCCCGGCAAAATTGCCTTGCAGCAGATTGCGCATCACGGCATTGCCCGGACGATTCGGCTTGTTGGACGCACCGATGACCGCCACCGAGCGCGGATTCAGCAACTGATCGATCTGCTTGAGACTCATGGGGGCTCCGGTAGACCTAAACCCTGATCTTAACGGTCTCGGGCGCTAACGGCTAGCGGCCGCCGCCACCTCCGCCGCCACCGCCACCACCGGAGAAACCGCCGCCCCCGCCACCCGAACTGGTACCGGGTGCGACCGACGAGGAGGCAATCTGTGAGCTGAGCGACTTGCCCAGATCACTGCCCAGACTCGCCAAGCCACCCCGGCCAAGCGGACCGTGATACCAATGCATAGCGCGCGCCGCATTGGTGGCGGCCTCCATACCCACCGCTTTGATGAACTGACCGGTCCAGGCCTCTTCAACCCCCAGGGCCAATGCAAACGGCAGAAGGCTTTCGTAACGCTCGGCGTTGAGTGGCGGCTCATCCGCGTTGCGGTGCTCCAGGCCCGCGATTTCGTCTCCGGACGCCACCGACAGGTACAACTTCAGGCCTTCGATGTGGTCCAGCAGCTTACGCCCCTCCCGAGTGGGGCGGCGCATCAGGTTGGCGAACACGCCATTGAGAAGAATCACCACCGACAGCAGCGCCCAGAACGTCAGAGAGGCCAGATTACCCACCAACCAAAACGCCACCGCACCCAACGCCACAGAAGCCAGCGCGCCTTTGACGGTAATCCCCACGTTGTCGACAAAATAGCGGGGCTTGAAGCGCTGCTTGAGCGCCCGCTGATGTTGGCGTTTCGCTTCACCCAAAATGGTGTGATTCGCCTGTTCAAGAGCCAATTCGTCTGCGTCCACGAACAACCGGGAAAACAGGGCGCGCTCGGCTGGGGCGAGTTCCACGTCGTTCGCGTCACTGAGTTTTTGCAGCCGCCAGTTGTCTGAGTGCCACTTTTTGTCACGGTGAATGGCAACCAGGCCCTTCACGGACAAGTGCACCAAGTCCGCCGCGAAACATCGATCGTCATAGCGCGCCTTGGCCAGGTAACGCAAACCGCCGGGCGAGAAATCCTCGGGCGGAAAATAGCGCGCAAACACCGGACCCGTCTGAGGATCACGTCCCTCTCGGCGCCAGTGATGAAAATAGTAACCGAACACCGCCAGCAGCCCGATGATCAGGAGCAACTGCGCCCGGTTGTCGGTCAGAAACCAGATGACCGTTTGCCCCGCGGAGGGTTCTTCCACCAGATTTTTTGGAAAACCCACCACAATGGTCAGCCCCTCTCGCACACCCAGCGGCTGAGTGGTGGCAAAACGCACCACGCCCGGTTCAGTCACCTCGGCTTGGGCGAGCTGGGCCCGACTGCCCTGCGGGCCGGTATAAACATCCAACTGCAATTGACTGGCCGGCACCGGCTTGGGCAAGTGCACCCGAGCCGAGGCCGACGCAATGTCAAACATCCATCCTGTGCCGGTCACATTCCAGTAAAGCTCGTCGTGCTGCTCGAAGAACCCCAATTGCCGGTTGGTGCGATAACGAATCCGGTAGGTGGTGGTGAGCGGCGTCGGCAGGAAGCTGTCGTCGCCGGTATTGATTCGAATGCCGTTCGCCCGGTCTTCGGTAAACCAGGGCTCGGGTTTGCCATCGCGGGTGACACTGACCACTTCAAACCCGACGACGACACGGTCACCACGACGGTCCCGATAGCGGGTTGGAAAATCCCGATAGATGCCGCGGCGAATATTCCGGCCCTCGGCCCGCACTTCGATGGTCTCGGTCACATCAAGCGTGCCGTCGGCCTCGACCACGATGTCTGAATGAAAATTCAGAACCCGCTCCTGCGCTGACGCCGGAAGTACGCCTAACGCCAGGAAAAAAGCGAGTAACAGACCATTCAAGAACGCTTTCATTTCATTCCCTCCCTGTTCACCGAAACCACGTCACGTTGATCCTCTGCTGCGCTGAAAAACTCAGCCGTTGAAAAGCCCGCTACTCGCGCAATCAGAAGGTCCGGAAACTGTAGCACCCGATCATTGAGCGCACGCACCGCACCGTTGTAAAACCGCCGTGCATACTGCAGAAGATTCTCGGTCTCCACCAGGTCGCGCTGCAACTGACTGAAGTTGCCATCGGCTTTCAGGTCCGGATAGCTTTCCTGGAGAATGAAAAGGCGAGACAGCGACTGCTCCAACTCGTTCTCAAGGGCGGCGAGCTGACCTGGATGCTGGCTCTCGACAGCCCGCGCTCGCAGCTCGGTCACGGCGGTCAAGAGACTCCGTTCGTGATCGGTGTAGGCCTGAACGGTGCGCACCAATTGGGGAATAAGATCATGGCGGCGCGCCAGCTGCACATCAATATCGCTCCAGGCGGTTCGCACCTGATTGCGCAGACGCACCAGGCGGTTAAAACACCACACCGCCCAGATCAGGACAGCGGCCAGGATCAATCCCGGCCAGAGGAAATCAGACATAGCGTTATCCTTTATAACCTTCCATAGCATCCCGTCGATGGGGCGGGACTGGGTATTACTATACCTGATCGTTGGGACTTACGTCGTTTGGTCAGGACATGGGAGATAGGGTGGAGATGGCAACGGTGGATGCGGCCTTCGGCCTTATCCACCCTACGCGAACCAAGCACCATAGGGCGAGCCCACGCCGGACCTTGGTCCGGACTGGCAGACATAAAAAAAGGCCCTCCGCACAGCGGAGAGCCTTCCTTTATTTGGTGCCCAAGGCCGGACTTGAACCGGCACGGCTTGCGCCACTACCCCCTCAAGATAGCGTGTCTACCAATTCCACCACTTGGGCATATAAGGGGTCAAACTAATTGCATCTTTCTTTGCCTAGTCCGTGCCAGATTTCCGACACGCTACGCGTGGTCGCTCCCGGCTTCCTGCCTACCGCGACACTAGCACATCCCTGTGCGTCGTCTACCCCTTCCACCACTTGGGCATATAAGGGGTCAAACTAACTGTTTTCTAAACGGCTGATTACTCAGCCGGTACTTCTGGAACCTCGTCCGCGCTGCTTTCTTCTTCCACGGCCGGGACTTCAGAGTCTTGCGCGGCCGGGGCGGACTGTTCTACCGCTGACGGAATATCGCTGTCGATACCGACGCCGGCTTTGTTCTTGGCGATGATGGCCAGGCCAAAACTGGTGGCGAAGAAAACGACGGCGCAGATGCCGGTCATGCGGGTGAAAAATCCACCGCTGCCCTGACTGCCGAACACGGTCTGGGAGGCGCCGGAGCCGAAAGAGGCGCCGGCAACCGCGCCCTTGCCCTGCTGGAGCAGGATCAGAGCGATAATGGCCAGGGCGGTCAGAATGTGTACAACGAGAACGAGTGTTTCCATGGTGTTTCGTCTCTACTCTTTAAAACGTGGCGTATTCGATACGCTGCTTCAAAGCCCCGCCCTCAGGCGGCGGCTCTGCAAATGGCGACAAAATCGTCGGCGTTCAGGGAAGCGCCTCCGAGCAAGGCTCCGTCAATATCCGGCAGTGCGAACAGTTGTTCGGCATTACCCGGCTTGACGCTGCCTCCGTACAAAATCTGCGTTCTGGCCCCCAGTTCGCCCAACTCGGCGCGAATAAAGCGGTGTACTTCTTCCGCCTGTTCGGGACTGGCGGTTTTCCCGGTGCCTACGGCCCATACCGGCTCGTAAGCCACCACCGCACGCGCAAACGCCTCAAGTCCGACGCGCTTGACCACGACCAGTAATTGGTGGCCTATGGTTTCCAGCGCCATACCGGCGTCCCGTTCCTGCTCGGATTCACCGACACAGAGAATGGGAGTCAAGCCCGCTTGCTGAGCCGCGTGAAACTTCTCTGCGACCCGGTCGCTGGTTTCACCCTGCATTCGACGCCGCTCATTGTGACCCACGATCACATAGCGGCATCCCAGGTCAGCCAGCATCGCTCCGGACACTTCTCCGGTGTATGCGCCGTTCGAGTACTCGCTTACCGTTTGCGCACCCAGTTTAATGGGGCCTCCGGACAGCGCTTCGGCGGCTTGGCTCAGGTAAACGTAAGGTGGGCACAGGGCCGTTTCTACACCTTCCGCGCCTTGCCAATGGGCGGTGATACCATTCAGCAGTGAGGCGTTTTCGGCCAGACTGCCGTTCATTTTCCAGTTGCCAACGACCAGGCGTTGGCGGCTGTGTCTCTCGCTCAAGGGGTCCCCCTTAAAGCGGGCGCCAATGTTAGCGAAGTTGGGCATAACATACAATCCCAAATCGCGCTCTGACCCCGCTTTTCTCTCATGTTGGTTGATGGGTCTCGTGTTGCTCTCTTTTTCAGTGTAGCGGCTCTTCTAGTTGAGAGCCTTTTCTACCGTAGTGGCCAGTTCCTGGCACAGTTCCTTGACCTTTACTTTGTCTTCCCCTTCTACCATGACCCGTACCACCGGCTCGGTACCAGAGGGGCGCAGCAACACCCGGCCGGTGCCGGCCAGCTTGTCCTCGACGCTGGCGACCGCCGCCTTAATGGTGGCGTCCTGATCCAGATCGATCTGCCGGGAGCGGTGCACGTTGATCATGGTCTGAGGCATTTTATTCATGCCTTTTTTGATTTTATTCAATGATTCGCCCATGGTAGTGAGCGCTAACAATACTTGCAGGGCGGAAATGATCCCATCCCCGGTCGTGGTGACGTTGCTGCAGACGATATGCCCCGAGGATTCGCCGCCCAGCGTCCAGCCGTTCTGACGCATCTTTTCGATCACGTAACGGTCCCCCACCTTGGCTCGCTCGAAGGGCACACCAATTTTTTTCAAGCCCAGCTCAAGCCCGAAGTTGCTCATCAGGGTGCCGGCCACGCCGTCGCAGCCGCCACTATAGCGGTGCTGGTAATCGGCGATGATATAGAGCAACTCGTCGCCATCGACAATCTCGCCCCGGTGGTCCACGAACATTACCCGGTCGCCATCGCCGTCGAAGGCAATGCCGAGGTCCGCCCCCAGCTCCATGACCTTCTCTTTCAACAGATCGGTTTTGGTGGAGCCACAACCGCGATTGATGTTGGTGCCATTGGGGTCCGTGGCGACCGGAATCACCTTGGCCCCCAACTCGCTGAACACGCTCGGCGCAATGTGGTAGGTGGCGCCATTGGCGCAGTCCACCACAATCTGCAGCCCCTGCAGACTGAAACCCCAGGGCATGGTGCCCTTGCAGAACTCGATGTAGCGGCCCGAGGCATCCTCGATACGGCGCGCCTTGCCCAACCGCTCTGCGGTGGTCATGGGCTGGTTCAGTTGCTCTTCGATGGCCAGCTCAACGTCATCGGGCAGCTTGGTGCCGTTGCCACTGAAGAACTTGATGCCATTATCGGTGTAGGCGTTGTGGGAGGCACTGATCACGATGCCGGCCTGGGCCTGAAAGGTCCGGGTCAGGTAGGCAATGCCCGGGGTGGGCATGGGACCGAGCAGGCCGACATCCACACCGGCATTGATCAACCCCGCCTGCAGGGCGGATTCAAACATGTAGCCCGAGATCCGGGTGTCCTTGCCAATCAGAATCATATTCGGGCCGGAGAAGCGGTCCACCAGTACCCGACCGGCAGCCCAGCCCAGTTTGAGCATGAAGTCGGGCGTGATGGGAGGCTCGCCGACCTGCCCACGAATACCGTCGGTACCAAAATACTGTCGCGCCATAGGATCCTTGCTCCCGCTCAAATGCTTTACTGGTTAATGGGTAGACGGCGAGTCGGCGGCTGACGCATCGGTCGAAAGCGCCGCCAGGACTGCCAAAACATCATGAGTGGGCGCCACATCGTGCACCCGGATAATACAGGCACCGCGCTGAGCGGCGGCCATCGCCAAAGCCAGGCTGCCGGGTAAGCGCTCACCGACCTCGCGCCCCAGGAGGTGCCCCAGCATGGACTTACGGGACATGCCCACCAACACCGGGTACCCCAAGGCGTCAAATTCACCCAGGCGACGCAGCAGGGCCAGGTTGTGCTCCAGGGTTTTTCCAAAGCCAAACCCAGGATCGAGCAGAATCCGCTCGGCGCCGATCCCGGCAGCCTTGCAGGCGGACACCCGCTGGAGGAGAAAGTCTTTAACCTCTTCCACCGGGTCCTGGTATTGGGGGCGCTCCTGCATGGTCTCGGGAGTGCCCTGCATATGCATCAGGCACACCGGTAGCCCGGTGTTGGCGGCGGCGGCCAGAGCACCCTCGCGCTGCAATGCACGCACATCATTGATCAGCCCGGCACCCGCTCGGGCCGATTCACGAATGACCGCTGGGTTACTGGTATCGACCGACACCAGGGCGCCCAGTTCACCGGCCACCGCTTCCACGACCGGGATCACCCGGTCCAGCTCTTCCTGTTCACTCACCGGCGTTGACCCTGGGCGGGTCGACTCCCCACCTATGTCGATGATCTCGGCGCCTTCATCCAGCATCTGCTGGGCCCGCCGCCGGGCCAGGTCCAGAGACAGGTGGCCCGCCTGATAGTAACTTCCACCATCAGAGAAAGAGTCCGGCGTGGTATTGAGAACCCCCATCAGACAGGGTCGGGATAGGTCCAGACTGTGGGCGCCAAAACGCATGGGCGGTAATTCCAACTGGTTGGGCGATATTGGGTATTGAGCGGGCGGGGGAAAAACAAATCCCCGGCGCAATGGCCGGGGATTATAACAGACTGATGACTCAATGCCGCCGGGAGCGGTCAGTGGTCTTCGGCGGGACCACCGATGGGCTTGTCTTTGCCTTCACCCTCGGCGCCTTTGCCGTCTGACTTGCCATCGGCTTCGCCGCCCTTGCCTTTGAGGTGGCCATTGAAATCGTCGTCGTGCCAGTCGCGCGGCGGACGCACCTTGCGGCGAGCCATCAGGTCGTCGACCTGCTCGGAGTCGATGGTCTCATACTCCATCAGCGCGTCTTTCATCGCCTCCAGGATATCCCGGTTGTCATGCAGAATCTGCTCGGCGCGCTTGTAGCACTCATCAATGATCCGGCGGACTTCCTGGTCAATCATCTTGGAGGTTTCGCCGGAGTAGTTGGCCGAGCCGGTGCCCGGCATCATGCCTTCGTCCTCACCGTAGTGCAGAGGACCGAGCTTTTCCGACAGACCCCACTTGGTCACCATATTGCGTGCCAGCTCGGTGGCCCGCTCAATATCGTTGGACGCGCCGGTGGTGATGCCTTCGGCGCCCAGAGTCATATCTTCGGCAATCCGGCCACCAAACAGGGTGCAGATGCTGGACTCAATGGCCCGGCGGCTCATGCTGTACTTGTCTCCCTCGGGCAGGAACTGGGTGACACCCAGGGCCCGGCCACGGGGAATGATGGTCACTTTGTGGATGGGATCGTGCTCGGGCACGATCTTGCCCACAATGGCATGGCCCGCTTCGTGGTAGGCGGTGTTTTCCTTTTCTTTCTCGCTCATCACCATGGAGCGACGCTCGGCGCCCATCATGATCTTGTCACGCGCTTTCTCGAACTCCTCCATGGTCACCAGGCGCTTATTGCCACGGGCCGCGAACAGGGCCGCCTCGTTCACCAGGTTGGCCAGGTCCGCGCCGGAGAAACCGGGGGTGCCTCGGGCGATCACATTGGCCTCGACACGCTCATCAATGGGGACTTTGCGCATATGCACTTTCAGGATCTGCTCGCGGCCGCGGATGTCCGGCAGGCCGACGACCACCTGACGGTCGAAACGTCCCGGGCGCAGAAGTGCCTTGTCGAGCACGTCCGGACGGTTGGTGGCGGCGATGACGATCACACCTTCATTACCTTCAAAACCGTCCATTTCCACCAGCAACTGGTTCAGGGTCTGTTCGCGCTCGTCGTGACCACCGCCGTGGCCACCGCCACGATGACGGCCCACGGCATCAATCTCATCGATAAAGATGATGCAAGGCGCCTGCTTCTTGGCCTGGTCGAACATGTCCCGGACACGAGACGCCCCCACACCGACGAACATTTCGACGAAATCCGAACCGGAAATGGAGAAGAAAGGCACTTTTGCCTCACCAGCAATGGCCTTGGCCAGCAGCGTCTTACCGGTACCGGGCGGGCCCGCCATCAGTACACCCCGGGGGATCTGGCCACCCAGGCGCTGGAATTTGGAGGGATCGCGCAGGTATTCCACCAGCTCGCTGACCTCTTCTTTGGCCTCATCCACCCCGGCCACATCGGAAAAGGTGGTTTTGACCTGGTCTTCGCCGAGCAGTTTGGCTTTACTTTTGCCAAAGCTCATGGGGCCGCCTTTGCCGCCCCCCATGCCCCCTTGCATCTGGCGCATGAAGAACAGGAATACGGCAATGATGATCAGAATCGGGAAACTGGCCACTAACAGCTGATGCCACAGGCTGGGGCGCTCCGGCTCCTTGTTACGCACCGTCACGTTGGAGTTCAGCAGGTCGTCCATCAGTTTGGGGTCGCCAATCTGGGGCAGCGTGGTCTGGAAGGTGCTGCCGTCAGAATAGGTGCCCTGGACCTTCAGGCCCTGCAGGGTGACTTCCCGGACCTGCTCGCTCTTGACCGAGCGCACGAAGTCCGAGTAGCTGAGGGTCTCGCTACTGGCGGGCTGATTGAATCCCTGGAACACCGTGAACAGCACGGCGGCGATGATCAGCCACAGGATGAGATTTTTGGTCATGTCGTTCAAGGAGATACCCTCGTTTTGTACAACAAATCAGTGACAGTATAGAGCCCATAAGCGCATCAATACCAATAAACGCACCCTATGAGGCAATAGATCAGCCGAGGCCTCAACCTTTGAAGCCCCGGGCGACCAGATACACTTCCCGGGAGCGGGCCCGGGAGGCGTCGGGTTTGCGCACTGCCACCTTGGTAAAGGCGTCGCGCGTGTCCTGCAGCAGGGGGTCAAAGCCCTCGCCGTGGAACACTTTGGCAACAAAATGCCCGCCAGGTTTCAACACCTGCCGGGCCATATCCAGTGCCAGCTCCACCAGATAGATGGCGGCGGGCTGGTCAACGGCATTCATACCACTCATGTTGGGGGCCATATCGGAGATTACAAGGTCCGCCTTCTGCCCACTGAGCGCGGCCAGCAGCTGCTCCAGCACCGCTTCCTCGGTAAAGTCACCCTGGATAAACTCGACCCCGGCAATGCTGTCCATGGGCAGAATGTCCGACGCCAGCACCATGCCCTTGTCGCCCACCCGATCGGCGGCCACCTGAGACCAACCACCCGGCGCCGACCCCAGGTCGACCACGCTCATCCCGGGCTTGATCAGTTTGTCCTTCTTGTCCAGCTCGATCAGCTTATAGCTGGCGCGGGAGCGATAGCCGTCCTTCTGGGACTGTTTGACGTAAGGGTCGCTGAAGTGCTCGTCCAGCCAACGGTTGCTGCTTTTGGATCTGGCCATGATGATTCCGGGGGAGATGCGTTACAATGAGAGGCTTTTTCACCCAAACGATTTGAAGGTATTGTCATGCCGCTAAGCGCCGACCGCAAGAAACAATTCCGTGCCCTGGGGCACAACCTGAAGCCAATTGTCACCCTGGGCGACAACGGCCTGAGCGACGGGGTCCGCGCCGAGCTGAACCGGGCGTTGGATGATCATGAGCTGATCAAGGTCAAGATTGCCGTGGCCGAGCGGGACGACCGCAAGGTGCTCCTCGATGAGCTGGCGGCCATGCCCGGTGTGGAGCTGGTTCAGCAGGTGGGCAAGATGGCGTTGTTGTACCGGGCCAATCCGAAGCCGAATCCGAAATTGTCGAATTTATTGCGGTGAGTTCACGGCGTCGGGGTTGGGTTACGGCGGATGCGGCCTTTGGCCTTATCCGCCCTACGCAACCTTCGGAGCGACCCGAAATTACCAAAACTTAAATATGCTCCACCTTGTCGATTTCGTACTCGACTTCACCGCCGGGGGTTTTCACCTCGACCACATCCCCCTCTTCCTTGCCGATCAAGGCCCGGGCGATGGGTGAATTGATGGAGATCTTGTTGGCTTTCACATCCGCTTCGTCATCGCCCACGATTCGATAGGTTACTTCCTGCTCGGTCTCGCAGTTGATGATGGTCACAGTCGTGCCGAAAATCACCTTGCCGCTGGGCGGAATCGTCTTGACGTCAATGACCTGGGCATTGGCCAACTTGCCTTCGATTTCCTGAATCCGGCCTTCGCAGAAGCTCTGCTGCTCCCGCGCGGCGTGGTACTCGGCGTTCTCTTTCAGGTCACCGTGCTCGCGCGCCTCGGCAATCGCCTGGCTGATGCGCGGGCGCTGGACTTTCTTCAGGTCGTGTAACTCTTCGCGCAGAGCTTCTGCGCCTTCCACTGTCATGGGTACCTTGCTCATGCACCGATCCTCCCGTGCAGCTCCTGCAGGCGCCGCACTTGTGTAAATTGACCAAACCGCAGTGCCATACACACCGCCTCGCCAGCGGCCAGGGTGGTGGTGTAGTACACCCGATGATTTTCCGCACTGCGACGAATCGAGGCCGAGTCGCGGGTCGCCTGCCGCCCTTCAGTGGTGTTCACAATCAGGTTGATCTGACTGTTCTTGATCATGTCCACAATATGCGGGCGACCCTCGGCCACTTTGTTGACAACGTCCACTTCGAGCCCGGCCTCCTTCAACACCGCGGCCGTGCCACGAGTGGCCACCAGTTTGAAACCGAGGCTGTTCAGCTCCTTACCGACCACAACCACACCGGGCTTGTCGACATCGCGTACGCTGATGAACGCCGTGCCCGTGGTGGGCAGCTTGCTGCCGGCACCGAGCTGAGCCTTGGCAAAGGCCTCACCGAAGGTGTCGCCCACCCCCATCACTTCACCGGTGGATTTCATTTCCGGCCCGAGGATCGGGTCCACCGCCGGGAATTTGTTGAACGGGAACACCGCTTCTTTCACGCTGTAGTAATCCGGCACGATTTCCTGGGTGAAACCCTGCTCTTTCAGGCTGATACCGGCCTGACAGCGCGCCGCCACCTTGGCCAGGGACACGCCAATGCACTTGGACACAAACGGCACGGTGCGCGAGGCCCGCGGGTTCACCTCGATCACATAAATTTCGCCGTCCTGATAGGCCAACTGGGTGTTCATCAGGCCCACGACGCCCAGCTCCAACGCCATGGCCTTGATCTGCTCACGCATCAGGTTCTGTACGTCTTTCGGCAGCGAGTAAGGCGGCAAGGAGCAGGCCGAATCACCGGAGTGAACGCCACACTGCTCGATGTGCTGCATGATCCCGCCGATGACCACCTGCTCACCATCGCAGACCGCATCCACATCCACTTCAATCGCGGCACTCAGGAAGTGATCCAGCAGTACCGGCGCATCTTCGGAAACCTCTACCGCGGTATTCATGTAGCCGCGCAGCTCATCTTCCTTATAGACGATTTCCATCGCCCGTCCACCGAGCACGTAAGAGGGACGCACCACCAGTGGGTAGCCCACTTCTTTGGCGGCCTGCAGCGCCTCTTCGAAGGAGCGCACGATGGCGTTGGGCGGCTGCTTCAGATTCAGCTTGTTGATCATCTGCTGGAAGCGCTCACGGTCTTCCGCGCGGTCAATCGCATCCGGAGTGGTACCGATAATCGGCACACCTTCAGCTTCCAGAGCGCGGGCAAGTTTCAGCGGCGTCTGGCCACCGAACTGCACAATCACGCCCTTGGGTTTTTCTTTGTGCACGATTTCCAGCACGTCTTCCAGGGTCACCGGCTCGAAGAACAGGCGATCGGAGGTGTCATAATCGGTGGACACGGTTTCCGGGTTACAGTTGACCATGATGGTCTCGTAGCCCTCATCGCGCATGGCGAAGGCGGCGTGCACACAGCAGTAATCGAATTCGATGCCCTGGCCGATACGGTTGGGGCCGCCACCGATCACCAGAATCTTGTCCTTGTCGCTCGGGTTGGCCTCGCACTCATCTTCGTACGTGGAGTACATGTAAGCGGTGGAGGTGGCGAACTCGGCGGCACAGGTATCTACCCGCTTGAACGCCGGACGGATGTTCAACTGGTGACGATGCTGACGCACCGCCTGCTCGCTGGTGCCGAGCAGCTTGGCCAGTCGCTTGTCCGAGAACCCTTTGCGCTTGAGGCGGAACAGCAGCTCGGCGTTCAGGTTCTGTACGGTTTTTCCTTCCAGCGCCTGTTCACTGTCGATCAGGTCTTTCACCTGGACCAGGAACCAGGGATCAATTTTCGACGCCTCGAAGGCTTCCTCGACACTCATTCCCAGACGGAAGGCATCGCCGAGATACCAGATGCGTTCGGCCCCGGGGGTGTTCAGCTCACGACGCAGACGCGCCGGGGTATCGTTATCCTTCAGGTCCACCTTGGATTCGAAGCCGGCCGAGCCCACTTCCAGACCGCGCAGGGCTTTCTGCAGGGATTCTTGGAAGGTCCGGCCAATGGCCATCACCTCCCCCACGGATTTCATCTGGGTGGTCAGACGGGCATCGGCGTCGCCGAACTTCTCAAAGGTGAAACGCGGAATTTTGGTGACCACGTAATCGATGGTCGGCTCGAACGAGGCCGGAGTAGCACCGCCGGTAATTTCATTCTGCAGTTCATCCAGGGTGTAACCCACCGCCAGCTTCGCCGCGATCTTGGCAATCGGAAAACCGGTCGCCTTGGAGGCCAGCGCGGAAGATCGGGATACCCGGGGGTTCATCTCGATCACCACCATCCGGCCATCGTCCGGATTGACCGCGAACTGCACATTGGAGCCGCCGGTTTCCACCCCGATCTCACGCAACACCGCCAGGGAGGCGTTACGCATGATCTGATATTCCTTGTCGGTCAGGGTCTGAGCCGGGGCCACGGTGATGGAGTCACCGGTGTGCACACCCATGGGGTCAAAGTTTTCGATGGAACAGACAATGATGCAGTTGTCGCTTTTGTCCCGAACCACCTCCATCTCGTACTCTTTCCAGCCGAGCAGGGATTCATCGATCAGCAGCTCATTGACCGGCGAGAGGTCCAGGCCGCGAGTACAGATTTCCTCAAACTCTTCCCAGTTGTACGCGATACCACCACCGGAGCCACCCATGGTGAAAGACGGACGGATGATGCAGGGGAAACCGAACTCTTTGGGCACTTCCAGGGCTTCATCCATGGAGTGGACGATCTTGGCGCGGGCGCACTCCAGACCGATGCGCTTCATGGCCTGATCAAACAGATCCCGGTCTTCCGCCATGTTGATGGCGTCTTCGTTGGCGCCGATCAGCTCGACGCCGTACTTTTCCAGCACGCCGTGCTTGGCCAGATCCAGGGCACAGTTGAGCGCGGTCTGGCCACCCATGGTGGGCAGCACCACATCCGGCTTTTCTTTCTCGATGATCTGTTCCACCGTGCGCCATTCGATGGGCTCGATGTAAGTGGCATCCGCCATGGCCGGGTCGGTCATGATGGTGGCCGGGTTGGAGTTCACCAGGATCACCCGGTAACCCTCTTCGCGCAGGGCCTTACAGGCCTGGGCGCCGGAGTAGTCAAACTCACAGGCCTGGCCGATGACGATCGGGCCCGCGCCCAGGATCAGAATGCTGTTGATGTCGGTACGTTTTGGCATGATCTTCTCGCTCTGCGAAATCGGTTGAAGGGTGACGTTGCGCGGAGGCCGCCCGCAGGCGGCAACCCATCAACGTTTCGCGTCTTTCATCAAATCAATAAAGTGGTCGAACAGGCCGTCGGCGTCGTGCGGACCGGGACTGGCTTCCGGATGCCCCTGAAAGCTGAAGGCGGGCTTGTCCGTGCGGTGAATGCCCTGTAGGGAGCCGTCGAACAGTGACCGGTGAGTGGCCTTCAGATTGTCCGGCAGGCTCGCCTCATCGGCGGCAAAACCGTGGTTCTGGGCAGTGATCATCACCCGTCCGGTCTCCAGGTCCTGCACCGGGTGGTTGCCGCCGTGGTGACCGAACTTCATCTTCAGTGTTTTGGCGCCAGAGGCCAGGGCCAGCAACTGGTGCCCCAGGCAGATACCAAAGACCGGCAGGCCGGTTTCAACAATCTCTTTAATCGCTTCGATGGCGTAGGTGCAGGGCTCCGGGTCGCCGGGGCCGTTGGCCAGGAAGACGCCGTCGGGGTTCATCGCCAGCACCTCGGCGGCGGGTGTTTCAGCCGGCACCACGGTGAGGTCACAGCCGCGATCCACCAGCATACGCAGAATATTGCGCTTGACCCCGTAATCATAGGCCACCACTTTATAGGGCCGCTCACCCTCGGGGACCTGATGCCCTTTGCCCAAGGACCAGGTACCCTCGCTCCAGGTATAAGGTTCCTTCACGCTGACCACCTTGGCCAGATCCATACCTTTCAGGCCGGCAAACCCCTTGGCTTCCGCAAGCGCCTTATCCTCGTCGATCTCGCCCGCCATGATGCAGCCGTTCTGGGCGCCCTTGTCGCGCAGCAGCCGGGTCAGGCGACGGGTATCGATATCGGCGATGCCGATGATGTTCTGGGCGTTCAGGTACTCGGGCAGGGACTGCTCGGAGCGGAAGTTGCTGGCCAGGAAGGGGAGGTCCCGAATCACCAGGCCGGCGGCCCAGCTTCGATCGCACTCGGCGTCCTCGGCATTGACGCCGGTGTTGCCGATATGGGGGTAGGTCAGCGTCACGATCTGACGGGCGTAGGAGGGATCGGTCAGGATTTCCTGATAGCCGGTCATGGAGGTATTGAACACCACCTCGCCCACCGACAGGCCCTCGGCACCAATGGCGGTACCGCGAAAAATACTGCCGTCTTCAAGTACAAGCACAGCGGGTGTGGATGCCCCAGTAGTCAAGTCAACCTCCTCAAGCATGATGGCGTGCCGTCATGTGACCGGACTTTTCACAGGCTCAGCGAGGCAGCCGCACGACCCGAAGGGTGCGAAGATCAGCGAATGCTAGACGGACTGCGCGCGAGTGAAAGCCCGGTCACGGGGTGCAAAAAAGCGAGATGAAACACCAGCCTCATCTCGCTTCATACAATCCTGCTGACCGGCATTTGGGCCAAGTGTAATTTCGCCGGCAATTTTACGCGAGGCGGCGGGTGCTGTCCAATGAAAATGTCCGATTCTGGCCCTCCGGGAGAGCCAAATCCTTTGGTTATAAATTGTATGACTTTTTATGGCAAATCAGTCTGTCACCAAATAAAGCCTCGCGCCACCCGATATTTCATAACCCTTTGATTTTACTTGATTCTGAGTTTTCAAGAGGACTTTGTCAGATATATCGACATTTTATTATTACGCCATATCATCATACAATAATGTCGCCAAACCAAACGTCTGGTTCAACATTCGAACCCATGAATAAGACAAATAACGAGGTAAAAGCCATGTCTACCAAGGACCTACCCGGTCTCATCGGGGCTGCGGCCCTGCTGCTCGCCGCCGGAGCGGCGACCACTCACGCGGCCCCCGCTACGGACCATGAATGGGCACCCCCCGAGTTCGCAGAGGCCACTGTCCACGACCCGTCGGTCATCAGAGTCGATGACACCTACTATGTGTTCGGCTCCCATCTGGCTGCGGCCAAATCCGATGATCTGATGCAATGGCAGCAGGTCGCCGACGGCGCCAACGCTGCCAACCCGCTGTTTGATGACGTCCAAGCCGAGCTGCGGGAAACCTTCGAATGGGCCCAGACCGACACGCTCTGGGCGGCGGATGTCATCCAGCTTGAGGATGGCCGCTTTTACATGTACTACAACGCCAGCCGGGGTGACTCGCCCCGCTCCGCCATGGGGATCGCGGTGGCCGACGATATCGAGGGGCCCTACCGCAATGAGGGCATCTTTCTGCGCTCGGGCATGTGGGGCCAGCCCAGCGAGGACGGCACCATTTATGACGCCCGCATTCACCCCAATGTGGTCGACCCCGATGCCTTCTTTGACGCCGAAGGCAAACTCTGGATGGTGTACGGCTCCTACTCGGGTGGCCTTTTCATCTTCGAGATGGACCCGGAAACCGGCTTTCCACTGCCGGGCCAGGGCTACGGCAAGCACCTGATGGGCGGCAACCACAGCCGGATCGAAGCCCCCTACATCCTCTACAGTCCGGAGACCCAGTACTACTATCTGTTCACCTCCTTTGGTGGCCTGAGCGCCGACGGCGGCTATAACGTACGGGTCGCACGCTCGCGCCAGCCCGACGGTCCCTACTTCGATGCTCAGGGCAATAATATGGCCGAAGTAAAATCAGACCCGGCCCTGCCACTGTTTGACGATGACAGTATCGAACCCTATGCCATGAAAATTCTGGGCAACCATTTATTCACCCGAGAACTGGGCGAGGACGGCGAAGGCCTGGGAACGGGCTACGTCTCCCCCGGCCACAACTCCGCCTATTACGATGACGCCACCGGGCAGTATTTCCTGATTTCCCACAGTCGCTTCCCGGGAACCGGAGAACGCCACAACATCCGGGTGAATGAGCTGCTGATTAACGACGCCGACTGGCCGGTCGCCGCGCCCTATCGCTACGCCGACAAAGCACTCCAAGCGCAACCGGGCCAGCGCAAGGTCAAACGCCCCGACGTGGTGGGTGACTACAAAGTGATCCTGAAAGACAAGACCATCACCGCCGACATCGAGACCTCCCGGTTCGCCACCCTCACCAACAACGGCCGCATCCGGGGCGATATCGAAGGCCGCTGGTGGTTTGGTGGCAACGATCGCATTTCGGTCGAGCTGAGCAACGGCGATTATGAGGGCGTACTGTCCTACCAGTGGAATGAAACCGCCGAGCGTTTCGACCTGACCTTCAGTGCACTATCCGACGCTGGGCTCACACTGTGGGGCAGCCGCCTGCCCGATCGCCCGACCGAGGCGGTACTGCAAGCTATTCTCGACGATATCGAGTTCAGCTCAACCCCGCTGCAAAATGACATCGACCTGCCGGTGAGCGCGACCCGCAACGCCACCATCGAATGGTCATCCTCTGCGCCTCAGTGGATCGCGACTGATGGACAAGTCAATCGCCCGGAACACGGCCTGGGCGATCAGGTGGTCACCTTACGCGCCACGGTACACTATGACGGCGAGACACAGAGCCGTGAGTACCCGGTGACCGTGCGCGAGCAGGCGCCCGACGGCTTGCTGGCGCACTACAGTTTCGACGGCAACCTGAACGACACCACAGGGCAACAGGCGCCCGGTCAGGTCAGCGGCGCCCGTATCGATTGGGCCGGCGGCCAGATTGATTTTGTGTCAGGAGTCAGCGCCGAGGCCGCCTACTTCGACGGTCAGTCAGGTGTGCGGCTACCCGGCGGGTTGATCGCCAGCCACCGCTATTCGGTCAGCTTCTGGCTGAACCCGAGCGCCCTGAACGCCTTCAGCACCACCTTCTTCGGCGCCCGAAATCCGGACAGCTGGATCAGCTTCCTGCCCATGGGGCACGGTTTCGTGAACGGTCACACCATGCTCTGGTCAGGCACTCTCTGGTATGACGCGGGTACCGGCATGAACATTCCCCAGGACGCCTGGAGCCACGTCGCCTGGGTGGTGGACGAAGGCGCCCTGTCCATTTACATCAACGGTGAGGAGCGCTTCTCCGGCGCCGGTTTCCCACACGTTTTCACCGAGGGCACCGGCATCTTCAGCCTCGGTGTGAACTGGTGGGATCTGCCCTACGAGGGCGCCATGGACGAGCTGCGGGTGTACGAAAAGCCCCTGTCCGCCGCCGAGGTAATGGAGTTGAGCCAAACGCCGTAACCCTTCAACCGGGCGACCACCGTCGTGGTCGCCCGGACTACAACCGCCTGTCTCCCCGATACAACCTCCCGGCAGCTCTCAGTCGCAACAAGATGATTAATGCGCCATAATACTTGTCGGCGTGCACCTTGCTGGGGCACTATGGGCTCATTGTCAGCTCCGAGCCACGACGCACAACTGGCCAACACGAGACCGTCATGCTTTATCGGCTACGCAACGATTTTCATCTCTCGGTCATCACCCTGATGAACGCCTGTGCGATCGTTGGCATCACACCCTTTGCCGTCTGGCGGTTTCTGCGCGGAGAGTACTGGATTGGCCTGATCGATCTGGGCATTCTCGGAGCCATTGTCGGCGCCACACTGTACGCCTGGCGCACGCACAAAACCGCCTGCACCGGGCTATTTCTCGCTTTGGTCCCCTGCACCGGTGGCGCCATCGCCATATCCCTGACCGCCGGCGAAGTGGGCCTGTTCTGGCTCTACCCGGCACTGATCTGCAGTTTCATGCTCACCCGCCCGCTGATTGCCGCGCTTTTGCCGCTTGGAGCCCTGGCACTGCTGATCCTGGAAGGCAGCGCCTTCAGCTCCAGTCAGCAGATATGGTCCTTTTCGGTCACCTTATTGGTGGTGTGCGCTTGCACCTATGTTTTTGCCCGCCGAAGCGAACATCAACGCAACCGGCTGAAGCATCTGGCACTGCTCGACCCGCTCACGGGGGTCAGCAACCGTCGTGCCCTGGATGAAGCGCTGGCCCGCGCCGTGTCCGAGCACGAGCGCCTCGGCACCGAGTACGGTCTGGTGTTGGCCGACCTGGATCACTTCAAGCGGGTAAACGATACCCACGGTCACCACACCGGAGATCGCATTTTGGTGGATTTCGTCGGCGTCCTGGCCTTCAATACCCGACGTTCGGACCAGCTGTTCCGATTTGGTGGCGAAGAGTTTGTGATTCTGATGTCCGGGACAACACCAAATGGGCTTCAAGCGGCCGTCGAACATGTCCAGTCGGTGCTGCGCAAAACCCTCACCAGTCCATCCGGCCCCGTAACCGCCTCGTTTGGCACGGCCATTCTGCAACGAGGAGAAAGTGTCGACCATTGGTTCGAACGCGCCGACGAGGCGTTATACCGGGCAAAATCCCTTGGGCGGGACCGGATTGTCTCCGGTGATCGAAGCACCTCTGAAGCCTTGTCTTGATCCGGGCATGGTCAGCGGCACTGCAATTTACAGCAGTAGCCAGCCGACAAGCCACCCCCCTGCCAACCAGGACAGTGCAAGCACTGACAGCCCTTGCAACACCCGATCCGTCAGCGAAGCCCCGCCATGATCGTGGTGATGGTGATGGTGATGACCTTCCTGGGCTCGTTGCCCTTTCCGCCAAAACCATAGCAGCCCAACTGTCACCGCTAAAAACATCAGATTCAGGACCAGCTGATAGTTCACCTGGAAAAAGTGTCGCTCGGAGGGTGTTTTCAGTCCCTCAAGACTGGGCAGCAGGTCCAGCGCCACCAACGCGTAGTGCATCACCAATGCCACACTGACAATGCCCACCAGCATCAGGGCCAGAATATACAGCGCCATCTTCCAACCATAATAGGCGGCATTGATGCGTAACACGGGCAACACAACCAGGTCGGAGAAAATAAAGGCCATTACACCGGCAAAACTCACACCCTGACTGAACAGTACCGCCGCCAGAGGTATGTTGCCCATTGAACCGATGAACGTGAAAAAGGCAGCAACCGGACCAACAACTGCCTGCGCCAATACCGCCAGGAACCCGGGATTGGCGGCGTTTTGCCCTCCCGAGCCCATAAACATCGCCTGAAAGAAGCTCTCGGGAACCATCGCGGAGATAACGCCGGCCACCGTGAAACCAATGAGCACATCCTTCCAGACCATTTGCCATTCCATCACATAGGTCTGGCCGATTTGCTGCCACCCTTCGGCGCTGCGGATTTTCTGTCGCCAATCTCCCGCGTCACCATCATGCGCCTCGGGTGGTTTCATCCTTTCGCGGGCCTGTCGCTCAAGGCGGCGCGGGCGAGTAATACGGATAAGCAACCAGGTAACGAGGATCAGCATCATCCCACCGACATACTCACCGACCACAAACTGCCAACCGAGAAAGATGGCGATGACCATGCCAAGTTCGACAACCAGGTTGGTTGAGGCCAACATGAATGCCAGGGAAGGCGCCAAGCCGGCCCCTTTGCTGAACAGAGCCCGAGTGGTTGAAAGCGCCGAAAAACTGCAGGAGCTGGACAAAAAGCCAAAAAACGTCCCTAGCGCCACACTGCGCGGGCCTTCCTTACCCATGAGTTTTTGCATGCGTTGCTGAGTAACCAGCACCTGAATCAGACTGCTGATCACATAGCCCAAGACGAAGGCCCACAGCGCCATCCAGAAAAAACCCACACTGGTTCGTGCCGCCTGATGCCACAACTCCAGGAAATGTTGCAAATCGCCTCCGAACTGAATTGATACCCTTTTATCGTAGAAGTCGATACAACAGATCGCAAATTGGTTCTTGACACCATCCCATGAGCCCTCGATTATGCCCCGCCACATTCGTCTGCTTGTTCTGATTCCCGAGAGGAGCCCTCATGCTCATAGCCCTGTCCGCCGTCATTATTGGCCTGATCGTTCTGGTGTGGAGCGCCGACCGGTTTGTGGACGGCGCGGTCTCCACCGCCAGCCACCTGGGAATGCCGCCCTTGTTGATCGGTATGGTGATCATCGGCTTTGGCACCTCTGCCCCGGAAATGGTGGTCTCGGCGTTGGCAGCGAGTCAGGGTAGCCCGGGGCTTGCCCTGGGTAATGCCTACGGCTCCAACATCACCAATATCGCCCTGATTCTAGGCTTGACCGCGGTGATCAGTCCCATCGCCGTTCACTCCCAGATCCTGCGCAAAGAATTGCCCATTCTCACGCTGATTACCGCTTTCAGCGCATGGTTGGTGTGGGATCTTCACATCGGGCGGCTGGACGCCAGCCTTCTACTATTGGTATTTGCCGCCACCATGGGCTGGAGCATCTGGCAGGGTATGCGCGGCAAAGGTGACATTCTCGGCGGGGAAGTGGATGCGGAGCTGCAGAATCACCCCATGCCCCTGCCCCGCTCGTTGATGTGGCTGCTTATTGGCCTGGTGTTGCTGGTGGCCAGCTCCCGCTTGCTGGTCTGGGGCGCGGTCGATATTGCCCAGGCACTGGGTGTGAGTGATGTCATTATTGGTTTGACCATCGTGGCCATCGGCACATCGCTGCCCGAGCTGGCCTCATCCCTGGTGGCGGTGCGCAAGGGCGAGCACGACCTGGCGCTGGGCAATGTGATCGGCTCGAACCTGTTCAACACCTTGGCGGTGGTGGGTATCGCCGGAGCCATTCACCCCATGGTGGTGGACCCGGAGGTGCTGAGTCGCGATGTGCTGGTCATGTCGCTCCTGACGCTGTCCCTGTTCGTGTTCGGTTATGGCTTCCGCCGTCAGGGGCGCATCAACCGGATCGAAGGCGGGCTGCTATTGCTTTGCTATGTGGGTTATACCGGCTATCTGATTCAGACCATATTCGCCAGCTGAAGCACCAGCCCAACCAGCAGCACCACGTTGGCCAGCAGAGCGATCAGGTAAAAGTAACTGCGCGGGCTGGGATTGCGCTCGGTCGCCAGCCCGTAGTAGAGCACCATGTGGGCAATCCGCGCCAGGGCGAACACCCACACCGTCACGGCCACCCAGGTTGAGCTCATGCCGACAAACAGGGCCAGAAATACCGTGCCGAAAAACAGGGGCAGGTTTTCCAGGGAGTTCATGAAGGTACGGTGTGCACGGAACACAAAGGACTGATGCGAGAGCGACTCATCGATTTTCCCCGGCACCGCGCCGGGCTGTCGTGCCTTGCTGTAGCTCGCCACCAACATCTGCACCAGCAGTGTGATCAACACCACCGCAAGTCCCGCATACGCCAACTGGTAATCTTCACCCATTACGCTATCCTCTGGTTAGTTTGATGGTGAGCGCAACACAATAAGGTAACATTCATGGAAGCTCTGATTCTCGGTTTACTGTTGTTCCTCGGTACCCACTCCATCGGCCTGGTGGCCCGCCCCTGGCGCAATCACATGGTCAACCGGCTGGGGGAAACGCCCTGGAAGCTGCTGTATACGGTGGTCTCCCTGGTGGGGTTCATTCTGATCATCTGGGGCTATGGACAGGCGCGTGCCGAACCCATGTGGCTCTGGCAGTCGCCGGTCTGGACCCGTCATCTGGCGGCGCTGCTGACCTTGCCGGCGTTTATCCTGCTGGTGGCCGCTTACGTCCCGGGCAACCGGCTCAAGGCACGCGTGGGCCACCCCATGGTGCTCGGCGTCAAGTTCTGGGCCATCGCCCACCTGATCAGCAACGGCACCCTGGCCGATCTGCTGTTGTTTGGCGGTTTTCTGGGGTGGGCGGTAGTTGCCTTTATTGTCCTGCGTCGCCGGGATCGAGCGGACGGCAAGGTTCCCGTCGTTGGTGGTTTCTCCCGGGACGTCATCACCTGGGTGGTGGGGCTGGTAGCCTGGGCTGCGTTCGCCCTCTATCTACACGGCATTCTGATCGGTGTACGCCCCTTCGGCTGATCTTAGAACACGGCCGGAAACCCGACTGTCAGTTATTCGGGTGGCCCGGGCAGTTGCTCCACCTGCACGCTCATGCGAGTGGGGTACAGGGCGGGGCCGAACTGACTGAATATCGCAACATCCGCCGCATCCCGACCATAGGCCACCGTGACCCGACCACCCCGAGGCTCGCTCTGGGTCGGGTCAAAGGTGTACCAACGCCCGCCCACGTAGGCCTCGAACCAGGCGTGGAAGTCCATAGGCTCGAGTTTATGCAGGTAACCCACCACCATGCGCGCCGGAATGCACAGGCCACGACACAGGGCGATGCCCAGGTGCGCGAAGTCCCGACACACCCCCTCGCTCATCTGGTTGAAGTCCGCGGCGGAGAGCTGAAAGTGCGGCGCGGCCTCGTTATAAATGAACTGGTCGCGAATCCACTGCTCGATACGTGCCACCTGGTCATAACCGGGAATCGCATCGCCGACGATCTCCCGCCCCATCTGGATAAACTGATCGGACTCGCAGTAGCGACTGGGCAACAAATAAGTCAGCACTTCATTGGGCAGATTCTGCACTTCCACGAAAGGGGCGCCGGGTGCGACATCAATCGTATCATCAGCCAACACGTCGGCTGAGGTGCGGATGACGAACTTACCGGGCGGCGAGATCAGTCGCTGACAGAGGTTGCCGTAGGGGTCGGTATACTCTTCCACTGGCACACTGGGGATCAGCGTGTAGGACTCACGGGCGACCCACTGGCGTCGGCCGCTGCGCGGCCGCAGCATCAGGATAAACGGGGCGGGCTCACTTTCATCGAACTGGATTTCACAACCGGCTCGCAGCCACATGGGGAAACTCCCTGGTTTGAGGGTTTGGGGTCAACGTGCGGACATTGCACCCTCAGGGTGTCGTCCGGTAGTGACCATCCTCCCACTCTAACTCAATTTCCGCCAGTAGTGGCTTATGATCCGACAATCCGGACCAGGGTTTGCGGGGTAACACCACCGGCGCATGCCCTCGCGCGGAGCGCACATAGATTCGGTCCAGGCGCAGCATCGGCCAGGCGGCCGGGAAGGAGCGGGCCGGCCGGCCGTACTCATGGGTGAACACCTCGCGCAGCCCGGCCTGCTCGGCCAGCAGGCGCTGCGCGCGGCCGCGCCAATCGTTGAAGTCTCCCGCGACCACTACTGGCTCATCTTCCGGTATGCGGTTGACCAGTTCACACAGCCGGCGCAACTGACGCTGGCGATGGTGCTCGCGAAGGTTCAGGTGCACACAGATAGCATGCAGTGGCCTGGGCTCGGAAACCAGATCCAGCGTGCAGTGCAGAATGCCGCGCTGCTCGAACCGGTTCAGGGAAATATCGTGGTTATCCCACTGGGTTATGGGGTATTTGCTGAGCAGCGCATTGCCGTGGTGCCCCTTGGGGTACACGGCATTGCGACCGTAGGCGAAGTCCTGCCAGATGGTATCGGCCAGAAATTCGTACTGCGCCGCATCGGGCCAGCGGTGCCCCAGGCGGCGCGACCAGCCTTCATGGGCCCCGAGGACTTCCTGCAGAAAAACGATATCCGCCCCCACCGAGCGCACGGCCTCGCGCAGTTCCGGCAGAATAAACCGCCGATTGAACAGGCTGAAACCCTTGTGGGTATTCACCGTCAGAATGCGCAGGGTGCAACTCATTGATGGGCCTCGCGCGCCGCGTCCATGACCGTAAGCTTAGTGCAGATCCAGCACGTCCTGCATGTCATACAGTCCGGGCTTTTGCTGCGCCAACCACAGTGCCGCACGCACGGCGCCCCGGGCAAAGGACTGACGACTGGAGGCCTTGTGGGTGATTTCCACGCGCTCGCCATCGGCCATGAACATCACGGTATGATCGCCCACCACATCGCCGCCGCGCACGGTGGCAAAGCCGATGGTATCGCGATCCCGGGCGCCGGTCTGGCCTTCGCGGCCGTACACGGCGGTTTTGCTCAGGTCACGACCCAGGGCGTTGGCGACGACTTCGCCCATCCGCAGGGCCGTGCCCGAGGGGGCGTCGACCTTGTGGCGGTGGTGCGCCTCGTAGATTTCCACATCGACATCGTCCCCCATCACACGGGCGGCCATGTCGAGCAGCTTCAGGCACAGGTTGACGCCGGTGCTGTAGTTGGCGGCGATGCACAGCGCCGTGCTTTTGGTCCGCGCTTCCAGTTCGGCTTTCTGCTCGTCGGTAAAGCCGGTGGTGCCGATGACCAGACCTTTGCCATGTTCGGCGCAGAGTTTGGCGTTGTTCAAGGTGGCGGCAGGGGCGCTGAAGTCGATCAGAACGTCGAACTGGTCGATCACCGCCGCCAGATCGCCGCTGAGGGCTACGCCCAGCTTGCCGATGCCGGCCAACTCACCGGCGTCGGCGCCGATCAGGGTGCTTTCGGGGCGCTCGATGGCGGCGCTCAGTTGGGTGTCGTCATTGGCGCTGACGGCCTCGATCAGGGCCTTACCCATGCGGCCAGAGGCGCCGCTGATGGCGATTTTGATGGTCATAATATTTCCTTCAGTCTCTGTGTCGTTTCATCACGTCCGGGTCGCTTCGGGGTAAAGCCTTCCAGGACACGCTGCAAGTACATCCCTGTACGCTCGGAAGCGCTAGTCCCGCGGCTTACGGTCCTGGAAGGCTTTACCCCGAACCGCCCCTCCGCACTCTGCAATAACTTGGTCTTATACGTCAGACTCATTCTCATCAGGCGGCTCTTGTGAGGTCCAGCTATCGTCGCCCTCTTCGAACAGGTGGCCGAGCTTGCCTCGCTTGGTTTCCAGGTAGCGGGCGTTGTGGGGGTTGCGCCCGGTCTGGTGGGAAATGCGTTCCGCCACGGTGATGCCCATTTCCCGCAGGGCTTTGACCTTGCGCGGGTTGTTGGTCATCAGTTTGAGTGACTTGATGTTCAGGTGCTCCAGCATGGGTTTGAGGATACTGTAGTCGCGCATGTCGGCGCCAAAACCCAGGCGTTCGTTGGCTTCCACGGTATCGGCGCCGCAGTCCTGCAGGTGGTAGGCGCGGATTTTGTTGAGTAGGCCGATGCCGCGGCCTTCCTGGCGCAGGTAGAAAATCACTCCGCGCCCTTCCAGGGCGATTTTGTGCATGGCGGCCTGCAGTTGGGGGCCACAGTCACAACGCATGCTGAACAGCGCATCGCCGGTCAGGCACTCGGAGTGCACCCGGGCGAGTACCGGTTCGCCGTTACTGACATCGCCCATGGTGAGCACCAGGTGCTCCTTGTCCGCCCCGTCGTCGGAGAAGCCGTGCATGGTGAACATGCCCCAGGGGGTCGGCAGTTTGGAAGATTCTACGAAGCGTATGGTCACGCAATTGCCTCTTGAGCGGGTGGGCTGACGCCCGCCATTCTATATAAAGTAAGCCACGGTCTGCAGGATGATCCAGGCATACACCGCCGCGAGCACATCATCGATCATGATGCCAAAGCCGCCGTGCACCCGGCGATCCAGCCAGTTGATGGGCCAGGGTTTGATCACATCAAAGATCCGGAACAGGACGAAGCCGAGCAGCATCCACAACCAGCCGGCCGGCGCCAGAAACATGGTGAGCCAGTAGCCGACCATTTCATCCCAGACGATACCACCGTGGTCGTGCACCCCCAGCGCCTTGGAGCTGCGGTCGCACCAATAAACGCCCAGGGCGAAGGTCACGATCAGCCACAGAGAATAGATGGGTACGGACAGGTCCTGAATCAACCAGAAGATGGGAATGGCCGCCACCGTGCCAAAGGTACCGGAGGCCGGACGCAGCAGGCCGCTGCCAAAACCAAAGGCAAACAGGTGGTCCGGGTTGCGCAGGACGGTGGCGACGCTGGGGTATTCAGGCTTGGACATCAGAAATGGGTATAGCCGCTTTGTTGTGAATCGTAGGGTTCGCCGTGCAGCGTGCAGTGTACGCCGCTACCGGTTCCAAGGCGACCCACTACGGTGGCCTGCAGGGCACCGGTGCCGATCAGGGCGCCCAGTTCGGGCATCCGGCTCTCCGGTACCGTGAAGCACAGCTCGTAATCATCGCCGCCGGTCAGGGCCCACTGGCGAGCCTGATCCTGGCTGGTGGCATTTTGCAGCGCCGGTGACAGGGGCAGCTCTTCGATGAAGAGTTCGGCGCTCAGGTCGCTGGCCGCGCAGATATGCCCCAGATCGGCCAGCAGGCCATCGGAGATATCCAGCGCGGCACTGGCGATACCCGCGAGTTGCGCGGCGGCTTCCAGCCGGGGCGTGGGTCGCCAATAGCGCTCCTGCAAGTAGGCGCTGACATCCTCACTGACCGCCTTTTCCAGACGCCCTTGCAGGCTCGCCAGGCCCGCGGCAGAGTCTCCCAGCGTGTGGGTGACCAGCACATAATCCCCGGCACTGGCGCCGTCCCGACGCAGGGCCAGCCCCGGCGCTACCGAGCCCATCACCTGAACGGTAATGGTCAGCGGCCCCTTGGTGGTATCGCCGCCGACCAGAGAAATACCATAAGCCTCGGCCACTTCGAACAGGCCGCGGCTGAAATCCCGCAGCCAGTCATCGGAGGCCTCGGGGAGGGTCAGCGCCAGGGTAAACCAGAGCGGTGTCGCCCCCATGGCCGCCAGGTCGCTGAGGTTGACCCGCAGGGCCCGCTGGGCGATTTCCTCCGCGGGCGCATCGTCCGGAAAGTGAACGCCGCTGACCAGGGTATCGACCGAGACCGCCAGCGCTTCTCCCGCCGGGGGTTGCAGCAAGGCGGCATCGTCGCCCACGCCCAACAGCACCGACGCCGGGGTGGACTCGGCGCTGTGTTGTTGGAAGTAGTGGCGGATCAGTTCGAATTCACCCATGGTTTATTCAATGTGGGGTTGGTGGCGTGGGTTTTGGTGGATGACGGGGCTTCGCCCCTACGAAGCGTCGGACCAATCCACCCTACCTGAACGAACGTGTCCAATCCGTAGGGTGGATAAGCCCGATAGGGCGTCATCCACCGATTCCCACCGCAATCAGGCGCGTTTTTCGATGGCCCGGATATCGTTGGCGGCCTTGTCGAGCACGCCGTTGATGAACTTGTGGCTCTCTGCCGCGCCGAACTTTTTCGCCAGGGATACCGCTTCGTTGATGACCACTTTATAGGGCACATCAATCCGGTATTTGAACTCGTAGCAGGCCAGGCGCAGCAGGGCCTGGGTGACCGGGTCCAGCTCGTCGGAGCTGCGCTCCTGCAGGTGCGGCGTAAATACCGCTTCCACTTCGCCCAGAAACTGCGGCACACCGTGCAGCAGCTCGTGGAAGTAGTCGACATCGACGTTGGTCATGTCGTTGTCAGTGCGAAACTCCGCCTCGATGGCATTGAGGTTCGCGCCGGCCATCTGCCACTGATACAGACCCTGCATGGCGTAGTGGCGCGCTTTGCGGCGAGCGGCCGGTGTGGGGGCTTTGCTATCGGCCATGATCAGATTCTTCCCAGCAGTGAAACCATTTCCAGCGCGGTGGTGGCGGCTTCCACGCCCTTGTTGCCCGCTTTGGTACCGGAGCGCTCAATCGCCTGCTCGATGGTGTCGACAGTCAGCACCCCGAAGGTGATCGGCACATTGGCGTTCAGGGATACCTGAGCCAAACCTTTGGTGCATTCACCGGCGACGTAATCGAAGTGCGGCGTACCACCGCGAATGACCGCACCCAGGGCGATGATCGCGTCGAACTCACCCTTGGCGGCAATGCGCTGGGCGGCCAACGGGAACTCAAACGCGCCGGGGGCGTAGTAGATGGTGACCTGATCGTCCTTGATACCGTGGCGACGCAGGGTGTCCAGCGCGCCCTCTTTCAGGCTTTCGACCACAAAACTGTTCCAGCGGCTGACCAACAATGCGTAGCGGCCTTCGCTTGCGGCGAAATCGCCTTCAATAACCTTGATCTGACTCATAGAGGATTCTCTTTCTTCAATCGATTGATCGTGTTCCGGCCCGGCTGCCCTACTGGCGGCCCGGCTCGAGATGTTCAACAATTTCCAGGTCAAACCCGGACAGGGCGGTGAAGCGCATGGGCGCCGACATCAGGCGCATTTTGCGCACCCCCAGATCCCGCAGGATCTGGGAGCCGGTACCCACCTGTTTGTACACCTGATCCGGGCTGCGCACCGGCTGTTTACCGGAGAGCATCCAGTCGATGCTCTCTTCTACCTGGGCGGTGCTTTCGTCGTGACAGATCAGCACCAGCACCCCCTGCCCGGCCTCGCTGATGGTTTTCAGCGCATCGCGGTAATTCCAGGAGTGTTTGCCGGCATCGCCGGGGCGCTTGAGACCAATCAGGTCCTTCGCCACGTCCATGACATGAACCCGCACCAAGGTGGGCTCCGCCGGATCGACATGCCCTTTGAGCATGACAAAATGCAGGTCGCCCCGGGCCAGATCGCGATAGGTGCGCAGCTCGAAGGGGCCGTACTCGGTGTCCACCTGGCGACGGTTGATGCACTCGACGGTTTTTTCCTTGACCGAGCGGTAGTGAATCAGGTCCGCTATGGTACCGATTTTCAGGTTGTGTGTCTGGGCAAAGGCTTCCAGGTCCGGGCGACGGGCCATGGAGCCATCGGCATTCATGATTTCGACAATCACCGCCGCCGGCTCAAATCCCGCCAGGCGGGCCAGATCGCAGCCGGCTTCGGTATGCCCGGCACGGCTCATCACACCACCGGGCTGGGCCATGATCGGGAAAATATGCCCGGGTTGAACAATATCCCGAGGCTTGGCGTCGGCGCTGACCGCCACCCGTACGGTGCGGGCCCGATCGGCCGCCGAAATGCCGGTCGTGACCCCTTCCGCCGCCTCGATGGAGACGGTGAAGTTGGTGGAATAGCGGGCCTGATTATCCGATACCATCAGCGGCAGACCCAGTTGCTGGCAGCGCTCCGGCGTCAGGGTCAGGCAGATCAGGCCCCGGGCGTGGGTGGACATGAAGTTGATGTCCTCCGCCCGCACCTGATCGGCCACCATGATCAGGTCGCCTTCATTCTCGCGATCTTCGTCATCCATCAGGATGATCATCTTGCCGTGACGCAGGTCGTCAATCAGTTCTTCCGGCGTGTTCAGTTCCATAATGACCTTCGTTAAAAGAGGTGCCTTCAATCAGTAGCCGGGCCAATGGCCCGGCGTCTGCCATTCAACGGCCGGTGAAGCCGTGCTCGGCGAGAAAATCCAGGGTGACACCGCCGCTCGTGCCGGCGGCCTTCTCTCCCAATAATAGCCGTTCCAGGTAGCGTGCCAGCACATCCACCTCCAGGTTGACCCGGGTGCCGGGCTGGTAGCTGTCCATGATGGTCCACTTTAGGGTGTGCGGGACAATATTCAACTCGAACTCCGCCCCCTCGACCTTGTTCACCGTGAGACTGGTGCCGTCCACAGTGATTGAGCCCTTATGGGCAATGTATTTGGCCAGGTTGTCCGGCGCCTTGATGCGAAAGCGCTCGGAGCGGGCATCCCCGTGGCGTTCGACCACCTCCCCGACCCCATCGACGTGGCCGCTGACGATGTGCCCACCCAGGCGCGTGGTGGGCGTCAGGGCCTTCTCCAGATTCACCGGTTGGCCGGTGGCCCACTGGCCAATGGTGGTGTATGCCAGGGTTTCCCCGGACACATCGGCCCAGTAGCCGCTGCCCGGCAGGTCCACCACGGTCAGGCAGACGCCGTTGGTGGCAATGGAGTCGCCCAACTGGACGTCCGCCAAAGGCAGATCGCCGGTTTCGATCAACAGGCGCAGATCGCCGCCTTTGGGTTCGAGGCGGGCGACGCGGCCCTTGGCTTCGATAATTCCCGTAAACATAGTTTGCTTCTCAGCTTTGAGCGGCTTCACGGTTGGTAACGGCGGATGCGCTTCGCTTATCCGCCCTACGCAAATTGCCGTGGTATGTGTAGGGCGGATAAGGCCAAAGGCCGCATCCGCCGTTACCCAACTATCAACCTTCCGGATCCGGGCTGGCGGTAATGCGCCAATCGTGGCCTACGGCCCGGATGTCGTGAATTTTCAGCGGCAACTGGGCCGCCATGGAATCCAGTGGCAGCTGAAACAAAGGCCGGGCGTTGCTGCCGAGCAGCTTGGGTGCCATGTAGACGATCATCTCATCGAGCAGCCCCTGCCCCAGAAACGCACCCGCCAGGGTCGCCCCGGACTCCACCAAGACTTCGTTGTACTCCCGCCGGGCCAGCTCGCGCAGTAGCGCGGTCAGATCAATGCGCCCGTCACGGCCCGCCAGCGCGAGGGTTTCCACCTGCGCCGGCCAACCGGTATTGGCGGTTTCACCACAGTGAACCAGCAGCACCGGCCCCGGGTGCTGAAGCAGCGGGGCATCGGGAGTCATTCGGCCCCGGGAATCGAGGACCACTCGCAGCGGTTGGCGCTCGGCAATCGCTGCTGCATTATCCAGTTTCAATTCGTCCGCGCGCACGGTCAGGGCGGCCTGGTCCATCAGCACGGTATCGATGCCGCTGATGATCGCGCAACTGCGGGCGCGCAGGCGCTGCACGTCTTCCCGGGCCCGGCGGCCAGTCACCCATTTACTTTCGCCGCTGGCCATGGCGGTGCGACCGTCCAGGCTCATGGCCAATTTGCAGCGCACCCAGGGCAGTCCGCGCTCCATGCGCTTGATAAAGCCCGGATTCAACGCCCGGGCATCCTCCTCCAGCAGCGGACCGTCCACCTCAACACCGGCGGCACGCAGTCGCTCCAGCCCCTCTCCGGAGACCTTCGGGTTGGGGTCCTCCATCCCGAAAACCACCCGGGAGATACCCGCATCGATCAGCGCCTGACTGCAGGGACCGGTGCGACCGGTATGGTTGCAGGGCTCCAGGGTGACATACGCTGTCGCCCCTCGGGCCCGTTCACCGGCCTTCGCCAAGGCGTTGACTTCGGCGTGAGCTTCGCCCGCCCGCTGGTGCCAACCCTCGGCGATTGGTTCACCCCCGAGGGCGATCACGCAGCCCACCCGTGGATTGGGCGTGGTGGTGTAAAGGCCGCGCTCAGCCAAACGCAGGGCGCGCGCCATCAACTGGCTGTCGAGGTCCGATAGGGGCATGCGGTTAAACTTTGTCTTGAGGTTCGTGGGCCTTTGGCTCCTGGAACTCAGGCTCGTGACGCTCCAGGCGATCGATCTCCTCGCGGAATTCGTTGAGGTCCTTGAAGCGACGGTATACGGAGGCGAAGCGCACATAGGCCACTTCGTCGAGCTTGCGCAGCTCTTCCATGACTTTTTCCCCCACTTTCAGCGAGGGAACTTCGCGCTCACCGGTGGCCTGGAGAAAGTGCTTGATCTGGTTGATGGCCGACTCGATCGATTCGATGCTCACCGGGCGCTTCTCCAGAGCCCGCAGCAGGCCGGCCCGAAGTTTGGCTTCATCAAAAGGCTCACGGGTACCATCCTGCTTGATGATGCGGGGCATCACCAGCTCGGCCACCTCGTAGGTAGTAAACCGCTCATTGCAGGACAGGCATTGCCGGCGCCGACGAACCTGATCGCCTTCGGCCACCAGGCGGGAATCGACAACTTTGGTATCTTCAGCGCCGCAGAAAGGACAGTGCATGGCACGGGGCCTCGTGGATTCTCAAACTGCGCGCATCTTAGCACAGTTTGCCACTAACGCCCCAGAATTGGTCGTGTAGGAGCGGCCTAGCTCAGCGCGGCTCGGGGATGGTTTCGCCGGCCTCGGCCAGCTCTTCCTCAATAAAGGTCAGCGCCTCGTCAATCAGCAGCAGCATGGCGGCCTTGGCCCGCTCCGGGTTGCGGTTGCGGATAGCGTTATAGACCTTCGCATGGTCATCGATGATCGCGTCCTGGTCGCCCTTGATCACGTTGGTGTGGCGAATACTGACGTTCAGCGCGGTCTGAATGAAGTCCCGCAGGCGAATGTAGAAGCGGTTCTTGCTCGCGAACAGGATACTGACGTGAAAATTGATGTCCGCCTGAAGCCCCTCTTCCGGTTTGGTCTTGGCATCACGCATCCCTTGGAGCGCCTCGCCTATCGCATCAATGGCCGCATCGTCGGCAAACCGGGCGGCCAGAGACGCCGCTTCCGGCTCAATGGCAATACGCATCTGGAGAAATTCACGCAGTACCCGCAGCGAGGGGTTACCTTCCAGAGACCAACGCAGCAGGTCCGAATCAAAAATGTTCCACTCCTGCTCGGGCAGAATCCGGATGCCCTGTCGGGGACGGCTGGAGATCAACCCCTTGGCCGAGAGCATTTTGACCGCCTCGCGCACCGCCGTGCGGCTCACGCCAAACTGTTCACACAGCTCCGCCTCGGTCGGCAGGCTTTCATCCTTGGGGTAAACACCGCACACGATAGCCTTGCCCAGCTCCTGCGTCATACGCTGGGAAAGGTTGAAGTTGCGTTCAAATACGGCCATAGCAGGGTTCCATGTTTTTAAGGTTTGACGTTAAGCCTGCAAAGGTAGCGTGTTAGTCAACAAAGTTCAATAAAGGGATTATCAGATAATACGACATTATGAAAGATTTTTCTTCAAAAAAAAGCCTCTGGACCTTTCGGTACAGAGGCGAGGGAGACCTCGATATCAACCAACATCGAGTGAGAGACACGAAACCGCTGAACTGCCTGTCAACTTCAGCGATTTCCAAGCCTTAAGGAGAATCCAAATGAACCCCGGTAATGTCGTTGGAGGAGAGATTACCGTCGCTCCGGTAAACGGGCCCAATTTCCCGCTCGCCTTTGGATAGTTGGTATTATAGTACAATATGAAAGAAGTGCAACCCCTTGGTAGGTCGGATTAGGCCAAAGGCCGTAATCCGACAATGAGCTGCAAACCTTGAGAGTCTGTCGGATTACGGCCTTTGGCCTAATCCGACCTACGGGAGGGCTTGGCACCGCTGCGCGGTGCCGTCAGTGAATCAGTTCGCTGCTCGCAGATGGAAACGCTGGCAGCGGTTTTCCAGGTCGGGGCCGAGCGCCAGATTGGTCCCATCGGCCAGCCCGCAGTTGGCCACATCCACTACCTCAGTGGTATAGCGGTTCACCAGGCTGACTGCGCCACCCTCGAGGAACTTAATGCCCCACTGGCTGGTTTTGGAGCCGCACTCATCCACTTCCAGATTGGCACCGGGAACGACCGCTTCGTCAGTCACCGCCAGACACTGATCATCGGCACTGCTCGGGCTCAGCTCAAAGTATCCGGAATCGGTGGGCTTGAACCGCCACTTCTGGTGGTCGCCATAGGTCCAGGCGTGCTGCTCGACGTTGGCATCCTCGCCGGCGACGCTGACCACACGCCCGCTCTGCTCACTGATGATGGCCACTTCATTCATCGGTTGCAGGCGCCACTGCTTGCATACGCTGTCTTCACTCTGCTGCAGAACCGACTGGTTTTCGTTGGCCGAACAACCGGCGACCGCCAGCGGCTTGCCAGTGGCCCGGTTGGTGATCACGCTGTGGCCACCATCACCCGGCTCAAGGCTCCACTCCTGACAAGCGTTGTTGCGCCAGGCGGCCTGCTGTACCCGAGCATTGTCGCCGGCGCTGCAGTTTTCCACTTCCAGAAACTTGCTGTCGTGGTTGTTGGCGATACGGAAATAACCATCGGTGACCGGGTCAATGACCCACTGACCGTTGTTGGGGTTACAGGCCGCCTGGCGGGTGCGGTTGTCTTCCGGTGCGGTGGCGATATCCAGGCACAGGTCGGTGGTGGCATTCACGATCTGGAAGTGCTGCCCCTGAATACGGGTTACCAGCGGACCATTTTCACCCGAGGGGCGCTGTACCGGCTGACCTTCGGGAATGGGCTCTCCAAAATTCGGGGTGCCATCCTCGTTCCAGGTGAACTTCTGGGCGCGCAGGGAGCGAGTGGAGCTGCAACCGTGCTCAACGGAGGAATTACCGTGATACACCAGCCAGTCTTCGGTGCCGTCCGGCGAGGGGAAGAAGCCGTTGTGACCGGGGCCGTAGACGCCATTGCCGCGCTGGAACACGGGCTCCGGATACTGCTTCCAGTGATCCGCGTTGAGGGGGTTATCGCCCACCAACTCGAGCATACCCAGCTTGTAGTCCGGGGTATTGCAGTAGCTGGCAGAATAGATCATGAAGGTACGGCCATTGCGCTGAAGAATCTGCGCCGCCTCGGTCACCTTACGGCCGCTGATTTCCCAGTCCAGCTCGGGGCGGGTAATAACGGTCTTGGGGGAGCCTTCCTTCAGGGTCCAAGGGTTTTCCATCTCGGTGATCAGGTTCAACTGTTCGTCACCGTGCCACTGGGAGTACAGCAGGTACAGTTTGCCGTCTTGCTTGAGATAGGTACCGTCGATGTTCCACTGATCGGGCATGATCGGCGCCTTGTACTCGTAGGGGCCCATGGGGTCGTCTCCCACACTCTCAAGCACATTCAGGTGCTGGTGATCCAGAGTACCGTCCTGACCGGCGGTGTACATGACGTACCAGCGATAGCCGTTGGGGCCCTTCAGGCGATGGAACTCAAACGCCCAGAAGTTGGCGTTACGTTTGGGGTCGGTATCGGACCAGATGTTGACCGGGGTCGCATCAGCCAGGCCCGCCAGGGTCGGCGACTTGCGCATCACCAGCTCAGCGGTCCAGGTGGTGGTGGTCAGGTAGTAGTTACCGTCCCAGTATTCCAACCAGGGGTCCGCGCCGTTGGGGAACAGCGGGTTGGTAAAGGTTCCATCGCGCTCGGCGGTGGAGGATGAATTGGAGTCGCCCTGAGTGGCGCAGCCGGCCAGAGTGGCCAGTGCCAGAGCGATCAGAGCCATCGATCGGCTCCAACCAGTAATAACGTGTTTCATTGTGCACCTCTTATTTGACGGACCGGTATTAGTGACGGGGTACACTAGCGCCGGCTCTCTCCTGCCAACCCGGCCCGGCAGTGCCGGGCGGGATGAAGCACACAGTTTATACTATAATAATTTATACTACCAATAACGGAAAAACCTACTCGAAAACCGCCACGAACCCACCGGCGGGCGCCAGGGTCAGCTCAAGCGGGCCGGCTTCCACGGCACGTTGCTCAAAGGAACGGGGCTCGCTCCCGTCCGTGATCAGGGTGCCTTCCGCATCGCCAATAAAGGACAGGTCCAATTCCAGAGACTTCGGCTCGTCCTCGCCGTTGAGACCGGCGATATACCAACGCTCGCCAGAGCGCCGGGCGAACACCGCATGCTTACCCGGATAGCCCGTCAGCAGGCGGGATTCGTCCCACACCACGGGAAGATCACGCAAAAATGCCCTGACATACTCGGGCACCTTCGCCATGCCGTCCGGCGTTTCCACGATGTGAGTCTGCCCCGACACGAAGACCACCGGCATCGCCAATTGCATGCCGTTTCGGCTCTTGCGGGTCACCTCTGGGTTGTGCAGATGGTTGAAGGCCGTGGGCGTATAGTCCATGGGGTCAAACACGTTGCGGGCAAAGGGCAGCATGGCCGCGTGACTGGGTTCTTTATCGGCGGTTTCCTGAAAGAAAGTCACCATCTCCATGCCGTGTACCGACTCCATGGTCATCATGTTCGGGAAGGTCCGCTGAATGCCGCGCGGCAGAGTGGAGCCGTGATGGTTGACCATCAGCTCGAAGTCGGCGGCATCCTGCAGCAGGTCCCGATAGTAGGCTATGGCGGACTGACCGTCGCCGGGGAAAAAGTCTACTTTGACACCACGCACACCCATTGCCTGCAGACGGGCGAACTCCGCCCGCCGGGATTCCCGGGTCAAAAGCTTGTCACGCGGGGTGTAGGGCGCGGTATTCCAGTCTCCGGCGGAGTTGTACCAGAGAATCAACCCCACCTCTTTGGACACGGCATAGTCCACCAGCTCCTGCATGCGCTCGTAGCCGATGTTCTGGTCCCAGTTCACATCCACCAGGGTGTATTCCCAGCCCATGTCAGCCGCGTAGTCGATATACCACTTCTGAATGTCGTAGGTGATCGACTCATCTTTGAGTAGCCCCCAGCTCCAGCTGGCCATCCCCGGCTCGACAAAGTCGGCGTCTGCTATCACCGAGGGCTCGGCCAGATCGGTGCCCATGGTGGAGACGGTAATATCGGCCAGGCTACCGACCGTAATGGTCCGCCAGGGCGAGTGAAAGGCGCCGGTATCATGAGCGAGTCGCTCGCCCCCGCTGAACACCTCCCCTTCCATCGGCAGGCCGATCCGGTACTCCCCTTCCGGCGACTCTGGCTGCAGGCGGGAGGCGTGAAAGTTGCCCTGCATCCCGACTTCACTCAGCAACACCCAGTCGCCATTGCTGTGAAACAGGGCGGGGAAAACCCAGCCGGCTTCCGAGGGAGACTCGGTGCCCACCGGTATTTCCATTTCGTAATGTTCTTCGTAAGCCGGGTTGGTGCCTTCGAAGCCGGTGTTGACCACCTGCATGCGCTGCATCCAGGCTTTGGCCGACGCAGGAAAATCGAACGAGGTGATTTCCCGCTCAAAACGCTTGGCGCCCTCACCCGGAAATTCGTAGCGAAAGGCCACGCCGTCATCGGAGGCGCGCAGACGAATCACCAGAGGCTCACCCTCGGCGTTGGCAAAACGCAGCGTCTGCTCGTTGGCCTGATAGTGAATGTCGAGCTGTTTGCCCTGGTGCATTTCATAGTGGTCTTCCACCAATGTCGGCTCGGATGCGCTCGTCAGAGACAGACCTTGTTCAAAAGCAGCGCTCTGTAAACGGATGCCCAGATCCGACGGCTCGAGCACGGTTCGCTCGTCATGAAAAACCTGATATTCCGGCGCCCCCTGGGCGTTCAGCGAAACACTGACCCGGACACTACCGTCCGGACTGCTCAATACAACGTTATTGCCTGGGCCGCTGCCAGTATTTGAGCAGGCGCCCAGACAAAGGGCCAGCATGGCCAGACTCAAAACGGATTTGTTCATGTTGCTACTCCCAATATGAAAAAAGGCCGGGGCTACCCCGGCCAGCCAGCATTAAAACTCCGCCCGTACCCCCACGGTATAACGGGGACCGGTTTGCTCTCGCAACAGAATCTGGTTGTCGTAACGCCCTACTTTCTGATACTTCTCGTCGGTAATATTTACCCCTTCGAAAAATACCGACAGGCTGTCGCTCAGACTATAGCTTACCCGCGCGTCGATCTGCTCATAGTCTTCGACATAGGTAGGCTCGCCCCCGAAACCGACCGCCGTTTGCAGGAAGCGGTCGCGCTGATTCCACGCCAGGCGGGCTTCAAAGTTGCCCCGCTCGTAAAAGCCGACGATATTGTAGGAGTCACCCAGCCCTTCGAGCGCGAAGGTCTGGCTGATATCACCGGTGTCGAGCTCAGCGTCGCTATCCACAAGGGTCGCGTTGGCGGTAAAACCAAAACCGCTCCAGGCACCTGACAGATAATCAAAGGTGTGCTGGAAACCCAGCTCAACCCCGTCAACGGTAGCATCTTCCAGATTATCCTGGGTGCTTACTTCAAACACCGGATTACCATCAAACAGATTATCCTGATCCTGAATTTCAAACTCCTGACGCAGAACGGTATTGACCAGGAAATTTTCAACCCGCTTCTGGAACAGCCCCACCGTCAGGTAACCGCTCTCCTGGTAATACCACTCATAGGCAAGGTCCAGATTGTCTGATGCGTAGGGCTCGAGATTCGGATTACCACTACTCGCCTGCAGGTTACCTGGACGTGCGGTACCGATGGTAGTGCGCGGAGACAGGGCACCGAACGGCGGACGAGTCAGTGTTTGCGACGCGGCAAAACGAATGACCATATCGTCGTTCAGGTTCAAACGGTAATCCAGTGTCGGCAGAAAATGATCATAGGTGTTATTGGCACTTACCACCTGCTCGTTGCCATCCACCACGTCATAGGCGGTGGGGTCACTGGGGATTTCGCGAAGATCGAGCAAAGGCGCGGAAATGCCGAACGGCGTAGTCTCCGTCTCCACGTAGCGAACACCCGCATTCAAGCTCCAGGGCATGTCACCCAGTTCACCCTGGAAATTGAAGTTGGCGTAGACCGACATTACCGTCTCATCGATTTCCGTTGAACTGGACTGCAACACCAATGCATAGCCATTGCTTTCATCCAGCGCCGCTTGGGTGGTGCCGGGCTCAAGACCGGCTGCCTCGTCTCTTGCAGCCGCTGCCTCCGGGGTTTCCAGCCAGGAGATGAGGGCATCCAGATCAGCAGTTTGCCAGGTGGCAGGGACATCAATGTCGCCATCCATGTAGTTGCCACCCTCAGCGACTATGGCCAGCAGGTCGTCGGGCACATCCGTCTGATAACCGCAATAAATACACGGGTTATCGGAAGTCCGACTGGTCGTGCTCTCCGACTCATCGGAATAATGGGCACCGAAGGTGACGGTTTTCAGGTGCTCAAAGTCGGCCTGCCACTCAAAGTCCACCCGTTGCTCAAACAGGTCGTGCTCGATATCCGCCGCACCGCCCAGCGGTCCGCCACCAATACCGCGCATGAAAAAGTGGGCTTTAGACAAACTCGTATCATTGATCTGGGCGTCCGTCACACCGCTATAGGACGGCATACCGTTCTCATCATAACTGAGCGTAAAACCGTCATCCCGGAAGCCAATCACACCCACATTGGTGCCGCCAGCGCCGCCGGACTCCGCTTTGGAATAGCTGGTATCAAACGCCACATTCCAGCCCGGCGCCAAATCCCAATCGGCGTTAAAACCAAACGCCTGGGACTCGGACGGCCGGCTACGCTCGGCCATAGTGAAATCGGTCGCCGCATTCTGGTTTTGCGTAAACGTTGTCGCCGTACGATTTTCATCGAACGTGGCGTCCGTAATAATGGAAGGCGTCACAAAGAACGTCAGAGTGTTGGACTGAGTCTGTACGTCAAAGTCGTTGAACATGGCGTCCAGCGTAAAGGTCAGATCGTCAGTCGCCTGGAACTGAAACGTACTGTTGATGTTGATGCGCTCACGCTGCTCATCAATGGGGCTGATATTCAGAACCTGGGGAATGAAGAACTGGTCGTCCGCCGAGTAGCCCTGGTCCGCCAGATCATCGGCAATCAACGTCAGACCATCGCGCGGCGCGGTAAGAATGCCGTCGGTGAGGAAACGTTCAATACGATTCTTCCGCTCTTCGTAGGTTACCGATAACAGCGCCCCCATGCGCCCATCCGCAAAGGTGTTGCTTACCATGCCGAACAGCTCGGGGGTGCTCTCACCGGACAGATCCTCATGCAGCATCTTGGCCGAACCCACCGCCTTGAAGCTACCGATATCCAGCGGGCGCGGCGTGTGCATCACAATGGTGGAGCCAATACCACCGGACTGCAGACGCGCCTGAGCGCTTTTGTAGACGTCCACCCGCGAAACCAGCTCGGCGGGCAGATTGTCAAAGTTGAACGACCTCGCGCCGGTGTCAGACACCTGTCGACGACCGTTAAGCAATACCGTATTGAATTGAGGACCAAAACCACGCACCGTGACGCTCTGCCCTTCCCCGCCACTTCGATCGATAGAAACGCCGGTAATTCGCTGAAGGGATTCGGCAATATTGGTATCCGGGAATTTACCCAGACTCTCCGAGGCAATGGAATCCACCATGGCATCGGAGTCTCGCTTGATATCCATCGCCTGCTGAAGGCTGGAGCGAATACCGGTAACCAGCACTTCCTCCATACTGGTTTCCTGAGAAGCCGACTGAGCGGAAGCCTGGGCGCCGGCAAACAGTATCGTGGCAATCGTACTACTGAGAATGGTTTTTTTCGCTATCATATTGGGACTCTCCTAAGCATTGTGTTTATTTGGATTATTAAACGCTAGCTCCGGGCGATTCACGTGATCCGGTTGGCGCGGAACACTTAACCGTCCGGCCCGGCGATGCCGAACTGGGCGACACCACGTTAGGCGAGAGATCAAAGACTAGAGAAGCGGTCGTCAACCTACGCGAACTCTGATCCATCGCTGTAGGCTACATTAGGGGGAGGAGGGGTGGCCGTCTTGTATCTTATCGCACAAAAATAGTACTTTTTCGACAAATACAATAAATATTATAATTGAGTGGCGTATAGCGCGAAGAAAGGGGTGCCACCCGCTAGCTGGCACCCAAACTCAACGCTCGCGACTTAGTGGCTGAAGCGGAAGCTCATCCGGGTGTGGTAGGTGTCTCCCGGACGCACAATCGTGGACGGGAAACGATCCTGATTGGGCGAGTCAGGAAAATGCTGTGGTTCGACGCAGAAGGCGCCGTGACGAATCTGTTTTTGGCCTTTTCCTTCCACCGAACCGTCAAGAAAGTTGCCGGTGTACAGCTGGAAACACGGCTCTTCCGTCCAGACCTCCAACACACGTCCGGAAACCGGCTCTTCGGCCCGCGCGGCAAGCACCTCACCCTGCTCACCCTGACGGTCGACGACAAAATTATGATCATAGCCACCGTTGGCGCGCTTTAGCTGAATATCATCAACGTCAATTTCTGCCCCAATGGCTTTGGGCTTACGGAAGTCGAAGGCCGTACCGGCCACCTCAACCAGAGGCCCTTCCGGTATCAATTTGTCACTGACCGGGGTGTACTTGGACGCGTTCAGGGTAAGCTGATGGTCGCGCACGGTGCCCTTACCCGCCAGATTGAAATAGCTGTGCTGAGTCAGGTTGACCGGGGTCGCCTTGTCCGTGGTAGCACGGTAGTCGGTGATCAATTGATTGTCATCGGTCAGCCAATACTCCACGGTGACAGACAAGGTGCCCGGATAACCCTGATCACCATCGGGGCTGACCAGACTCAGGCGAACGCCGGCACCACGGTCATCCTCAAACGGCTCGGCATCCCAGAGTTTTTTGTCAAAGCCCTCAACCCCGCCATGCAGATGGTTCTCACCATCGTTCTGATCCAGGCGATACTCAACGCCGTCCAACTCAAAGCGGCCGCCCGCGATACGGTTGCCAAAGCGGCCAATCAGCGCCCCGAAATACGGGGAATCCGTCAGATAAGGGGCAAGTTCATCAAACCCCATAACCACGTCGGCAACATTGCCGTCCCGGTCCGGCGCGAACAGGTGGGTAATGATGCCGCCGTAGTTGATCAGGCGGACTTCCATCCCCTTGCTATTGCGCAAAATGAATTGAGTGACCTCACGGCCATCGGGAAGACTTCCGAACGGGGCGGATTGAACGGGCATAGATCAGATTCCTCTGAATGGGTAAAAGTCGGCGGTCAAGGGTGAATGGTATAACAGCAGACGGCCGGGAGGCCAGACACAAAAAAGGCCAACCCCGGAGGGTTGGCCAAGTTCGGTTTGAACGTACGCAACCTTGATGGTTGCTCGCGCTCCTTAGAAGGAGTAGCGAGCGCCCAGGGCAAAGGTGCGGCTGATCTGCCAGTTACCGAAGGTATGCAGATCACTGTTGCCGTAACGGCTCTGGTAGACCTCATCAGTCAGGTTGGTTGCATCGAAAGTCAGCACCAACTCATCGGTCGCGTTGTAGCTGAACTGGAAGTCCAGAGAGCTCTGCGGGTCGCGGTACACGCCCAGCGGGTTGGCGAACAAAGCAGCCTCATTGTTGTTGAGGAAGTCTTCACGCCATACATAAGCCAGACGGGCGTCAAAAGTATCGCGCTCGTAAGCCACCGCTACGCTGTAGGAGGTGTCAGACACACCAAACATCGGACCCACTTCGTAGCTGGTCACTTCACCTTCGCTGTTAGTAACCGGGTTAACCTGCTCCGAATCCAGGAAGGTGAAACTGGACTGGACACCCAGACCGTCCCAGTAGCCTTCGAGGTTCTCGGGGAAGTAGTTGAACCCGATTTCCACACCTGACAGTTCACCATCTGACGCATTATCCGGCTGAGACAGAATAAAAGTATCTGTTTCATAACCTTCAATCTGGCGGTTCACTCGGTTACGGAAACCAACAACCAGGCCTTCGATGTCGCGCTGGAACAGAGTTACGTAGGCATTGCTGGCATCACCGAAGTACCACTCCAGAGACAAGTCGTAGTTCTGGGAAGTGGTCGGCTGCAAGTCGGCGTTGCCGCCAGTCGCAGTACCATAACCAATGTTGGTGATATCGTCGAAGTAGTTGATGGTCGGATTCAGGTCCCCAAATCCGGGCATACGCAGCGTTTCACCGTAGTTAAAGCGCGCGATCAGCTCATCAGTAAGGTTGTAGCGCAGAGACAAGAAGCTCAGAAGCTCCTGGTTGTCTGTGCTGCCCTCGGTTTCAGAGAAGTCCACCTGATCGGTAAAGACGGTATCGGTGGTCACATCAACGTAGCGGAGGCCAACCTGACCATCGAGACGCTTACCAGCGATTTCGGTCTCAAACTCCGCATCGACGTACAGTGCGGTGTTGGTCTCCTCGATGGCAAACTCTTCCAGCAGCGGATCATTGGCATCCAGACCGTAAAGTCCAGTGAAGTAATCACGATTTGCCTTCAGGTAAGGGCCATCAACCACAGCCCAGGTACGGGGCACATCCAGCGCATCCATAAAGCCACTGTTGATGTACGCAATGCCATCATCTTCATAAGTGGAGAACTGGCAGTTAGCCGCATCGCCAGTAGTGTTTACGACATCACAGGGTGCTGCGTCCTGAGTACGTGCATACTCGGTGGCATCGCGCACGTCGTGACGGATACCAAAATCGATCTTCTTGAAGAACGCACCGTCAGTGAAGTACTCGGCATCGGCGGTAAAGGTAACCGCTGACCCTTCGTTACGCGTTCCACTATCGTACATTTCAGCCATGGCGTACTGGGAAATGTCACTTTGATCGCCTTCATCGACATCCGGAGTGGCCGGGTTGTCCCGGAACTCAATGCTCGGGTTATTGCTGAAGTTGGCGTAGGTTTCATAGCGAACGTTGGTGCTGCGCATCGCAATGAAGCTGGATTCAAACTCACTGTCCTGATACACCAGCTCAGACTTCAGGTTGAGCTTATCGGTCAGCTCCCAGTCACCGCCCAGAGCGTAAACATAAGAGTCGGTTTTTCCGGTTGAGTAGTCACCGCTACCAAAGGTGAAACCATCACGAATGGTACGCTCTTTGATGACGTTGGTTCCTTCATACAGCTCAAAGGTATCGGTCAGGTCGTCGCTCAAACCACCAAGGCTACCCCACCAGTCCACAAACGCGAAGTTCAGGGAGTTGAAGCCTTCATTGCGATAGCCATTGTAGAACGCTTCAAAGGTATATTCGCTGCGATCGTTTGGAGCAAACTGTAACGATACATTGGCAGCAGGGCGCTCACGTTCGCCGGTGAAGTCGGACATGAACATCGCATCGCGAGAAATATAGTAGGGAACCTGCTCACCATTTATATTGAAGGTGGATCCCGCATCGGTCGGGAGCCCACTCTCCAGCCCCGGAGTCCAGATCTCGCCGTCGGCACGTCCGTCGGTTGGCTGAATACGCTCCATCGGAGCCCAACCGGCAGGAGGATTTTCAGTAGCGAAAACCACCTGAGCGCCAGGCGTAGTAGACTGATCCCGATACTCAGTCTCACTATAGGAAACGTTTACGAGCGCACCGAACTCCCCCGCACCAGTATCCCAACGATCGCTAAAAAGCGCACTGATGGTCGGGTTCATCGCTTCCGCTTCTTCCAGATAGATACCGCGTGCAGAAACCGATACGCGAGAGCCGTCGAAATCAAACGGACGGAAGGTGTGCACGTCAATCTGGCCAGCAATACCGTTTTCGTAGGTTTCTGCTGAGCGGTTCTTGACCACATCAACTCGTGAAACCAGAGTAGAGGGGATATCCGCCAGCGCAACAGCACGGCCAGAAGCTGTGAAGATGGTACGACCGTTTACCGTGGTGCTCACATCAGTAAGACCGCGGATACTGACCACGTTGGTTTCACCACCGGCACGATCCGTAACCTGAACACCAGCCACACGCTGGAGAGACTCAACCACGTTGTTATCCGGCAGCTTACCGATATCTTCTGCCACGATGGAGTCCATGACATCCATGGATTCGCGTTTGATATCAATGGCTTTGTTCAAGCTTGCACGAATACCGGTAACAACGACTTCTTCTAGCAGAGGCTCGTCTTGGGTGTCTTGGGCTTGAGCCAGCATGGGCAGGCCAGCCAGGGCGATGGACGCAGCGATACTGCGGCTTAGTAGGGAACGCTTAAACATAATTGCAACTCTCCTGCGGGTTTCATAGTCGCACCTGAGAACTGCCGATATGGTCCGGCTCGCTCCCAAGTACTGGTTATTTTTAATAACGGAGCAAAACAATACTATCGTATGACAATAAGCCTAGCAACCCTTTTATCATACATTTATCGCTCTATTTTGGGGCATTTAAGGCAAATAATTTTGATTTATCGCAAATACTTTGCTGAGCTTCCCTGACTATCGCTCAATTCATCATAATATATATGATAATTAAAGACATCATAAAGCCATTATTATGATTAACATATAGTTGTTGTTCACAATTTCGACAACTCACCCTGAATAAAATATGTTGAACACTGCAGTAATAATCGCGGCACAGGGTTGAAACCCACCCTTTACCCCCCCATCCCTTCATTTCTCACTCAAAAAACGGAGGTTCTCCCAATGAGCAAGACTGTGGTAATCACCGGCGCCAACCGCGGTATTGGCCTGTCTTTTGTGAAACGGTTTATTGCTCGGGGGGACAAGGTGTACGCCGCCTGTCGCCAGGCTTCGGATGCCCTGGCCAACAGCGGGGCGACCATTATCGACGGGGTGGATGTGACCGATCCCAAAGGCGTCGAGACGCTGGTGGCGGCGCTTGAAGGTGTATCGATCGACCTTTTGATCAACAACGCCGGTATCCTGCGGGACGAGCAGCTGGGGCGTTTGAACGTCGACAGTATCCGGGACCAGTTCGAAACCAATGCGCTGGCACCGCTTTTGGTGACCGATGCCCTGCACAAGCAGTTGACCAAGGGTGGCAAGGTCGCATTGATCACCAGCCGGATGGGATCCATCGCGGACAATACCAGCGGCGGTCGCTACGGCTATCGGATGTCCAAGGCCGCGTTAAACGCGGCGGGCAAGTCGTTGGCGGAAGATCTGAAGAAACAGGAGGTGGCGGTAGCCATCTTGCACCCCGGCTTGGTGGGTACCGAGATGATTGGTGGTCACGGGGATATCACGCCGGATGAGGCGGCCCAGCGGTTGGTGCAGCGGATTGATGAGCTGAGCCTGGAGAATACCGGGACCTTTTGGCATTCGAATGGGGAGGTGTTGCCTTGGTAGGTTCGCTCCGGTTTAAATCGGTGGATGACGGGGCTTCGCCCCTTATCCACCCTACGGGAGCCGATGTGTGAACGGTGAATGCATGGGTTGGGTAACGGCGGATGCGCTTCGCTTATCCGCCCTACGTGTAGCACTGAGTCCGCGTAGGGCGGATAAGCGAAGCGCATCCGCCGTTACCGAAGCCTTCAAGGTTTATCGCGCAGCAGGCGGACGCCGTAGATGCCGCCGGCTATGGAGCCGGGCTTGGCTTCGAATTTGAGGGTCAGTACGCCCTCTTCGGCTTCACGGACCCACTCTACCGGCAGTTCGTAGTCCACATGATAGAAATCCGCGCCCTTCCCTTCCGGTAAGGTCACTTCGGCCAATGTCTGGCCATTGATCAGAATATCGAATGAGCGACCGGCATCGCCCCCGAAGTAGGTGATGCGCAAGAACTTGGCCTGGCGCTGGGGATCGCGCAGCTCGTAGCTGAACCAACCGGATGCGTGGCGCCAGTGGCGTCCGAGATGAACTCCTGCCTCGGTATCTTCACCTTTGAAGAAGTGATCCGATTCCGGCTGCTGCTCTCCCGGAGCCACCGCATCAATGGTCAGTGCGTCCAACGCCAGGCGCTCCCGCTCGGCTTTCATCCGCGCTTCGCTCTGGTCACCATTGGCCTGGGGCCAGTAGATGGTGTAGCGGCTGTCGTGCACCCGATAGAAGGGTATCAGATCCACGCTGTCCTGATCGGCCACGTCCAGTCCGGCGCTAGCACGGAAGGTCATCGGCTGACCCGGTACCGGCGACAACTGTTCCAGAAACGCCTCTGGCTCGCTGACCATCACCGGTGTCGCCTCGGGTGGGCAGAGAGCGCCGTCGGCGATATGTCCCATACGGCTGTCATCGCTGAGGAAGTTCAGTTTCTCATTTTGAATCACATCGGTTTTGGCGGCTAACACGATGGGGCCATGAAGTACGGCGTAATAATCCGAACCGTCCGGCAGCTGCTCCAACCGGGTGGTCATGGGCAGGGTAACCCGGACTATATCGCCCGCCTGCCAGTTCCGTTCGATGCTGACATACTCACCGGGAGAGGCCTTGGTCTCTACACGTTCACCATTGATGGACACCTCCAGCGCACCGGGCTCAACCCAGACGGGATAGCGCAACTTCAGGGCAAAACGGCCCTCGCCTTTTTCCAGCGTCAGCTCGGTCACGTCGGTATCGGGGAAGGCGGTTTCTTGGGCCAGGGTGATACCGGCCTGCTCCCAGGTCAGACGGGACGGGATGAAAAGATTGACGTAGAGATCCCGATCGTTGTGGGCGTAAATCAGTTCGCCGTATTTGAAGTGGTTTTCAATCCCCGAACCGACACAGCACCACATGGCCTGTTCCGGCTGGGAGTACATCCGGTAGTGCCCCGGACGCATCGGCGTGAAATACACCAGGCCGCCGTGATCCGGGTGCTGACTGGACAGGATGTGGTTGTACAGTGCCCGCTCGTAGTAGTCGATGTATTCCAGCTCGGCGGCATCGTCGTACAGCAGCCTGGAGAGCTTGAGCATGTTGTAGGTGTTACAGGTTTCCGGCCCTTCCCGATCGCTGACCATGGAGCTGAAATCATCGGTCGGATGGAAGTGCTCACGCACGCTGTTGCCACCGATGGCCACGGAACGTTCGTACACCACCGTGCGCCAGAAGTAATCCGCCGCCTCAGACCATTCCGGGTCGCCCGATACTTCGGCGACTCGCTGGTAGCCCACCACTTTCGGGATCTGGGTGTTGGCGTGCAGACCATTCAGTTCATCCTGATGCTGCAGCAGCGGGTCCAGAATCTGCTTATGGGAAAACTGCTTGGCCAGACGCAGGTATTTTTCCTCGCCGGTAATGTCCGCCAGGTCGGCAAACACTTCGTTCATGCCGCCGTGCTCGCTGCGCAACATGGCCTGAATCTGCTCATCGCTCAGGCCATCCACCAGATCGATGGTCCAGTCCGACAGCTCAATCAGCATGTCCAAAGCCTGTTCACGGCCCGCAATCAGATACGCATCGCGCAAGCCGGCGTAGACCTTGTGCACGTTGTACCAGGGCACCCACTTGCCATTCAGTGCGAACAGGTCGGCGTCAATCTCGCCCCGCTCGATTTCTTCCCACAGGGCTTTGCTGCCCGGCACACCGCCGAGGTAACCATTGCCGTTGGCCTGCTGGGCGCGCTGAAGTTCGTCCAGCATATAATCCAGGCGACGCAGGGCTTCACCATCGCCCGTGGAGGCGTAGGCTAGCGCCAACGACGTCAGGTAGTGACCACCTATGTGGCCATCCAGCCCGGAGCCTTCCCAGTTGCCGTAGGTGTTTTTTTTCGGCTCCAGCCCCGCTTCGCGCAGATAGGGGGCAAGCAGTCGGTCCGGGTCCATGGCGTAAACGTAACGCAGGTTGGTCTGTTCGGCGCGCTTGAAGGGGCTGCCGTCGAGCAGGCGGACCTGGGTGAGCGGGAAGGTGTCGACGCCGGTTTGTTGCGGTTCGGCCCGATCGTTGGTTTGGGTGCAGCCTGCGATCAGGGTGGCGGCGAATAGTGTGGGGAGAAGTTTTCGCATGGTGATTGCCAGTCGTTTGGTCTGGTGTTTTTCGGGGAGGTGACGGAAGATGCGGAGAGTTGGGTTACGGCGGATGCGGCCTCTGGCCTTATCCGCCCTACGCAGAACACGGCGGCATGCTCCGCATCCGCCGTTATCGTCACACGCGTTACTCTTCGATCAACACGCTCTGGTATTCATCCAATACCGCCGGATCGATTTCGGGCCAACCATCTTCGGTCCATTCGATTTCGGCGATCTTCAGTTTTTGCAGGCCTTCATCTGCCGCTTCATAAGCGTGGAACACCAGGTAGTCTTTACCATCGAAGGTGTAGGCACTGTTATGACCCAGGCCATACCAGTCGTCATTGCCCTTCAGAATAATGGTGCCGCCGCCCTCATTCATTGGCTTACCGGTTTTATCCAGATAAGGACCCGTCACATCTTTTGAGCGGCCGACCACCATATGGTAGGTGCTATCGGCGCCCCGGCAGCAAAGTCCCCAAGAGACGAACTGATAATAGTAGTCGCCCTTTTTGAAAATAAACGGCCCTTCAATTTGGGCTGGGCCCGCCTGGGTGTCATCCACCAGAATGGAGCGATCACGTTTGGAAATGGTGTACCACTCCTGCGGCTCCGCCGGTGCCGTCCAATCTTCATTCAGTTTGAACATTTTCATGCCGCCCCAGAAGGAGCCGAAGCTGAACCAGGCATCGCCGTTTTCATCCACGATGACGTTCGGATCAATGGCGTTCCACATGTCCCGATTGGGTACCGACTGCAACACCAGGCCCTGGTCTTCCCAGCCGTAATCGTCCGACTCGGGGTTTAGGGTCTTGGTGGTCGTGACACCCATACCGGAGGTGTTCTTCCCGAAGGCGGAGACGGAGTAGTACAGGTACCACTGCTCCGTGTCTTCATTATAGATGATGTCCGGCGCCCACAAGTGGCCATTAAACTCCGGCGCCACCTCTCTGGCCCAGTCCGGCTCGCCTTCAAAAGCACGCCCCTGACGCTCCCAGCTCACCATGTCCTCGGAGTTGTAAATGGTGATACCGGGGCCGGTACTGAACAGGTAGTACTGATCGCCCTCTTTTGCCATAACCGGGTCATGAATGCTGACCTGCTTCTGGGCCTGACACCCCACGGCGCTCAGTGCCGCCAGCGACACAACAATGCCTTTTAACCAGTGTTTAACGTTCATGGTGTTACCTCATGGTCCGTAAGTCGGTTGGTGGTCAGTCCAACATGGAGGGTTTGCCAAATACCGGGAAGCCGTCTGCATCGTATTTGACCGGCTTGATGAAGGTATGGCGATCCGGATTCCACAGCGGGTCTCCTTCGATTTCGGTGTAGGTCCGGGCGTGGTACACCAGCATATCGGTCTTACCGTCTTCAGCGACGGTGAAACTATTATGGCCCGGGCCGTAAATCGCATTGTCCATATCGCTCTGGAATACCGGCTTCTGGGATTTGGTCCAGCTCTTTGGATCCAACAGATCGGCGTCCTGATCAGCCCAGATGATACCCATGCAATAATTTTCGTCGGTGGCGCTACCGGAGTAGGTAATGAAGATGCGGCCATTGCGAATCAGCACGGCCGGCCCTTCGTTGACCATAAAACCACGGGTTTCCCATTCCAGTTCGGGGATGGTCAACAGTACCGGCTCACCGGCGATAGCATCGGGTGTATCCATCGGCGCGATATACAGATTGGAGTTTCCCGGAATGCCGTTCTGCTTTTGTGCCCAGACGTAGTAGAGCTGGTCTTTATGGGTAAACGTTGTGGCATCCAGACAGAAGGTATCCATGCCGGTATCGATCTGCTTGGGTTCGGTCCATTCACCTTCGAGGGGGTTAGCGGCGTCGGTGCTGACGACGTACATGCGATGCTGGAACAGCCCGTCTTTGATTTCCCGGGTCGGTGCCGCCGCGAAGTAGATGTACCAGGCCCCCTGATTGAAATGGATTTCCGGTGCCCAGATCAGTTCGCTGAACGGGCCTGTATCCGGCTTGTGCCAGACGGCCACGCGCTCCGCGTCAGGCAGCTCGGCAATGGTTTTGGCCCGACGCAGCTCCAGCCGGTCGTAGGCCGGCACCGAGGCGGTGAAATAATAATAGCCGTCGGTGTGTTTGTGGATATAGGGATCGGCGCGTTGTTCGATCAGGGGCGTGAGCAGTTCGGTCATTGTTCTCTCCAGGGTGTTGTCATGGCAACATGGTATTCATTAAGTCGAGGCGGTTGTGGCGGATGCCGCAGTTGGCGTAGGGCGGATAAGGCCGAAGGCCGCATCCGCCGTAACCCGCCCTGGCGCATACGCCCTAACCCATCTATGAAATATTCGGATCCGCTTCGGCCAGGGCGGAATCCGCCAGGCTGTCCCGCTTCATTTCTTCATAGAATTTGTCGGTAATTTTGTACTTGAACATCAGGCCGCCCATGATGGCGTGGAACAGGCCCGGAATGACGGAGAGCATCAAGGCGATACCCGTCAGGGTGAACGCGCTCTGCTCCACGTTGGCTTCGTAGTTGAAATAGGTCAGTAGCAGGCCAACGATAAAGCCGGCGGCGCCCATGCCGGCCTTCTGGAAAAAGCTGATGCCACCGAACGCCAGGCCCGATACACGCTTGCCGGTTTTCGCCTGACCGTAGTCCACGGACTCGGCAATCGCGCTCCAGAACACCGGCGCGTGCAGGTCGACCACGAAGGAAATCAGGAAGTAGAGGATGAACGCCAACCAGATATCTCCGGGCTGAACCGCGAAGAACATGATTACGCTCAATACCCCAACGGCCAACTGCGTCCAGCGGAACAGCTGGATTTTGCAGTAGCGTTTGGTAATCCAGGTGGAGGCGATCATGGCCAATAGCGCCCCAGTGACCCCGGTGGTCATGAAGGCGGAGAGCATTTTGGCATCGGCTCCCAGGTAATACTTGGCGTAATAGGCGGCCACGGAGCTGCGGATCACATAACCCAGGGTGCCGGTAAAGCACACCGCGCACAGCACCAGCCACTGGTCGTTTTTCAGCAGAATCTTGAGCTGCTCGCCGAAAGTCTTGTCCTGCACCTCGTGCTTCACCCGCTCGGTGGTGGTAAAAAAACAGAACAGGAACAACAGCGTACCGAGAATCCCCATCAGCCCCATGGAGGCTTGATAACCCACCGCCAGGTCACCATCGCCCCAGGCTTCCGCCATGATCGGCACAATAATGGTGACCAGAAACGCGGCCACTTTGGCCAGAAACAGACGATAGCCGTTCGCCGACAGGCGCTCTTTCGGGTCCGCCGTCAATACGCCAATCAGGGAGATATAGGGAATAGTCACGGAGGTGAACATCACCGTCACCAGAATGTAAGTGGCGTAAGCCCACACCAGCTTGGCGTTGTAACTCCAGTCCGGCGTGGTGAACATCAGGAAGATGGACAGACCGAAGGGCACAGACAGGAATAAAAAGTACGGACGGTAGCGCCCCCAACGGGTGTCCACCTTGTCGGTGATCATGCCCATCAATGGGTCAGTAAAGGCATCCACCAGTCGAGCCACCAGGAACAGAATCCCCATATGCGACGGCTTCAATCCGAAGATATCGGTATAGAAGTAGGCCACGATGAGGAACATGGAGGAGATCACCAGGTTGACCGCGGTATCACCGCTGCCAAAACCCACTTTCTCCAATACCGTCAGTTTCTGGGTTTTCATTCGCTTGGGCTCTTATTGTCAGGTGGTGTCAGATACAAAAACGGCGGGCACCCGAAGGCCCCGCCGATTGGTACGCCGTTTATACGCCCTGCTTGAGGTGGTAGTAAGCGGCGTTCTGGCGCAGTTCGTCTTTGAAGGTGCGCACTTTGGTGTCGTTGTCGATCACGACCGCTTCAACGCCGGCCATTTCGGCGAAGTCGATGATCTGCTCGGTGGTCACGCCCTGGCTGTACACGCTGTGGTGAGCACCACCGGCGTGAATCCAGGCGGCGCCGGCGATACCCAGGTTCGGGCGAGGCTCCCACAGGGCCGAAGCGACCGGCAGCTTGGGCAGGTCCGCTGGCGGGGCCACGGTATCCAGCTCGTTGACTACGATACGGAAACGGGTACCCAGGTCCACGGTGGTGATGTTCATGGCCGGGCCAGGCTTGCCGGTAAACTTGAGGCGAGCGATGTCCTTGCGAATCCCGATGGTGTGCAGGGCCACTTCCAGGCGCGGTTTCTGCGCGGCGATGGTCGGGCAGATTTCCAGCATGTGGGCGCCCAGCACCTGATCCCGCGTGCCCAGGTTGTAGGTGTAATCTTCCATAAAGGAAGTGCCACCTTCTTTGCCCTGGCTGATCACTTTTACGATCCGGGTCATGGCCGCGGTTTTCCAGTCACCTTCGCCGCCGTAGCCGTAGCCTTTGGCCATCAGGCGCTGGGTGGCCATACCGGGCAGGCCGGTCAGGCCGGTCAGGTTTTCAAAGTTGTTGGTAAAGGCCTTGAAGCCGCCTTTTTCCAGAAAACGCTCCATGCCAATTTCCAGGCGCGCTTCGTTCTTGATCATGGCCATCTGGTGCTCGTCTTTCAGCACCTCTTCTGCCACTTCGTAGGTCTGGAGATACTCATCGACCAGGGCGTTGGCGTCTTCATCGCTGACTGCGTCAACGACCTCGGCCAGATCACCCAAACCAAAGGCGTGTACTTCGTAGCCGAAGTGAATCTGGGCCGCCACCTTGTCACCTTCGGTCACCGCCACCTGACGCATGTTGTCGCCAAAGCGGGCCACTTTCAGAGTCTGGGACTCGGCCCAGCCCATGGCGACGCGCAACCAGTCGTCGATTTCCTGCTGAACACGGTCCTGCTGCCAGTGACCGACCACCACGCGGCGATCCTGACGCAGACGGGTGCCGATGTAACCAAACTCGCGGTCACCGTGGGCGCTCTGGTGCAGGTTCATGTAGTCCATGTTGATTTCGGCCCAGGGCAACTCGGCGTTGAACTGGGTGTGCAGGTGCATGTAGGGCTTGTTCAGCGCCTTCAGGCCGGCAATCCACATCTTGGCCGGAGAGAAGGTGTGCATCCACAGAATCAGACCGACACAATTGCTGTCGTTATTCGCACGCTGACAGACTTCCAGAATCTCGTCCGGAGACTTGACCGTCGGCTGGGCGACAATTTTGGCGGAAATCTTGTCCGAGCCGGTCAACCCGTCGGCAATTTGCTGGCTGTTCGCCGCGACCTGCTCCAATACTTTGGGGCCGTAGAGGTGCTGGGAACCCGTGACGAACCAGATTTCTTTATCACCGTAAATTTTCATAGCTGTAATCCTGAATAAGGCAGTTGCCGAAAAGGGTTAATCAATTCTGACCGTAGTAAGCGTTTTTGCCGTGCTTACGCAGGTAGTGTTTGTCGATGATGGCCTGCTTGAGAGGCTGCACATCGGGGCGCAAAGTGCGGGTGAGGTAGGCCATTTTGGCCATCTCTTCCAGAACCACCGCGTGATACACCGACTGGGCCGCGTCTTTACCCCAGGTGAAGGGCGCGTGGCCGGCAATGATGCACATGGGGGTTTCCACCGGGCTGCGATCTTTGAAACAGTCGGTAATCTGTACGCCGGTTTCTTCTTCGTAGTCGCGTTTGATCTGCTCATCGCTCATCACCGCGGTCACCGGAATATCGCCGTAGGCGTAGTCGGCGTGAGTGGTGCCATAGCAGGGAATCGGCTGCTGGGCCTGCGCCCAGGCTGTAGCGTAGGTGGAGTGGGTGTGGGTCACGCCACCTATGCTCTCGAAGTGCCGATACAGATGGGTGTGGGTTTTGGTGTCCGAGGAGGGACGCATCTTGCCTTCCACTACATTGTTGTCGAGGTCGACCACAACAATGTCATCCACTTTCATATCTTCGTACGCCACACCGCTGGGCTTGATAGCAACCACGCCCTTATCACGGTCGATCTGCGATACGTTGCCCCAGGTGTACACCACCAGCTTGCGGTGGTGCAGCTCCATATTGGCTTCGAATACCTGCTCTTTCAGTTCGCGGTAGCTCATTTGCGCTCTCCTTCCACAAAGGCGCCCAGCGCCTGGTAATTCTGGTACAAACGATCATAAACGGCGGCGTTATCGGCGTTCGGCGTGTAGCTCTTGCACACGGGCGAAGCCATCACCTTCTGGGCCGCGGCCACATCGGGATGAACACCGGCAATGGTGGAGGCAAAAATGGCGGCGCCCAGGGCGCAGCTCTGCTCGCTTTCCAGTACATCGATCTGGCAGTTCCAGACATCCGAACAGACCTGCATGATGAAGTCGGATTTTTTGGAGATACCGCCGATCACCACCACAGAGTTGATCGCCACACCTTCGGACTTGAAGCGCTCAATAATGGCGCGAGCACCAAAGGCGGTGGCCTCCACCAGGGAACGGAAGATCTGCGGAGCCTCGCTGCCCATCTTCAAGCCGGCGATGGCCATGGTCAGGGTCTGATCGGCATCCGGGGTGCGGCGGCCGTTGACCCAGTCCAGTGCGGTAATGCCCGTTTCGCCAGCAGGAATCTGGCTGGCGGCATCGCCCAGGGCGGCGAGGGTTTTGTCTTCGATCTCTTCGGCGAGCTTTGTGCGCGTAGCCTCATCAAGAGAGTTGCTGCTGGCCAACAGGGTCTGCACCGGCCAGTTGATCAGGTTGCGGAACCAGGCATAGAGGTCACCAAAGGCGGATTGACCGGCCTCCAGGCCCACCAGGCCGGGAATCACTGAGCCGTCCACCTGACCACAGATACCGCGAATGCATTTATCGCCAATGTCTTCATAGGTGGCGACGGTGATATCACAGGTGGAGGTACCCATCACCTTGGTCAACACGCCGGGTTTGACGTTGGCCGCCACAGCGCCCATATGGCAATCAAAGGCACCAAAGCCGACCGGAATGCCCGCCGGCAGGCCCAGCTTGTCGGCCCACTCTTCGGTCAGGGGGCCCACAGTTTCGGCGGAGGTGAAGGTCTCGGCGGGCAGGCGATCGCGCAGCCCGTCCAGCACCGGGTCCAGGCCGGTAAAGAAGTCGTTGGGGGGATAGCCACCCCAGCTTTCGTGCCACATCACTTTGTGACCCGCCGCGCAGCGACCCGCACGGAATTTGCTCGGATGGGTGGTGCCGGTCAGTATCGCGGGCATCCAGTCACAGTGCTCAACCCAGCTGTACGCAGCCTCGGCCACGGAGGGGTCTGCTTTCATGACGTGCCAGGCCTTGGCCCAGAACCATTCGGAGGAGTAGATACCACCTTCATACTTGAGATAGTTGGGCTCGGACTTTTCGGCCGCTGCGGTAATGGCCTGGGCTTCTTTGATCGCCGTGTGGTCTTTCCACAGCACGAACATGGCGTTCGGGTTTTCGGCGAACTCAGGCTTCAACGCCAGCGCGACACCTTCGCTGTCCACCGGGACCGGTGTGGAACCGGTGGTATCAAAGCTGATACCCACTACCTGCTGCGCCGCGCCGGCCGGTGCTTTTTCCCACAGGCCCTGTACGGCTTGCTCAACCCCTTCCAAATAATCCAGCGGGTGCTGGCGGAACTGGTTTTTGGCCGGTTCGGAGTAAAGCCCCTGGTTCCAACGCTTGTAGGGCACCACGGTGGTGGCGACTTCCTGCCCATTGGCGGTGTCCACCAACAGTGCGCGAACCGAGTCGGAGCCGTAATCCAGGCCCAGTGCATAAGACGTCATAGAACCATTACCTTTTATTTGCAGCACAGGAGTGTGCATCAGTTACCAATCTGTTTTGTATTATAATATGCGAAACCGTGTTTCTGTCAATGTTTTTCGCGGGCTCTGGCGACCAAGATGCTGGCATTGCAGCCACCCGACCAGGGAACGACCAACACCACGCGGCACCCTGTGAGCGCCCTACTCACTCGACCGAGGAATGACTTTATAAGTAATATAATATAAGGCCGTAGACGCGCAACATCAAGCCAAAAACCGGTAGCAGCCCCGTCTAAAGTTGTTGTTTTCAAGATTTTTGGCCCTATAAAACGAAAAAGGCGCCTAAATAGGCGCCTTATAGTCTTAAAAATCATATGACCAAAAAAGGATAACAGATCGCTACCGAGCCCTCTGGCGCACCGCCTCAAACAGACAGACCCCGGTGGCGACCGAGACGTTCAGACTGCTGACCGTGCCCGCCATGGGAATATTGATCAGAAAATCGCAGGTTTCCCGGGTCAGGCGACGCAGCCCTTCCCCCTCGGCCCCCATGATCAGTGCGATCGGGCCCTTCAGATCACTCTGGTAGACAGACGCGCTCGCCTCGCCCGCCGCGCCCACCAGCCAGATGCCGGACTCCTGGAGTTTTTTGAGGGTGCGGGCCAGATTGGTCACCGGCACAAAGGGTAGAACCTCCGCCGCGCCACAGGCCACCTTACGCGCTACCGGGTTGAGGCCGGCAGACTTGTCTTTGGGCGCGATCACCGCATCCACCCCGGCCGCTTCGGCGGTACGCATGCAGGCCCCCAGGTTATGGGGGTCCGTCACACCATCGAGCACCAGCAACAGCGGCGGGTGGTCCAGCTCGCTTAACCGCTGAAACAGAAAGCCTTCATCGTGGACCTGCCCGGGCCGACAGTTCGCCACTATGCCCTGGTGGTTTTCACCTTCGGCCAGGGCATCCAGCTTGCCCCGCCCCATCGGCTGAACCGACACGCCTTGCGCCTCGGCCAGTTTCAGGATTTTCTGCAGACGCTGGTCGCCGCGCCCTTGCAGACAGTACAGCTGCAACACCCGCTGCGGGGCACTTTTCAACAGCGCCTGCACCGAGTGCAGGCCAAAGACGATTTCACTCTTACTCACAGATGGTTCCGGCCCTGAATCTTCGATCAATCACTGGGCCGGTCACTACTGCCGCCGGCCCGACTCAACGCCCTCTGGCGAAGGCTGCACAGGTTTTCAAACCAGTGGTTATCTCTTCTTCGTAAACTTAGCCAGCGCTTTTTTAAAGCCAGCTGCCGCCGACGCAAGTAGAGACCGGCTCTCAGTCGGTTGAGTCGCTTTCTCCGATCGAACTGTTCCAGCTTTCTTCGAATGCGCAGTTTTCTGACTTTCCTGTTTACCATGACGTTGTCCGGATGAACCTCGTTTGGATGAACGGGACGGGCCACGCTCGTCGTTGCCACCCCGCGAGCGGCCACGGCCTTTGCCCTTGCCCGACTTTTTGGGGGCGGCATCCCGCCCGTCAGCGGCGGGAGGACGGGCATTGGTTTTGCCCTTGCCCCGACGGGTCGCGGTAACCGACTCCATTTCAAAATCAATTTTGCGACTATCCAGATCGACCTGCACCACTCGCACCCGGAGCTCATCGCCCAGGCTGAACACCTTGCGGGTGCGATCACCCACCAGGCGATGCTGGGCGGGCTCGAACCGGTAGTAGTCGTGCGGCAGTGCCGTGATATGGACCAGCCCTTCGACGTACAGATCCTTCAGCTCGACAAACAGGCCAAAACCGACCACCGAGGCCACTACGCCGTCGAACACCTCGCCGACATGATCCTGCAGGAATTCGCACTTGAGCCAACTGGCCACATCCCGGGTGGCCTCGTCCGCACGCCGCTCGGTCATTGAGCAGTGCTCGCCCAGAGCGACCACATCCCCGGTTTCATAGGGGTAGATCTCCTTGCGGGACAGCGGCTTGGCGCCCTCGACCCGCGCGACATTGGCGGTCTGGCGGTCGCTGCGGATGACGGACCGGATGGCCCGGTGCACCAGCAGGTCCGGGTAGCGACGGATCGGCGAGGTAAAGTGGGTGTAGGCATCGAAGCCGAGGCCGAAGTGGCCTTCGTTGTCTACCTGATAGACCGCCTGGCGCAGGGTGCGCAGCATGACCATCTGAATCAGATGGCTGTCCGAGCGGCCCTGAATCTGTTGCATCAGTGCCTGGAAATCGGCCGAACTCGGGTCCGCGCCGCCACCGAGGCCAAGGCCCAGCTCGCCCAGGAACTCACGCAAGTTGGCGAGCTTCTCTTCGGTCGGCCCCTGGTGCACCCGGTACAGGCAGGTGATCTGGTGCTTCTCCAGGAAGCGCGCGGTGCACACGTTGGCGCACAGCATGCACTCTTCGATCAACTTGTGCGCATCGTTGCGCTGAACCGGGACAATCCGGTCGATTTTGCGGTCTTCGTTGAACACGATCTGGGTTTCAACGGTTTCAAAGTCGATGGCACCGCGCTCATCCCGGGCCTTGCGCAGGACCTTGTAGAGCTTATGCAGGCTGTGCAGTTGCGGCAGCACTTCCTTGAACTCCTGGCGCAGCGGATGCTCGTCATCGCCATCGGCCTGAAGAATGTCCCACACCTGGTCGTAGGTCAACCGCGCATGGGAGTGCATGACACCTTCGAAGAACTTGTAGCTGGTGATCTTGCCCTCGGCGTCGAGATTCATCTCGCACACCATGCACAGGCGGTCGACCTTCGGGTTCAGGGAGCACAGGCCGTTGGAGATGGCCTCTGGCAGCATGGGCACCACATAGTCCGGGAAATACACCGAGTTGCCACGCTTGCGCCCCTCAACATCCAGCGCGCTGCTGCACGGAACGTAATGGGACACATCGGCAATCGCGACGGACAGACGCCAGCCGCCGCCTTTGCGCTTCTCACACAGCACCGCGTCGTCAAAGTCCCGGGCGTCGGCGCCATCAATGGTGACAAATGGCAGGTGGCGAATATCGACCCGGTGCTGCTTGTCTTTTTCCTGCACGGTGTCGGACAGCGCTTCGGCTTCGCTCAGCGCCTCGGCGGGCCACTCGCTGGGAATGCCGTGAGACTGGATGGCCAGCTCGATCTCCATCCCGGGTGCCATATGGTCACCCAGCACCTGGATGACCTTACCGGTCGCCGGGCGTTTCTTATCCGGCTGCTGGGTAATGGCCACCACCACGATCTGACCGGACTTGGCGTCGCCTTCGGCGCCGGGCGGAATCAGAATGTCGTGGGTAATTCGCTGATTTTCCGGCGAAACGAACTGCACCCCGTCCTCGCGAAAGAGGCGACCGGCCAGCTGTTCCGTGTTGCGCGAGAGGACTTCAACAATGGCGGCCTCATCCTTGCCCCGGTAGGAGCCAGTGACACGGACCAGCACTTCGTCGCCATCGAACACCCGGCGCATCTGCCGGTTGTGTAAATAGAGGTCATTGCCGCCCTTGGCGGGAATCACGAAGCCGTAGCCGTCTTTATGACCCTGGACGCGGCCACGGATCACATCAATTTTGTCCAGCCGGGCGAAGGCGCCGCGGCGGTTGCTGACCAGCTGCCCGTCGCGCGCCATGGCGATCAGGCGCCGGCGTACGGCTTCAACCTGGTCTTCGTCGCGAAGATCGAGCATCTCGCAGACTTCGGGGTGGGTCACCGGGCCCGGGGCGTCTTCCAGCAATTGCAGAATGAATTCGCGGCTGGGCACGGGGTTATCGTATTTCTGTGCTTCTCGCTCAGCGTAGGGGTCGTGCTTCGGGTGTTTCTCTTTGCTCAAAACGGATATCCTGTAACGGAAAATGAATGCCCCTTGTGAGGGCCAATAGTAAGTCGCCTACGGATGATATGGACGGAAGCCTGAGAGGTTTCAAGGCCGAGGTAGGCGCAGAAAGAGCCCTTTTGGGGGCAATTGGTTGACTGTTTGCCGACATTATAGGCCAGTTAGGCCCATAAACCCATGGATGAGTTCAGTTTAGCCCAAAAAAATTTAATTTCCTGACATCCGAACCGTTGACAAGGCCCATATCTGACATTATAGTTCGCGTCCTCGGCTGATGACACGCCGAGCGAATCACCTGCCCAGGTGGTGAAATTGGTAGACACGCTAGCTTCAGGTGCTAGTGACCTTACGGTCGTGGAGGTTCAAGTCCTCTCCTGGGCACCATATAGAAGAAGGCAGATCCGAAAGGATCTGCCTTTTTTATTGCCAGTCGAGGACTCCGTCCTCCGCCGCTTCGCGCATCCATGCGCTCTCGCGGCTCCCATACATCCTGTATGGGTCCCGGGCACCATCTTAAAGAACCGAGCCGAATGGCTCGGTTTTTTTATGCCCACTCGAGGACCAAGGTCCTCTAGTTCTCCGCGTGCTGTGTGACTGTCGGATTACGGCCGCTGGCCTAATCCGACCTACTGGGCTGCTGGGTGGTTTTCATTCTACGAGTAGGTCGGATTAGCCCCGCAGGGGCGTAATCCGACATTGCGCCGTCAGTACTTACTGCAGATTGAAGTACAAGGTGGGGGCTAGTTTCGGGTCGTCCGCCTGACTGTCGTAGAAGGTGGCCTCCAAAGCGCCGAGCGGACGGATCAGCAGCCCCTTGGTGGTGCCATCCAGCAGACGCTGCATGACTGGTCGTGATAGGGTTATGTGGGTTTTTCCTCCGCGCTCCGCGGCCGGCTCTACGTCAAACACCATCTGGCCGTTGACCAGGGTCTCCAACGGTTCTTCGCGCGCGAACCCCTGAAAGGTGAGTTCTTTCTGATCCCATTGCTCCGGGCCGCCCATGACTTCGAACACCCGGATTTTATCGAACTCGACGCCCAGGTCTTCCTCATAGGCGGCGACGTAGTTCCCTCCCTTCTGCACCGACTGGGTGGTAAGCTCCAATACGCCCGCCCCGTCGGCTTCAGCGTTTTTTAATGCCGACAGATCCCAGCGCAGCAACACCCACTGGTCGGCGCTGACCGTCAACACGGGGACCTTCGTTCCTTTCTCCTCTGTATGCCAACCATCAAAGTTGACCATCGGGTAATCCCGGTTCAGGACAACGTCATGATCAGCGGGGCGGTGCTGGGTGAAGGTATCCAGTGCCGGGATGGGCGGATGGTACACCAGCGGTTCCCCCACATCCGCCTCGGCACCGGCCGCCCGCACGACGTCCGCACGGTAGTAGTCCACGTCCACATGGTACTGGCCGAGGCCCCAGTCAGTGGCGCTGAGCTGGACATTCAGGTCGTCGCCCGGCACGGCATCCAGCCCTTCAGTAGTCATGCTGATGGTGTGCCACTCGGTGGTATTCGGAATGTCGTATTCCCGCAGGTGTTGATGAAAATCCGTGGTGCGTTGGGTATTGATCATGAAGTTCACCCGCCGCGGCGCATCACTGACGCGGATACGCGCCTCAATGCGCAGCTCGTAGTCGGGGCTGGCGAGTTTCTCCATACCCAGATGCGGTGCGACATTGCGTTTGATGATGGACCACCAGACGTTGTGTTGGTCATCAGTGGCATCAATTTCCATGCGTGCATGGCCGTCGAGCGGCACTAAGTTCAGGCGCGCGTCACCGTCGCCGGTGAAGTACTGCCAGTCGGGGTGTATTTCATTACCCTCAAAGTGATCGACGAATTGGGCGTGGGCCGCCGGGCCCAATAGAGTGACAAATAATATGGAAAGGGGAGCGAGGGATTTCATGATGGCCTTTTGCTGTTATTGGTGAGATTAAAAGTTGTCGGATTACGCCCCTGCGGGGCGAATCCGACCTACTCGGTGTTGGCGGGCGCTGCGCAGTGTTTGGCGATAAATTCCGAGTGCATGGGCATGTATTCCACGGATTTGTTGATCACATTGCGAATACTCTCCAGGCGTCGGGCAATTTCATCTTTCGACAGAGTATCTACAATCGGGTGGTAGCCTTCCGCCTTCAGGCCCTGACCGTGCATCACCTCCAGCCAACTGGTCTCGTTGAACAGTTCTTCATTGGTGCGGAAGATGCGACCGTTTTTCCGATAGTGATTCATTTTCTGTTTCAGGGTATCGGGTACATCCATGGTCCGACAGTAATTCCAGAACTCGGAGTCGTCGCGCTGGGTTACGTGATAGTGGGCGATCAGGAAGTCCCGGATGCGGGTATATTCGAAATCCACCTGGCGGTTGTATTCGTCGATATCTTCCTGATCAAAATTCCGGTTTGGAAACAGGCTCATCAATTTGGCGATCCCGGACTGCACCAGATGAATGCTGGTGGACTCCAACGGCTCCATAAAACCACTGGCCAGCCCCAGTGCCACACAGTTTTTATTCCAGAATTTCAAGCGTTTTCCGGTGGTGAAGCGAATGAACTTCGGATCCGCCAGGGGCTCACCATCCAGGTTCTTCAACAGGGTATCCGCCGCTTCATCGTCACTGATAAATTGACTGCAATAAACATGGCCGTTGCCGGTGCGATGCTGCAGGGGAATTCGCCACTGCCAGCCCGCCGAATGAGCGGTGGAGCGAGTATAGGGCACCGGCTCCGCCACTTTAGCGCATGGGACGGCCACCGCGCGATCGCAGGGCAGCCAGCGCGACCACTTCTCGTAGCCTGTTTTCAGCGCCTGCTCTATCAGCAGCCCTCTGAAGCCGGAGCAATCGATAAACAGATCGGCTTCCAGGGTTTCACCGTCATCCAGGGTAATTGATTCGATAAACCCGTCATCCGGACGGAGCGATACCCGCTCGATTTTGCCTTCCCGACGACGCACTCCGCGTTCCATGGCGTAGTCTCGCAGGAACATGGCGTAGCGGGCCGCATCAAAGTGAAATGCATAGGCAATGCGGGATAAGGGCGAATTCCCTGCGTCCACCGGACGCATGAACCGCCCCTGTTCGACCGCCTGACAGTTCAGCGTGTAGGCGTCGATATTGGGGGCTTCGCCGGCCTGGAACAGTTTTAGCCAGTAGTGGTAAAACTGCACGCCCTCCATATCCTTGCCGACTTCACCAAACGCATGAAGGTACCGCTCGCCGATGTGCCCCCAGTTGACGAACTGAATCCCCAACTTAAAGGTTCCCTGGGTGCGTCGGATGAATTCATTCTCATCCAGGCCGAGCATCTGGTTGAACAGCTGAATCTGGGGGATGGTCGCTTCCCCTACGCCGACCGTGCCGATCGAGTCCGACTCCACCAATTGGATGTCGCAGTACTGGTTCTTCAGAACCTTGGCCATTGCCGCTGCGGCCATCCAGCCGGCGGTGCCACCACCAACGATCATCACTTTACGAACACGGTTGTCCATCGTCATTACCTCTGTCAATCACACCACTGCCGGGCAGTGGTGTTGAATCACCTGTTTCAGGGTCGGCATGCGTTCGGCCGCCGACACCAGTGTGTCATAGATACGTTGATGCTTGCGCCGCAGGTCTTCCGGCGACGCTTCCGCAAGCAGATTGTCCGCCGAGGCGGAACGCCAGCCCAGCCCGATCAGCAATGCCAACTGGGTTTCATCCGGCAGGGGCTCCTGATCCCGGCGCCAGAGCCGGCCAAAGGATTCAAACACCTGAAGGCGCCAGCGCAGCGATTCGGTCACCGCCTCTGATCGGGGGTCACCAGCGAGGATCAGCAATTCGTGCAGTTCCCGCCAGCTTTCAAACAGCGCCCGGTCCCGTCGGTTGAATTCGCTACGAAGCGCGGGCCGGCCGGCCGCATCCGGCAACAGCTCAAGCCATAGCAGGAGTGACTGACAGGCACGATGCCACTCCGAACAGAGTAGCTCCCCGGGCTGTCCCGCCGCCCGGCCCAGGGCCAGGCAGTTATGCCGCCAGGGCGTTTCGCGCTGCCCCCACTGCAGCGGATATTTCACCCAATCGCAGTCTTGGGATTGCATTTTTGCTGTGGCTTGCTCGGCAGTCTCACCCGGCGATACCCATCGCTCCACGACCCCGCTTTGCTGAGTATCTACCGCGCGCTGCCAGCCCCAAACCTGTTGAGTCAATGTACTGTAGGGCATCCAGTCCAAGGTTGTTCCACCCCGGCCCACCCAGTGGTACGACCACAGAGCGGACGCCTCCTCCAATGGCACGCCCAAACCCTGCCCAATCAGTAACGCCTCGTCGCCCGTCGCGTCCAGGTAAAAATCGCCCTGCACCGACTCGTCATCATCCAGGCGTAAACGCTGAATGCCGAACTGCGGATCCGCTTCGACGCTCAACCGGGTGCAGCGTACCGCAGACACGCCCAGAGAATCCGCATACTCGGCCAACAGCGTTCGCATTGCGCCTTTGTCGAGGTTCATCCCGTAGCGCAGTGTGGATTTGACCGAGCGAGGATCATTGACCGGGAAATCAAACCGCCCCCGTCGCGCCGCCTGGGTAGCCAGGAAATGCTCATTAAAACGGGCCTGCTTGTCCGGGGCGCAGGCCCGGAAAAACTCATGCTCGAAACTGGCCGGCGCGGCCGGGATTCCATGGCGGCCATAGGGCATGAAGAATTCGCCCTTGGTCCCCTGGCCCAAGACTCCGAGAGAAAACAGTCCCTGGGCGCGAACCATCAGGTCCCGTTCCGGCAACCCGACCATCGCCAGCCACTCCAGAAAAGGCGGCTGAGCGACTTCCACGGGTGAAACATCGTCTTCGCCCGTGCGAATCCAGGTCACACGAGCGCCATAGCGGGAGAGAAACCGTGCCAGTGTCACCACCGTCCCGGCGGCGACCAGTCCGTTACCCACGACCACAAGGTGCTCCAGGTTGGCTTTATCCATAGCGGCCTCCGTATAGACTCATGGGAGCCGCCGCACTGGGTGCAACACCTCCACGGGCCAACACCTCCCGATGCAGAGGCAGGGCCTGGGCAGTGCGATTCAGGTGGTTCGCCAACTGCTCCAGCGGCCCCTTGAGCGAGGCAACCGGTTGCTGGGCGACCCGAGGGTCAATCGCCTCGGGATTCAGTCCCTGCCCCAGATAAACGGCGAGCCAACTGGGGGGCGCAAACAATCCCTGATCGTAAAACTCGATTGTCGCGGACTCCTTGAACAGGGCGATTTTGCGCTGCAGCCCCTCGGGTACCGACATGTGGGCACAGTCCTGCCAGAATTCCGAGTCTTCGCGTTGATTGAGGTGGTAGTGCAGAATGATGAAGTCCCGAACCCGCTCATACTCCAGACTCATCCAGCGGTTGAACGCCTCGCGCCCCACCGCGCCACTTTTGCTATTGTGGAAGAATTCCACCAGTTTGAAAACGGCCATTTGAATCAGGTAGATACTGGTGGACTCCAACGGTTCCAGAAAGCCGCTGGATAGCCCAATGGCAATGACGTTTTTATCCCAACTGCGCGCCCTCGCCCCCGCCTCAAAGCGAATCAGGTTGGGGTCGCTCTGAGGTGCGCCGTTGAGCGAGCCAATCAATTGGGCGCAAGCCTCATCGTCACTGATGGACCGACTGTCGTATACCTGGCCATTACCGGTGCGCTCCTGCAAAGGGATACGCCATTGCCACCCGGTGGTGGTAGCCGTCGAGCGCGTGAACGATGGCGGCTCTGAAAGCGCACCACTGGCGATCGCCACGGCCCGGTCACAGGGGAGCCAGTGCTTCCAGCTGTTGAATGGCACACCCAGTGTCTGCCCCAGTAACAGCGAACGAAAGCCGGAGCAGTCAATAAACAGATCACCCTCGATGCGCTCTCCGGACTCCAGGGTGAGCGCCGCAACACCACCATCAGACTCGCGCGGAATAACCGACTGTATCCGACCTTCGGTGCGGGTAACACCACGCTGCTCCGCATACGCACGCAGATACCCTGCGTAGCGGGAAGCATCCAGGTGGAACGCATAACCATAGCCGAATTCAGAGTGCTCGGGCGGCGGCGCAAAGCGGCCGAGCCGGGCGGCCTGTGCCGCCAGAGAAAATGCATCCAGGTTAAGCTCGGGCCACTCATCCCGGGTGCGCAACCAGTAATGATGGAAGTCGATGCCGTCGATATCACCACCAAACGCACTGAAGGGATGCAGATAACGGCTGGTCTCGCGTCCCCAGCCAACAAATTCAATGGCCAGCTTGTAGGTCGCCTGAGTCGCGTGAATGAACTCGCGCTCATCAATGCCCAACAACGCGTTGAAATAGCGGATGTGTGGAATCGTAGCCTCACCGACACCGACGGTGCCGATCTGCTCGGACTCAATCAGTTGTAGGCTTACACGGGAGGGTAGCAACCGTGCCAATGCCGCAGCGCTCATCCAGCCCGCCGTGCCGCCGCCCACGATGACAATACGCTGGGGTCCTACCGTCATGCTGATTGCCTCACTGCGATTATTATTCAATACCGGCATTATCCCGACTCAGCAGAGCCTGAGCAAACCATAAAAAAAGGCGCAACCGATTAAGGTTGCGCCTTTCTTGGCCCGGGTCCAGCCGTGTGTTTAGAACACGGCTTTCACGGTCAGAGCCACACGACGGTCATTGACGAACCAGGAGCGGCCGGTCTCGCGACCTTCACCATCCAGTGTCATCAGGGTTTCCGTCTGGGTGTTGGCCAGGTTGGTACCCTGCAGGCCGATGGAGATTTCATCGGTCAGCTGGTAAGTCACCGAGCCATCCAGGAAGCCCGCGTCGTTGTTCCAGATCGGCTGGCCACTGATCACGTCACGAGTGGTCACCAGATACTTGGAGCGCCAGTTGTAAGCCAGGCGCGCCGACCAATCGCCCTTCTCGTACATCGCTACGAGGTTGGCGGTGTGCTCAGACTGGCCACGCAGGGGAAGACCAGACAAAGCCGCCGGATCGAATGCTTCCAGACCAGGCTGCGGCGTCGGGTTATCTTCCGGGTCCGCTTCGGTGGCGATACCGCTGCCAGAGAAGTTCGGAATACCTTCGGAGTCAATGTAGGTATAGTTCGCCTGGATACCAAAGCCATCAAACGGTTCTGGCAGCATGTCGTAGAACTGCTGGTAAGCCAGCTCGATACCCTGCAGCTTACCTTCCTCACCGTTGCGGGTGGTGGTGAACTCAACCGTCTGAGTCGTTCCGGTGCTCGGGTTGGTGAAGGTTCTCGGCAGCGCACCTTCGATAAAGAAGTTCTTGAGATCTTTATAGAAGATACTGGCAGTCAACGAACCGACCGGTGCGAAGTACCACTCCAGAGAGGCATCCCACTGAATGGACTCCATGGGCTGCAGCGCCGGGTTACCACCGTTACCGGTCCAGACGACATCGCCGACTGACAGGATGTCGGTACCGCTGTCTTCGGGTCCGGGTTCAACCGGGGCGTCTTCATCGATCGGCACACGGGTGGTGTTCAAGCCACGGGCGCCCAACACAGCCTGGTTACGCACTTCCGACATATCCGGCAGCGCAATGGCCTTGGACACGGCAAAGCGGCTGATCAGATCATCGGTCAGCTCAACCTTCAAGTTGAAGCTTGGCAGTACACCGTCCCATTCAGCGGTTTCACCCAGCTCGTTTTCATCGTAGTCGTTACCGAAGGCTTTCTCGGTATCACTCAACCAGTTGTTGGCATCGCGGGAGTAGGACAACAGAGTGTTGACTTCATCCAGCCAGTCCTGTTCCGACTCAAACAGCGCCGGATCGAACGGTCCCACCTGATCTTCCGCCCACTTGCGGATGGCGCCGCGGTCGGTCAGATCGGTTGGCGCACCATCCGGATACGGCTGACCAATCAGGTCAGGGAACTGCACCGAACCGGCCGCATCGCGGGTCAGCTCGACATAGCGCAGACCGATGTTACCGCTGTAGCGCACAGCAGACGCATCGGAACCGAAGTCCAGACGAACATAAGCCGCTTTGTTGGTTTCGGTGGTGTCATAAACTTCTGCCGGAGCAAAATAAGTGCCCGGAATCACCTCATCACGAGTGGCATACGGCTCCCAGACACCCTCGGCGCCCGGGTTGTTCTGGGGCAGAGTACGACCGGCGATGACGTCTTTCAACAACTGTTCGGAGGGGAAGATGAAGCCGTCACCGGGGATAGCCACTACGTCACCGCGGTGGAAGTCGGACCAGTCGACATATTCAAAATCGTCGCGGATTTCCGGGTCGAGCTCGGACAACCACAGCGCACCTTCGCCACCGTTCGGCGCCCACTCGGCACCGATGTGCCCCCAGTTATAGGAGGTGCTACGAACGATCTGGTTACGCTCGGCATAGCGCACACCGGCCTTGACAGAGCGGAAGAAATCGCCATTGTCGAGGTAGTGGGTCATGTCGAACCGGGCAGCCCGGGATTCACCCTCGGAGCGCTCGTAGTGGTCCATGGCCGAACGCAGCCAGTAGGAATCCAGATCCTGGAAGTAGTTGCTGTCGCCTGCCGGGTCGTTGGAGAAACCCGGGAAATCGGTGTCGTACCACTCAGGATTGGCGTCGCGACGACCATCCCAGGGTTCAACAATGGCCAGGCGAGGCGTATCACCCAGCAGGCTGAAGTTCTGCAGCGCGTACAGGCCGCTAGCAACCTGCAGGTCGTCATCTTCGGTGGTGGCATCGACAAACTGTAAATCACCCTCGAATTCCCACGCGTCGCTCGGAGTCCACTTCACGTTGAAGCTCAGATCGTCCACGATGGTGCGGGTGTCTTTGTAGCGGGTATCGGCCTGGAACTTCTGACCGAAGTAATCGTTGGTGGTGGCATAGCCTTCCGGCGCATCGCCTTCACCTTCCCAGCCGCGGGGTACACGGCCTTCACCGCCGCGCCAGCCACCACCGTCGGTGATATAGCCGGATTCAAAGATGCTGTCGCTGTCGAACGCAAACTCGGTGCCAGGGTACGGACGGGCACGACGGCTCTCGCTCACGGTGCCATCGTCATTCTCTTCACCGTAGCCACCCTGGTATTTAACGGCATTCTCTTTCCAGCTCAGACGGGCGTCGGAGCGCAGGAACTCGGCGGTCGCTTCCAGGGTTTCATCGGGGCTGGCCCACTGAACGGCAGCGGCAAAGCCCTGACGGACCCGGTCATCTTCTTTGGTGAAGAAGTTCGAACCGTTGGTCATCCACACTTGGCCATCTTCCATGGCAACGCTCTCGGGCGCTCCCAGGGTGGCTGCCTGGTACTTCACGAAGGCATCACTCTGGATACCGTGGGAGGTACCGATCAGCTCGGAGTAGGAAGCGTTCACCAGAAGGCCGAACTCACCCAGGTCCTCCGTCATCCAGCGGTTGCTGTACAGCGCGGATACCGTGGGGGAGGCCTCTTCGGCCATATCGCCATAGGAGACATCGCCGGTAAAGGCGATCATCTGGCCATCCTGATCGAAGGGTTTACGGGTTTTCAGACTGACCGTACCACCAATACCACCTTCAATCATGTCGGCGGACTGGTTTTTGTACAGGTCGACACCGGCCATCAGCTCCGGCGGCACGTCCTGGAAGTTCAGGCCACGACCGGAGTTGGCGGTAAAGGAGTCACGACCGTTGAACTCGCTTCGGGTGGCACTCATACCGCGGATTACCGCGCCACTGCCTTCAACACCGAAGTGATCCGGGTCATCCGGGGCCTGGAAGCGCTCGATCGATACGCCGGGCATACGCTGCATGGCTTCGAGCACGCTGCGGTCAGGCAGTGAGCCGATGTCTTCTGCGGAAATGGCATCGACAAAAGTGTCTGCGTTGCGTTTGATGTCCTGGGCGTTTTCCAGGTTCTGGCGAACGCCGCTGACGACGATTTCTTCTAGGAGAGGAGACTCTTCAGACGCGTTTTGCGCCAAAGAGGGTGAACCCATTGCCATAACACACATGGCAAGCATCGACTTTTTGAAGGTGATGCCTTTCTTAACGTTGTCGCGATAAACCATAGCGCTTTACCCCGTTGTTATTATGTAACACAGTATCGACCGGCAGCGCGCCCAGAGGAACTCAACTGCCTGCAAACACTTACCTGATTATTCTGTAATAGTCATTCAGACCACTATATCGATAGTGCACCATGTTCAACTAATAGTCAAATAGTAAATTAGACGAAAATGTGGCATCTGTAACCTCCCTTTATGAGACCTGTCTATCAGCCTTGAATACTGCCTGATACGCCGTTTTGTCATACAATAAGGACCAACACTCGACCTTTATGCCTTGCATCGCTATAATCGCGGCACCCGCTACCCCCTCCGGTTCTGAGCGGATAGCGGACCGTTCCTAGAAGGTTTCAGGAAGATTTGCGCAAAATCACTACTATTTACTAACCACCAATCGGGATGTGTACTGTGGCCAACAACAATCCATCTACTACGCGACCACACAGCCGAGTCGAACCCCTGAACGAGCCGGACAACGTTCTTCCGGGGCTTTCCATCGACAACCTGATTTTCGGCCTGGATCACGGCCAGCTCAAAATCATGCTGGTCAAGCACAATGTGGGCCCAGGCAAAGGCAAGTGGGCACTTCCCGGTGGGTTTATCAAACAGAATGAAAATCTGCGCGACGCCGCCGCCCGCCTGCTGGAAGAGCTGACCGGGGTGCGCGACCTCTACCTGGAACAGTTGAAAACCTTCGGTCGGGTGGACCGCTTCCCCAACGAGCGGGTGGTCACCATTGCCTACTACGCCCTGGTAAGCGCCGAAAACTACACCCTGGTGGCCGGCCGGAATACGTCCGACGCCATGTGGTTCGACGCCAAGGACCTGCCCGAGTTGATTTACGACCACTCCGAGATCGTCGATCACGGCCTGAACTTCCTGCGCCACAAAGTCTGCCACGAGCCCATCGGCTTCAACCTGCTGCCGGAGAAGTTCACCCTGCTGCAACTGCAGGAGCTTTACGAGGCCATCCTGGACGTCAAGCTGGACAAGCCCAACTTCCGCCGCAAGATGATGAAGATGAACCTGCTGGCACCCTGCAACGAAAAGCAGAAAGGCGTACCGCACCGGGCGGCAAACCTGTACCGGTTTGATTCGGCCGCCTATGAGCGCCTGACCGATAAAGGGTTCTCGTTCGAGTTCTGACCTACCCTTTCCGGGGTCCTCCTATCCCTTCAGGCACCCACCGGGTGCCCATCGCTTCATTTCGACTCAAATCAGCACCGGCTTTCCAACAGCGTTTCCAAGGTCACCCCACCATCAGACTCCGTAAATATTCGACCTGACCCAGACCAACGACCTCGGATCAATTCTAGAGTTGGCGCGCCCTGGCTTGTATACTAGGGTACCATCATAGAAAACTAACATCCCTTCGCAGCACGCAAAATAAATAAGGTAGACATCATGAACCGTTCGAATAAAGAGAGAACCAGTTCATCCGGGAGCGCACTGGCTGCGCCCCGAAGCAGCCTCCGATTACGATTCACATGGGTAGCGCTGAGCGTCGGAGCCATGATTATCGCCTTGCTCGTGAGCAAGTCTTTTGACGCCGCTCCAGCAGAATCCGAGTACCGCTCCACCGGCGCCTGGACGCCTTACGACGGCATGAACCCTGGAACCTCTGTTCAGGAAGAGTATCTTGCGCTCGCATTCATGCCCACAACCGAAACCCCGAACGATGGTGCCTTTGAAATTGCGGGGGCAGAGGGTGCCGCTCCTATACACTACAGCGAAGAGGATGCCAAAGTCGTAGAGATTGCAGCCCGCGCCTTGAGAGACGACGTTGAGCGAGTCACCGGTTTGTCGCCAAAAGCATCCAGTGAAATTCCATCGACCTCCACCGCCATCCTCGTCGGGACACTGGGGAAGAGCCCTCTTATCGACGAGCTGGTGGAGTCAGGGAAAATCGATGTATCCGCCATTGAAGGTAAATGGGAAGCCTACACCGCTGCGGTGGTGGACGACCCATTACCGGGGCTGCGCCAGGGCCTGGTAATCGTCGGCAGCGACCGACGCGGCACGGCCTTCGGCATCTTTGGCCTCTCTGAGTCCATCGGGGTTTCCCCGTGGTATTTTTGGGGCGATGTACCGGTAAAGCAAAAGTCCGCCCTCTATATCACTGGCAGCCACACTCAATCTTCGCCCGGCGTCAAATACCGCGGTATCTTTATCAACGATGAGGACTGGGGGTTCCAGCCCTGGGCCGCAAAAACATTTGAGCCAGATGTCGGAAATATTGGCCCCAAAACCTATGCCACGGTATTTGAACTGCTTCTTCGTCTGCACGCCAATATGATCTGGCCGGCAATGCACGAATTTCCCGTAGAAAGCACTCCTTTTTATAAGAACCCTGACAATAAAATCGTCGCCGACAACTACGCCATTGTCATCAGCACTTCACACCATGAGCCCATGTTGACCAACAGCCACGAGTATGATGAAGCCGTTCACGGGCCTTATAACTACTGGAGTAACCGCGATAGCATCTACAACTTTTGGGAGGAGCGCGTTGCGGAAACGGCTTCTTATGAAAACATTTACACCATCGGCATGCGCGGACGAACCGACGCCGGAATGCTGGCTCCCGAGGGTACAACCGACGAAGGAAAAGCAGCAAAAATCCAAAACACCATTATTCCTGATCAGCGACAGATGATCGCCGACCATGTGCATTCCGAACCCTCGGAAATTCCCCAGATATTCATCCCCTACAAGGAAACTCTGGTGCAGTATCAATCCGGCCTGGAGCTTCCCGACGACGTCACTATTGTATGGCCTGATGATAATCATGGGTATATTCGCCAGCTATCGACCGACATTGAAAATCAGCGCTCGGGAGGTTCCGGCGTTTACTACCACCTCCAATATTGGGGAGTACCGAAAAGTTACCTTTGGCTTCACAGTACTCCGCTGGGAATGACTCAATCAGAGATGATGAAAGCCTGGGACTTTGATGCCAATAAAATATGGATCGTTAACGTTGGCGACATCAAACCCTATGAAATCGGTACCGATTTTTTCCTTCGCCTCGCGCGCCACCCCGAAGCTTTCCGCGACTTCGACCAACACCTCTATTTTACTCAGTGGGCCGAAAGGACATTCGACCCGGCGCACGCGGATGCTATCGCGGAGGTGCTCAGGGAATATTTCCGCTTGAACATCGTTAAGCGCCCCGAACACCTCGATCGACGCAAGAGTGGCTTCAGCCTCGTCTCAAACGGGGACGAAGCCCAACAGCGCCTGGACAGATTTGCTGATATGACAAGGGCGGCCAACGCTATATACACACAGCTCCCCGAAGCGCAAAAGCCAGCTTTTTACGAGATGGTCCTCTATCCGGTACGCGCGTCAAACCTTGCCAACCACCGCGTACTGCTCGCTGAGCGAAGCCGTCTTTGGGCGGAGCAAAACCGCGCGGCTACCGCTGAACTTGCGGCTGAGGTCCGGGACGTACAGGACGAGTTGCTCGCCGAAACGCAGTTCTACAATGAGGTGAACGCGGGCGGCAAGTGGAATCACATGTTCAGCCCCATGCCCACATCGGAGTTGCCGGACTGGGCTTACGAGACTCAAAACGCCTGGAACATGCCGGACGTCGGCAGCTATACACCACCAGCGTCAGCGCAGCTGGGCGTCGCTATCGAAGGTTCAACAAAGCCCCTCGACGCAGGCACGGCGGGAACGCTTCCGGTCTTCAATCGCCCGGCCGATTCCCGCTATCTCATTGACGTTTTTAATCAGGGTGCCAAAGAGATGAGCTGGAGAGCCCAGGTCAGCGCCCCCTGGATCGAATTAGAGCGTACAAGCGGAACCGGCGATGCGAGGATCCTGGTTGGGATCGACTGGAGCAAAGCCCCCTACGGTCGCGCTGTACCCGGATCGATCAGCATAACGGGCGCCGGCGCCAAGCGAACCGTCGAGCTTGAAGTCTTTAACCCTGAAGGATTGGATCTCGCGGCACTACCCAACGCCGTGGAAGACAACGGTACGGTGATCATTGAGGCTGAGGACTTCGAGGAGCGCCACGACCTCGCAAACGGTACCGGCTGGCGCAACGTGGATGAGGCCGCCGCCTCGGGCGATGCAATGACAGTAAAGCCGGTCACTGCGCCCAGCGTGGAGGCTGGGGAGCTGGACTCGGCGAGTCCGTCTCTCAGCTACCGGTTCCATGCTTTCAGCACTGGTCCGGTCGAGATTCGAACTCAGGCCTTGCCCACTCACCGGCTGACCTCGGATCACCCAGGACTTCGCTATGCTATCTCTCTCAATGACGGGGCTCCTGAGATCGTCGATATCAATGCAGTGGAATACTCAGACACCTGGAATATCAACACCTTGAGAGCAGCGGCGGTGGGCGTTTCAGAGCACGAAATTGACACGCCCGGGCTGCAGACCATTCGCATATGGATGGTGGATGCCGGGGTGGTTCTGGATAAACTGACCGTCAATATCGACCCCTAAGCCGATTAGCGTCCGGGCTCACGGAGAAGAGAGGCGTATCGCCCCTCTTCTCCGATGAGCCCACTTAATCGCTAGGGAGTTACGGTTACGATCACTCGCTCATAGCGGGTCAGCCGTGGACTCCCTCGATCGGTTACCTTCAAAATGAAATGCAGTTCCTGCTCTTCTTCTACCTCTGGCGCTCGAACGTGTACCCGTGCCATATTCTCGGCACTGTTTATCTCCACCGGATACGTGGGCATGCTGCCCACCTCAGGGTAGTTGAACCACAAAAACTGCAGACTATCGCCATCGGGGTCACGCGAATTACGGGCATCCAGATGAAAATAGCTGCCTGAGCGCACCGAAATTCTCGCGGGGTGATTTAGCGCCGGTACCGGGGGGTGATTAGCTTCCGAATATGGCTTTACCGACCAGTCCATGCGGGCAGCAAAATCGTTCTGAAAATCGTCCCGCCAGCGCCAGAGGGTCACCCGGTAACCGTCAAAGCTCTTACCGGCGGGTTTTAGCGACCGCCCAAAGTCGGAGTAGACCATCGGAGTATAGGTGTCTTCGGCATTGGTCCATATAGGTCGGGTTTCCGGCTCGACAGAAACACCACCTGTGAAGCCGTCGGGGTCCATATCCTCCAGGTCGGGAATGTCCAGCTCGTACCGGCCACCCCAGCCGCCCCAGTCCGGGCGTTCAGGCGTATTGAGGCCATTGGGCACAAGATTCAGCCATGAGGGTGTGTCGCCTTCCATGCCATAAGCCACGTCCGGATACTGTGCTCCCAGAGGACCGTGAGATTGCTGGATGTTTTCCGCAAGCCAGCGATTACTGATGGTGGAGTTGTCAGTGCCCTCGACCACCGAGCTTATTCCCGTCCAGGTCGCAGCGCCATAACCGCCAGGGCTGACGATGTAGAACAAGTCGGGAAAGTTCTCGCGAATCCAGGCTGCCGAATCGTCCTGATCTGAAATGGTGTAAACCCGTAGTTTACTGATCAGCCGGTCCAGCTCTCTTTCGCTTTTTGTTTGCCGCAGTTTGTACAGGGCTTGTGCCAGGGTGTTGGGGCCGCCCCAAACAGAAATCCACAAGGGCCGGTCATCGTCTTGCTCCAGCAATTCGATGATTTTTTCCGAGCCCTCGGAATCCATATCATCACCCACTGCCGCCATTCCGTAAACCGGTAACCCCTGGCTGACGAGCGACCTGAGTTCTGAGGGATCGGGGTAGCCTTCTGCATGCTGTGACAAGTTGACAAACACCTCTTCGTAGGCATCAATCACCTGGTGTATAGATTCCGGGGCAACCATTGTTTTCTGGTGCACGGACGTTGTGGCCACCAGCCCCTGTAACTCAATCTCGTTGGCGTAGAGCAGCAGGCGCACCAGAGTTTGAGCATCATCGGGGTCTGCCTCGATATCAGTGAGCACCAACATCCGTTGTCGAGCATCGCTATGCTGGCCGGTTTCGAGCAACTGTTGCCTGTCAGCAGTGGCAGGGTGTTGGACATTGGTCACACACCCGGAAGTCGTTACCGCTCCAAAAAGAGCGGCCACAAGGAGCCACTGCCGCAAGAAGAAAGCTGATATTTTCATAGACTATTACCCGCTGTATTGATGAATCAAATCAAGGTGCGCCCCAGAGGCCACACTTGAGCGCTAGCCAGCTTTGCCTACGGCAACCCGAGAATGCTCGGAGCAGGGGCTAAGCAACTCATGTGCACCTGACTGAGCATGCCAAATTTACATGGGCAGCCGGACGCCTTGCGGCACACCAAGAAAGGCTACTGGGCAGCGTAGCTGTTAGAGAGGCATCGGACAGCGCCGGCGACAAGCAATGTGGCGCATAAATAGTTTCATGGACTATTTGGCTGAGTCAACATACTTGTATGCATGTGTGCAATAATATTGCAAGAACAGATTTTAATAATTGACGATTGAAAGAACATTCAGTGCGACTTCCGGAACATTCGGGACATTTATCGACATATATGGCGCATCTTGCATCAAGGATGCCCATCTATAGAAAACTCCCATGCGGAAGACGCCTGACCGTGCAATGCGGACACAGGAAACCAGGTAATCGAAGCTCACCATATCTGGTGGCGGGCCTACTTGACCCCGTTTCTCTTTGTCCCTTGTAATCCGAGGTCGACTCATTTAATCTTATTGTTTGTTTGACTAGAAGATAATTGAGCGGCCAATCCGCCACTATTTTCGATTGGTGATTTAGCTATGTTGATAACCCGAACGCTGGCCGGCACCCTGCTCGGCGGTTTATTGGCAACCGCACCCGCGGCACTGGCACTGGAAGGTCCTGACTACGTCAGCCACAGCCCGTCAGCGGGCGCCTTGAGCCTGGTCGGCAAGGAACACATTGCCAACCTCTACGTCGATCCCAGTGATGATCCCGGCGTTCGCCGCGCGGTGCGCGATCTTCAAGCCGACATCCAGCGGGTGACGGGAAAGCAGCCCCAGATCGTGCGCAGCGCCGAAGGGCTTGGCAGCCATGGGGTGATCATCGGTACCCTCAGCGGCAGCTCCCTGATTCAACAGCTGGTTGAGGCCGGTAAGCTGGATGTCTCCCCTATTGAGGGCGAGTGGGATGCCTACCATATGGAAGTGGTGGAAAACCCCCTGCCCGGCCTGGACAAGGCGCTGGTGATTGCCGGCGCCAACAAGCGCGGCGCCATCTACGGTACCTACGATGTGTCCGAGGAAATCGGGGTGTCTCCCTGGTACTGGTTCGCCGATGTACCCGCACAGCAACACGACCACCTTTACATCGATGGTCATCTGAACCTGCAGGACCAACCGAAAGTGAAGTACCGGGGCATCTTCATCAATGATGAAGCCCCCGCCCTGACCAGTTGGGTGCAGGAAAACTACGGCGACTACAACCACGACTTCTACGAACACGTGTTCGAGCTGATTCTGCGCCTGAAAGGCAACTTCCTCTGGCCCGCCATGTGGAACAACGCCTTTGCCGACGACGATGAGCAGAACATGATTCTGGCGGACGAGTACGGCATTGTGATGAGCACCTCCCATCACGAGCCGATGATGCGCGCCGACAAAGAGTGGAACCGCTACGGCGAAGGCCCCTGGGAATACTCCACCAACCCGGACAACCTGTACGAGTTCTGGGTGGATGGCGCCGAGCGCAACAAACCCTACGAAAGCGTCTACACCCTGGGCATGCGCGGCCAGGCCGACACCCCCATGAGTGAAGGCCAGAATATCGAACTGCTGGAGCGTATTGTCGACGACCAGCGCGAGATTCTGAAAAACGTGTTTGACGATCGCCCCATTGAAGACGTTCCCCAGGTCTGGACACTCTATAAAGAGGTTCAGTACTTCTACGAAAAAGGCATGCGAGTACCCGACGACGTCACCCTGCTGTGGGCGGACGATAACTGGGGCAACATCCGCCGTCTGCCGACCCCGGAAGAACGCGACCGCAGTGGCGGCGCCGGTGTGTACTACCACTTCGATTATGTGGGCGGGCCTCGCTCCTATCGCTGGATCAACGTGACCCCGATCGCCAAAGTCTGGGAACAGATGAATCTGGCCTGGGAATACGAAGCCGACCGCATCTGGATCGTCAACGTGGGCGACATCAAGCCCATGGAATACCCCACCGAATTTTTCCTTCGCATGGCCTGGGACCCGGAGTACTGGAACCGCGAGCGCCTGCCGGAATTCGGACGCCTGTGGGCCGAGCGGGAATTCGGCGCCGAGTTCGCCGAGCCCATCGCCGAACTGGTGACTGGCTACACCCGGCACAATGGCCGTCGCAAACCCGAGCAACAGAGTGCCGATACCTACAGCCTGTTGAACTATCGCGAAGCCGAACGTATCGAGCAGGAGCTGGCTGCACTCACCGAACAGGCCGACGCCATTTATGCGCAGTTGCCAGAGGCTCGGCGCGATGCCTTTGATCAGTTGGTGCGCCACCTGGTACGCGCCAGCGCCAACGTCACCCGCATGTATATCGACCAGGCCCGCAACCAGTTGTTTGCCGAGCAGGGTCGGGCCAACGCCAATAAATACGGGCAACTGGCCCGGGAGCGCTTCCGCCACGATGCCGAGCTGGAGGATCATTACCACACCGAGATCAGTGACGGTAAGTGGAATCATATGATGTCCCAGCCGCGCATTGGCTACACCCACTGGAACAACCCGCCGGAGAACACCGCGCCGCTGATCTACGACTACCAGCCCCACAGCAAACCCGACATGGGCGTGGCCGTGGAAGGCATGGAGAAGGCCTGGCCGGTACCCGGCGCTTACACGCTGCCCACCTTCAGCCCCTATGGCACGAAGAGCCACCGGATTGAGGTATTCAACAAAGGCACCGCACCGTTCGACTTCAGCGCTGAACCCAGTGACGAGTGGATTCAGGTCAGCCAGCGCGAAGGCACCGTGAACGAGCTGGTCACCCTGGAGGTCAGTATCGACTGGGATCAGGCACCGGCCGGCTCCCACCAGGGTCACGTATTTGTGAAGGGCACCGGCTGGGGCGGCGCCCGCGTGCAGGTGGAAACCTTCAAACCCGCCCCCCGCGTGGCCAGACAGGTGAAAGGCTTCGTGGAAGCCAATGGCTACGTCAGCATTGAAGCCGGGAATTTCCATCGTAAACAGGACCGGAGTGGACACCGCTGGGAGGTGATTCCGCAGCACGGGCGCACCCAATCGTCGATCAGCACCTTCCCGATTTCGGACACAGAGTTTGAAGATCCGGCCGAAAGCCCTTATGTTGAGTACGACATTTACTTCTTCAGCACCGGTGAATTTGACGTACATGGGCTGTTTGCCCCCAGCCTGAACCTGGTACCGGGGCGCGGCTTGCGCTATGCCATCGCCTTTGATGACGCCGAGCCCCAGGTCGTAGACATCCTGGAAGACCTGAGCAGCGAAGCCTGGGAAACCGCCGTCAGTGACGGTGTGCGTCGCTCGGTGAGCACCCACACAATCCGCGAGCCGGGGCTGCACACCCTGCGGATCTATCGGGTCGACCCGGCGGTCACGCTGCAGAAGTTGATGATTGACACCGGTGGTCTGAAACCCAGCTACCTGGGGCCACCGCAGAGCGAACGCCGCTGAGCGCGCAAAGGACGACAACGAATGAGCATGACACTATGAAAATTACCGACGCCAAAGTCATACTGACGTGCCCGGGCCGCAACTTCGTGACGGTGAAAATCACGACCGAAGACGGCCTCTACGGCATTGGAGATGCGACCCTGAACGGCCGGGAGAAATCCGTGGTCTCTTACCTGGAAGACTACGTGCTGCCCGCCCTGATCGGCCGCGATGCCCAACGCATTGAAGACATCTGGCAGTTTGTCTATCGCGGCCCCTACTGGCGTCGCGGTCCCGTGGGCATGACGGCGCTGGCGGGTGTGGACGTCGCCCTATGGGACCTCAAAGCCAAAGCGGCCAATATGCCCCTGTACCAGCTCCTGGGTGGCCGCAGCCGCGACCGCATCATGACTTACACCCACGCCAATGGCGAGGACATTGAAGCGACATTGGCCGCCGTTGAAAAAGCCCGCAAGCAGGGCTATCAGGCGATTCGCGTGCAGTGCGGCATTCCCGGCATCGACAAGATTTACGGCGTGCCCAAGGGCGGAAAGGCCTATGAGCCTGCCGATGCCGATCTGCCCTCGGAAGAGAGCTGGTCCACGCACAAGTACCTGAACTTCATTCCCCGGGTGTTTGAAGAAATCCGCCGCGAATTCGGCCCGGACCTGCACCTGTTGCACGACGTGCACCACCGTCTGACGCCGATCGAAGCCGCGCGCCTGGGTAAAGAGCTGGAGCCCTACCACCTGTTCTGGCTGGAGGACGCGGTACCGGCAGAGAACCAGGACGTGTTCAAGCTGATCCGCCAGCACACCACCACCCCCCTGGCGGTGGGCGAAATCTTCAACAGCATTCACGATTGCCGCGAGCTGATCCAGAACCAACTGATCGACTACATCCGCACCAGCGTGGTTCACGCCGGCGGGATTACCCAGATGCGCCGTATTGCCGACTTTGCCAGCCTCTGGGGTGTGCGTACCGGCAGCCATGGAGCGACCGATCTGTCTCCGGTGTGCATGGGCGCGGCCCTGCACTTCGATTACTGGGTGCCCAATTTCGGCGTGCAGGAACACATGCCCCACAGCGAGCTGATGGAGTCTGTGTTCACCCGCGCCTACCAATTCGAAGACGGCTTTTTCACGCCGGGAGAGACTCCTGGCCACGGCGTGGACATCGACGAAGTCGAGGCGGCGAAGTACCCCTACAAGCGGGCCAGCCTCCCCGTTAACCGACTGGAAGACGGAACGCTGTGGCACTGGTAACTCAGCCCGGCGCCGTTCCGTTCGACGTTTGACTCAATAGATGATTGACCAAAAAGAGAGATATCACGTGACCGACACCAACCCCAAATCTCAGCAGAAGTTCTCCTCGGCGCCACTGGTGACGCACATGTACACCGCTGACCCGTCGGCCCATGTGTTCGAGGGAAAAATCTACATCTACCCGTCTCACGATGTGGAGGGCGGGGTGCCATTCAATGATGACGGCTCACACTTCTGCATGGAGGACTACCATGTGTTCTCCATGGACAAGCCCTTCGGGGAGGTGACCGACCACGGCCTGGCGCTGTCGGTAAACGACGTCCCCTGGGCGGCCCGTCAGATGTGGGCGCCGGACTGCACTGAGAAGGACGGCAAGTATTACTTCTACTTCCCCGCCAAAGATCCGGACGATGTGTTCCGTCTGGGTGTTGCCGTTGGCGATCGCCCGGAAGGCCCCTTTGAGCCGCAGCCCGAAGCCATCAAAGGCAGCTTCAGTATCGACCCCGCCGTGTACAAAGACGGTGACGACTACTACCTGTACTGGGGCGGCATCTGGGGCGGCCAGTTGCAGCGCTGGGTCAACGGCACCTTCAGCCAGCAGGACCAGTACCCCGCCGACGACGAGCCGGCCCTGTGCCCGAAAATCGCCAAGCTGCGCGACGATATGCTCGAGTTCGCCGAAGAGCCACGGGATATTCTGCTGCTGGATGAAAACGGCGAACCGCTGAAAACCGGCGATAACGCCCGACGCTATTTTGAAGGCCCCTGGGTACATAAATTCAAGGACACTTACTACTTCTCCTATAGCACCGGCGACACTCACTGCATCGCCTATGCCACGGGTGACAGCCCCTATGGGCCTTTCACCTACAAGGGCATCATGCTGGAGCCGGTGCTCGGTTGGACCAACCACCACTCAGTGGTGGAGAAGGACGGGAAGTACTACCTGTTCTACCACGACTGTGAAATCTCGGGCGGTGAGACGCACCTGCGCAACATCAAGATGGCCGAGTTGATTCACAACGAAGACGGCAGCATCCAGACTGTGAGTGCGTTTGAGAAGTAGTCTCGTAGGTCGGGTTAGCGCGCAGCGCGTAACCCGACATCCCGCACCCAGCGTCGGATTACGGCCTGCGGCCTAATCCGACCTACTTCTTCTTGGCCAACGGATTCGGCAAATCGGTAATGGTTCCGGCCGCCAACTCCCCGGCCAGGCCCACCGTCTCGTGCAAGGTCGGATGCGCGTGCACCGTCATCGCCAGATCTTCGGCCGAGGCGCCGAACTCCAGCGCCAGGCTCAACTCACCCAGCAACTCCCCGGCATTCAACCCGACAATACCGGCGCCCAACAGCTGATCGTTTTCCTTGCGATAAATCAGCTTGGTTTTACCTTCACTGCGGCCGGCACCCAGGGCCCGACCACTGGCCGCCCAGGGGAACACCGCCGTGCGATACTCGACGCCCTGCTCCTTCGCCTCTTTCTCGGTCAGGCCCACCCAGGCCACTTCCGGATCGGTATAGGCAATGGAGGGAATGCAGCGCGGTTCCACAATATGGTGGCCGGCAATCACCTCGGCGGCGGCATGGCCCTCGTGGCTGGCCTTATGCGCCAGCATCGGCTGGCCAATGATGTCGCCAATGGCGTAAATGTGCGGCACATTGGTCTGCAGCTTCTCGTTGGTGTGGATAAAGCCGCGCTCATCCACCTCGACACCCGCCTTGTCGGCGCCGATTTTCTTGCCGTTGGGCGCACGGCCCACCGCCACCAGAATGGCATCGTAGTTCTGGTCCTTGTCCGGCGCGTTCTTGCCCTCAAAGCTCACCTTAAGGGCCGTCTTGTTGGCCTTCACATCGGTAACCTTGGTGGACAGCATCACATTGAAGTTGTCCTTGTTGTACTTGCTGTACACCTGCATCAGGTCTTTGTCCGCCGCCGGAATCAGCTGATCGGCGAACTCCACCACATCCACGGTACTGCCGAGGGCTTTGTACACCGTTGCCATTTCCAGACCGATAATGCCGCCACCGACCACCAGCAGCTTTTTGGGCACCTCGGGCAGCTCCAGCGCGTCGGTGGAATCCCACACCCGCGGGTCGTCATGGGGAATGAAGGGCAGCTTCACCGGCTGGGAGCCGGCGGCGATGATCGCATTCTCAAACTCCACCTCAGTGGTCTTGCCATCGTGGGTGACTTTCAGTTTGTGGTCGCTTACAAACTCGCCCACGCCCTGCACCACCTGTACCTTGCGCTGCTTGGCCATACCGGCCACGCCCTGGGTGAGTTTACCCACCACGCCTTCTTTAAACTTGCGGATCTCATCCAGATCAATCTTGGGCTTGGAGAAGGTCACGCCGATGTCCTTGCCGTGGGTGCCCTCATTGATCACCTGAGCGACGTGCAACATCGCCTTGGAGGGAATACAGCCCACATTCAGGCACACGCCGCCCAGGCTGGGGTAGCGTTCCACCAAGACCGCGTCCATTCCCAAATCCGCCGCCCGGAAGGCCGCCGAGTAGCCGCCTACGCCGCCACCCAATACCAAAACCTGTGTCTTCAGAGTGTCTGCCACGGGAACTGTCTCCTGTTGTCGGTTCGATGCAGCCCCTGATACTAATGACTCTGGACCCAAAAGCCAATAAACTGGCCCCCGACAGCCAGAAACAACCATAAACGCGCCCAGGACAAAGGCCACGGCATGAGCGAACCCCGCGGACAGTTTTCCTCCAAAATCGGCTTTCTGATGGCCGCCTCCGGCTCCGCAGTGGGGCTGGGCAATATATGGGGTTTTCCCACCCAAGCCGCCAGCAACGGCGGGGGCGCCTTTGTGCTGGCCTACCTCGTACTCGCCTTCCTGCTCGCCTACCCGGCCCTGATGGCCGAACTGGTGATCGGCCGCCACGCCCGCGCCAATATCGTCACCGCCCTGGACCAACTGGGCGAGCGCCCCCTCACCAAGCGCCTCGGCCGCGCCGTGGGCTACTATGGCGTGCTGATTGCCGGGCTGATTCTGAGCTTTTACGCCATCGTCGCCGGGTGGATGCTGGCGGAGTTCGGCAAACCCGTGGCGCACCTGATCGGTTGGAGCGGCGCCGAACAATGGCTGGGCGGCGATAGCCTAGTCCGCAACCTGCTGGTGTGCGGCATCTTCACCGCTTTTACCGTGGCCATCATCGCCAAAGGCGTGGAAGATGGCATCGAAGCCTGGTCCACCCGACTGATGCCTCTGCTGTTTATCATTCTGCTCGGGCTGATTCTCTACGTTCTGGTGCAACCCGGCGCCACCGATGGCCTGAAAACCTACCTGATCCCCGACTTCCGCCAACTGGCGGACCCCGGCCTGCTGCTCAGCGCCATGGGCCAGGCGTTCTTCTCGCTCTCGCTGGGCGTGGGCACCATGCTGATCTACGGCTCCTACCTGCGCAAAGACGACAGCCTGCCGCGCATGGGCGCCGCCGTCACCCTGCTGGACATTAGCATCGCCTTCACCGCCGGGCTGCTGATTCTGCCCGCCATGTACGTCGCCCAACATCAGGGTATCGCCATCTACGGCGATAACGGCGAACTGCTCGCCGGGCCCGGTCTGATTTTTCAGGTGCTTCCCAGCCTGTTCGCGAACATGGGCGGGGCCGGCACCTGGCTGAGCGTCGCCTTCTTTGCCCTGATGAGCATCGCCGCCCTCACCTCCTCTATTTCCATGCTTGAAGCGCCGGTCTCGGTGGTCACCGAACGCACCCGCCTGAAGCGCTCCGGCGCCGCCTGGAGCATCGGCGCTGTTATCTTCGTCATAAGCGCACTGATCATCGCCAACATGAGCACCCTGTTCGACGCCACCGTCTCGCTCACCACCGAATACAGCCAACCGCTGCTGGGCATCGCCCTGTGCCTGTTCGTCGGCTGGATCATGCACCGCAACCAGCTGCTCAACGAACTCAAAGCCGGCCACCAGGACATCGAGCACAGCCTGTTCTGGAAAATCTGGCCCTTTTACGTGCGCATCATCTGCCCACTGCTGATACTTCTGGCCTTTATACAGACCTTGCGATGAACCCTGACCTGAATCCACAAGACCTGCTCGACGCCGTCAACCAGACTATGCCCTTTGGTAAATACCAGGGGCGCAAGCTGCTGGAACTGCCGGAACCCTATCTGGTGTGGTTTCATGGGCAGGGGTTTCCCAACAGCAAATTGGGGCGGCAGCTGGCGTTGATGTATGAGGTGAAGGTGAATGGGCTGGAGGGGATGTTGCAGGAGTTGGTGCGGCGGTGACGTTTGAACTTGATTCCTGTATAACACGAATTATATGGGCAAGTTGCCATACGACTATTAACAAGGCCTGCCAATATCCGACCTATATGAATCACCAGATGCACCTGAACCATGCCCGTTGATCTGAAGGCACTTTTCCCCAAGCTGACCAATCTGTTATTGGACGCTGTGTTCGTCGTCGATCTGGACGACCGGATCGTTTTTGTGACTGATGCGTGTGAGGCATTACTGGGATATCGTGCGGATGAGCTGATGGGTACGCCGATCACCGATTATGTGCATCCCGATGACCTCGAAGCCACGCGAGCGTCCATTGTCCGAGTCATGGACGGTCAGCCCCATAACGACTTCTGTAACCGTTACGTCCACAAAGATGGCACTGTTGTTTACATCCTCTGGTCTGCCCGTTTATCCGAAGAGGACGGCGTGCGGATCGGTGTGGCGCGGGATGTGACGGCTCTGAGGCAGGCCGAGGAGAAACTGCGCTTCCTTGCTCATCACGACCCCTTGACAGGGCTTACCAACCGATTGTTGTTCCATGATCGACTCGAGTCGGCCCTGCGTTCTGCCCACCGCCACCAGAGCCGCCTGGCGTTGCTGTTTCTGGATCTCAATGACTTCAAGTACATCAATGATACCCATGGCCATGCCATGGGTGACCGGGTGCTCTGTATGATTGCCGAACGGCTGAAAGGTTGCGTTCGAGAGACGGACACGGTGGCCCGGATGGGTGGCGACGAATTCACGGTGCTACTGACGGACATCCAGTCGGTGGCAGCCGTTTACGACAAGGTTGAGGAAATCATCGCCGCCGTGACAGCGCCCCTGGGTGCCAAGTTCGGCACTATCAAAACACCGTCCTGCAGTATCGGCGTAGCCTGCTATCCTGGGGACGGAGAAGACGCCGACACCCTATTGAGCCATGCGGATGACAGTATGTACCGGCTGAAACGGCGACGTAACTAACCCTGGTGGACGAGCTACACTGTAGGCAACGCATAACACGAATCGGGATCACAACCGGGGACATCAGACCATTGTCACAACACCATAAACACAATGACATACACTGGCTCACGGGTCAGTTTTTCGACTCCAGTAACGAAACACAGTACCGTGACTCGATCGGCGAGAGAGTCCGGTTTGAATCGCGTCTCGCACTGATTGTGGCGTCCGCCGTCTTTGCCATGTTTGGCATCAGCGACTACAACCTACTGGGGTTCACCCGAGAGTATTATCTATTGTTGACCATGCGCATTGTTGTGGTCAGCTCATGCCTCGCGCTTGCTTTTATCATTGGGCGGAGAGGCGGGTACTCACGAAGCGTATGGCTGCATGCCTTGCCGCTGTGGATATTCGCGGCAGGTATTATTCTGATTGTCCCCCTGCGCCCAGACAGTTTTTCGACTCAGGTAACGTCCACCGTCGTCGCGATAATGGCCTTTTACCTTCTTATTCCCAATTTGCTTACGGTGGCGGCAATAGCAAGCGTCAGTTTGAGTATTGGATTTTTGTGGGCGGCTATTATTTATGTCGGCATATCACCTGCCGTTACACTCCGTATCGGCCTTCTGTTGGTCATGGCCAATATCGTCGGTTATTGCGCCCTGTTGCGAGTGGAGTTTCTACAGCGCCAGCAATTTACGCTGCTGAACGAGGAGCGTGACCAAAACCGACAACTGCAAACCGAGATTGCACACCGGAAGTCACTGGAAGACCAGTTACGCATGGTCGCCGAACATGACGCACTGACAGGCGTCAATAGCCGGGGACACTTTATGAAGCGGGCCGAAGCGCTGCTGCAGCGCTCCCAGCTGGAAAAGCCTCCCTTCTGTCTGTTCATGATCGATATCGACCACTTCAAGGACGTCAATGATACCTGGGGCCACACCTGTGGTGATCGAGTGTTGACCAAAGTCGCCGACGTTTGTCGGCACTCATTGCGCCCCACCGACATCATTGGCCGCTTCGGAGGCGAGGAATTTGTGGTGGCGCTGCCGAACACTGATTCAATCAATGCGCAAGCCGTGGCAGAGCGGTTGAAGGAGAATGTCGCCGCGCTGATACTCGACGGAGAAATGAGCGATCTTCGACTGAGCGTCACCATTGGTATAGCGGTCGCCAACGCCGACGATGATCTGGATGCGCTGATTACCCGGGCGGACAACATGCTCTATGTCGGTAAGCGCGATGGTAGAAATCAGGTCGTGATGTTGAGTTAAGATGGCGCACAAAAAACTGGAATACGTTCGTCCAGTCGACTTCTGGGCTGGGGATAGCAAGAACCCGGCCGATGCAGGAATACGGGTGCTTCTATTGTGCCCCCATACGACACCGCTTTCGTATCCTCTTGCGACAAGGATCTCGCACACACCAAGTAGTTCTGAATACTGCGCCACCATCAAGGCAAAATGCCTGCTACTGTTGCTATGACCATTGCTCAGCACACTGTTAATTGGTTCACAGAAGCCAAATTAGAGGGTTGTTAAGATATTTCTTTATTGCGACGGATATGACTACTGAACACGGAGTGTCACTGTGCACGCCTCCCCTATCAAATTGATTGCTATTGGTTTGGCGCTAGTGTCGACACTCGCGGCAGCCCCACTTATGCTTTCTAAAAAAGGATTTGCTATGTCATTGTTTGGCGAAAAACAGAATATCGTTGTTGCCTCCCCAGTTGAAGGCATCATTACTCACCACGGGACGCCCGCCGCAGGCGCTCAGGTCGAGCAGTTTCTACGCTGGAAAGACGAAAACGGCGAAACCCGTACGGTCGAGACCGACAAGTCTGGGCATTTCCTGTTACCCGTCAGGGAGGATGAAGTCAGAATTTCGCCACTTTCCCGTTTTGTGATTCACCAGAAGATCACCGTTCGCTTCCAAGGGGAAGAAACCGTTATTTGGTCCTTGGGAACATCTCATCGGGAGCTCTATGGTGAACTGGGCAAGAAGCCGGAAGCCCTCCACTGCGAATTAACCGGTGAACCTGCCACTATGGAGCTGGAAGACGGATTGCTTTATACGTTGTGCCACTGGAACTAATTCATTTAAATCAAAGGAATGAATAATGCCTACCCTAACACCGTTTGAGTCTTCAAATCTCGCTAGTCGGGTCTACCTGGTTCAGGACGAGCTGACTGTGGGCGCACTACTGAATGACCCTCTATTTTCTATCGACGCCGAACGTAAGACGTCCATGAATGCCAACGTAGGCGGTAGGTTCATCAGGGCGGCCAAAGACGCCTTCGCCGTCTGCGCCAAAGGCAGCGGTCGGTTCAAAGAAGACGTCTTTCTGATCTTCAGAGGCTCCACCAACGCCAACAACAGTGCGGACTGGATCAGCAATGCCCGGATCGGGCTTGAATTCTCCCAAACCGGGTTACCTGTGCATATTGGTTTCAATCAGATATTTCGGAGCCTTCTTGGTGATATTCGACAATTTCTACACCAAAACGTAACGTCTAAGACCACCATCCATATTCTCGGGCATAGCCTTGGCGGTGCGGTCGCCAACTTAGCCGCAGACTGGGTCAAGAAAAACTATGGAAGAAAAGTCATACTGTACTCATACGGTGCTCCGCGCGTCGGTGGTTTCTGGTTCGCCAGAAAAGCGGGAATCCGGCTCAAGGAGCAAAATATCTATCGGGTGTACCACAAAACTGACCCGGTCCCCATGATTCCGGTCTTTCCCTATACCCACACGCCGGTTTCCGATACCGGATACCAGCTCCATTCATCCCAAAGCATTGTTTCCACTGAGGCTCATGACATCAAGGGTTATCGTAACGCGGTAAAAGAATCCACGTGGGCGTCGCTCCAAGGACCTCTTGCGCCGTTTCAGATTGATCATGTCATTGAACAATGGCTCCGTTCTGACCATCAACCCAACGCCGCCGATCCTACCATATGGGATTGGTTGAACGCCGCTACTATCTGGGTATTACGCAAGGTCTTACTGGGAGGGCTGGTAGTTGCACAAGCCACATTTATTGGTTTGCATTCTCTCGCAGACAAAATTGCCTGGGCTCTTAAAACCGGTGCAGATACGTCAAAGGATGTCAGCTTCTGGGTAGTCCGCTTGTTGAAAAAAATCATGCGTGTTCTGGGTATGCCTGTAATTGAAACCACCAAGGAACTAACCCAAGCATTCATGCGAAAAGTGCTAATTCGTTTAATTGAGCGAATAACTTACCATGCTCAGCAAGCGATTAGACAAATCACCGGCCCGCGATAACAGAAACCGTGCAGCACTACTCGCCGTAGTTGCAATTCAGAATACTCATTCGCTTTAATCGCCTCCATATCCAAGGGCCGGCTCCGGCCCTTGGATGAACTTTGAACCTTTAACAATCTCCCGCCGAGACGCTTCCACCTCCAACGTCTTCATGGCACCCATTTCATTCTACACCCACCCGCTTGAAAACCGCTCTCCGCCCGTCTATACCTTCTAATTACCATACATTCCTTCCGGCCCCACCAAGGCCAAGCTGTTCCTAATTCCTGAAATCAGGAGCCAACCATGAAATTTGTTCACGATCCCGAGGGCACACGCCTGCCCATCAAGCTGGACAGCACCAGTAATGGAGAGTATGTGCCTATCCCGCTGGACAAGACGAGCAAGCTGGCCAACCGCATGGCGCACGAAGCCGCTTCTGCCAACGCGCACCGACTCGGTGTCAGCCGACGGGAGCTGCTGGTGTCCGCCTGCGGCGCGGCGACCACCCTGTTGGCGTTCAATGCGGCTCAGGCGGCGGCCGGGCGTGGGGCTGGTTTTTATTCCCTGGCGTCTGAAGCCGGGCTTGATAAGTATGCCGCCGCCGAGGCGCTGGAAGGGGATGAATTCATCTTCGATGTGCAGGGTCATTTCGTGAATCCCACTGGGGCCTGGCTGGACAAGATACCGGAGGACGCCCGACCTCTGTCCGGCATGGAGCAGGCCGGCTGTGCCCTGGCCACCGGCAAGGAGGACCGCTCTTACCTGCAGTGCCTGGGCCCGGATGCATTTATCCAGGATGTGTTCATGGATTCCGACACCGACCTGATGGTGCTCTCCTTCGTGCCCTCGAAGCGGGACGAGGAGCCACTCACCATTGAGGAAGCGTCCGCCGCGCGATCGATTGTCAATCAGATGAAAGACAATCGCCACCGCCTGTACCTGCACGGGCGGGTCAATCCGAATCAGGACGGCGACCTGGAGGACATGGACCGACTGAAGGAGGAATTCGGCGTGGTCGCCTGGAAGACCTATACCCAATGGGGGCCGGACGGCACGGGCTACTGGCTTGACGACGAGGACACCGGCATCCCTTTTCTGGAGAAGGCGCGCGCACTGGGCGTGAAAATCATCGTCATACACAAGGGCATTCCTTTCGGACCCCAGTCCTATGAACACTCCCTGTGCGACGACATTGGTCGGGTCGCCAAGCGCTACCCCGATCTGAAGTTTCTGGTCTATCACTCAGGGTTTGTGCCCGGACAGGCCGAGGGGCCCTATGATCCTAGCCGGAACGAAGGCGTCGACTCCTTGATCAAGACGGTGGTCGAGAACGACCTTGGCAGACACTCCAACGTCTACGCGGAACTGGGTTCCACCTGGCGGTTTCTGATGCGCGACCCCGACTCCGCCGCGCATACTCTGGGCAAGTTGATCAAATACCTGGGGGAGGACAATGTGCTCTGGGGCACCGACTCTATCTGGTACGGCTCGCCCCAGGACCAGATTCAGGCGTTCCGTACCTTCCAGATTGCCGAAGCAGTACGGGAAAAACACGGCTACCAGGGGCTGACACCAGAGATCAAGCGCAAGATCTTTGGCCTCAATGCCCTCGTGCCCTACGAGATTGACGAGTCACTGATCCGCCAGCTGGTCGGCAAAGACAACATCTCTCTGGCTCGAGCCCACTACCGCGAGCACCCGGATCCCCACTACCGCACCAATGGTCCCAAGACGCGTCGCGAATTTCTGAACCTGATGCGGTGGAGTGGTGGCCGGGCCACCTGATGGGCTTGCGTGGCTTCGCCTGGGATGTCATCATTAATTTATATGATAAATTGGCAGATCTACCTTAGGTCTGGCCAGAAATGATGCCCCCAACAAAAAGGTCAACACCATGAAAAATAACGTCCGATTCCTGGCTTTCGCCATTTTCTCCATGCTCGCCGCAGTGAGCACAGCTCATGCCGCCGAGGACCCAGTGCGGCATATTGTTGCCTTCAAATATAAAGAAGGGGCCGCCGAGAGTGATATTCATCAGGTAACCAGCGCCTTCCGTGCGTTACAGAATAAAATTCCTGGGATCGCCTCCTATGAAGACGGCATTAATAACAGCCCGGAAGGCTTGAACAAAGGGTTCACCCACGTTTATGTTGTCACCTTCGACGACGCAGAAGCCAGAGACGAGTACCTGCCGCACCCAGAGCACAAAAAGTTTGTGGCGCTGATGGAGGAGCTCGACATCCTGGAGGATGTATTTGTGATCGATTATTCAATCAAAGAGTGAATAATTATTACCTTTGCCAAAGAACATCTTCAAGCGCCAGCGTAGCGTTATTCAAGCCGCGAACCTGAAGGGAGGTAGCTATCTCTTCAGTTCGCGCTGGATTTCCTCTAGCTGATCCGCAATTCTCGCCTGCTCACGAGCGCTTTTGCGTAAAGCTCGCACTGCCATTACTACGGCAACAGCAAGCCCTACAATTAAACCCAACTTAATCAACAGAGCGACGATGGCGAGCGCACCAGGTGTACCAATCATTATTTGCGTCCTTTTTGTAATACAATTAAGATAAGCGTAATCAATATAATCAGACATTACAACCACTGATCAACCAGAATGGATATCGCATGAACTTTTATCCTCTTCGCAACTTTCTTATTGCGCTTGCTGCACTACTCCTCCTGAACGCCTGTACAACTCACGACGACCTTCCCACTCATGTTCTGCCGGAAGCCGAGGTCGTACTGGAACAGCTTACCCGCGCCAATGATTACTGGCAGTCAGAGCATCCGGAACCCGGCTGGGCTTTCTGGGAACACGCGGCTTACCACACCGGCAACATGGAAGCCTATTTCGTGACGGGCAATCAGGACTACCTTGATTATTCGCTGCGCTGGGGCGAGCGGAACGGGTGGATGGGCGCCAAGTCCGATCAGCCGTCAGAGTGGAAATACAGCTACGGCGAAACCGACGACTTTGTCCTCTTTGGTGATTGGCAAATCTGCTTTCAGACCTACATCGACCTTTATGAAATCACCGGAGATCGCGAAAAGATTGCGCGCGCGATCGAGGTCATGGAATACCAGATGGCCACCGATGCGGATGACTACTGGTGGTGGGCCGATGGCCTGTACATGGTGATGCCGGTCATGACCAAGCTTTATCAGGTCACTGGCGACGAGCTGTACCTTGAAAAGCTGCACGAATACTACACCTACGCCAAAAGCATCATGTACGACGAAGAAACCGGCCTGTTCTTTCGCGATGCCAAGTACGTTTACCCTGAACATAAGAGCCTGAATGGTCACAAGGATTTCTGGGCCCGGGGCGATGGCTGGGTCTTTGCCGGCCTGGCCAAGGTGCTGGCGGACCTGCCCGAGGACCATAGGCATCGGGATGAATACCTGGCGGATTATCAGAAAATGGCGGCCACCCTGGCCGATGCGCAGCAGCCCGGTGGCTACTGGACGCGCAGCCTGCTCGACCCGGAGCACGCTCCCGGCTATGAAACCAGCGGCACCGCCTTTTTTACCTACGGCTACCTGTGGGGCATCAACAATGGCCTACTCGATCAAAATACTTACTTGCCTGTCGCCCTGAACGCCTGGCAGTACCTGAGCGACACAGCGCTGCAGGGGAGTGGCAAGATCGGCTATATTCAGCCCATTGGTGAGCGAGCCATACCCGGCCAGGTTGTCGACGCCGAATCCACTGCCAATTTTGGCGTGGGCGCCTTTCTGTTGGCCGCCTCTGAGATGTATCGATTGGTGCAAAATGCCAAGGTGGAACTGAAAGGGCTCGCCCGTGAGTGATGTTCACATCAAGTCCGCAGAGGAGCTCGCCCTGATGCGCGAGTCCGGGCGCCTGCTGGCTTCCGTGTTTGCCTACCTGGACCCGTTGATCAGGGAGGGCCTATCCACCATGGAGATTAACAACCTGGCTGAAGCGTTTATTGTGGATAAGCTGAATGCCCGACCGGCCAGTAAAGGCCAGTACGGCTTTCCTTATGTGCTCAATACCTCGGTGAATCAGGTCGTTTGTCATGGCATGCCATCGGAGACACACAAGCTGAAAGCCGGGGATATCGTCAACGTCGATATCACGCTGGAGAAGAACGGCTATATCGCAGATTCCAGCAAGATGTACCTGATTGGCGACGTATCTCCCGTCGCCAGACGACTGGTGGATGAAACCTACCAGGCCATGTGGAAAGGCATTCAGGCGGTCAAGCCTGGTGCGACACTGGGTGATATTGGCCATGCCATTCAACAGCATGCACGGGACAAGGGATATTCCGTGGTCCGAGACTACTGCGGCCATGGTATCGGCCAGGAAATGCATGAAGGCCCACAGGTACTGCACTTTGGTGTGCCCGGCAAAGGCCTGGTTTTGAAGGAAGGCATGACATTCACTATTGAGCCCATGATCAACCAGGGCAAGGCGAAAGTAAAAACCAAACGCGATGGCTGGACCGTAGTAACGGCGGACAAAAAGTTGTCCGCCCAGTGGGAGCATACGATCGCGGTGACGGCCGATGGATATGAGGTCTTAACGCTGAGGGGCGAAGAGCGAATTCAACCCCAGGCTACCCATTAGCCCGGCACAATATGGGCGTCACTGATCTGATCCGTTTATCGGAGGTGGCCTCTGGCCAACTGACGTGAAGTATTGGCGTCCAGCGGCTCCGGTATGGACAATACAGTCTCTGAGTGGGCGCTGGCTTGGCCTCGGTTGATCGTCAGCGTCACGGTATACTCACCGGGCTTACTGTAAGTGTGATAGATATAGGGCTCGGTGCCATCGCTGGTATAAACAGCGCCATCTCCCATATCCCAGCGATAGCCTTGAGCGGTATGATCTTCGGGCGGCAAACAGGACACCAGTCCGCTGACGGCCGGATTGATCAAGCAATCAAATTGATCGCCCGACGCGCTTTCGTCACTTTGGGGCGATCCGGCGTAGACCAGGGCGGGGGCAGCCAACAGGCAAAGGCACAGACGGACTATTATTGGCATGGTGCATTCCTCCTGAGGAACGTGACGGGCAAGCCAAAACGCACGGCAGCTCCGTCAATGCTAGTTAAAAACACGATGCAATATCGTGATGAGCTCCACAGAAACTGTGCGGAACCTTCACCTTATGCGCTCTACCAATAAATTGTGCACAATGCGGGTGAAAAATCGGTGAGTTTTATCCAGCAACGAACAGACCGAGAGGAAATGCTTTGTGATATCCATCAGGCTTTTCAAGATCGCCGGGATGACCTTGCTTGCGCTGGGCCTTGCAGGCTGCACCTTCACCGAGCGCGGCGTGTATGACGGTATTCGCCAGGGGCAGATCAACGAGTGCAATCAGATGCCGAGTGGGCAACGAGAGCGCTGCCTGTCCGAGATTACCGGAGAGTATGAGGAGTACCGCCGTCAGCGGGAGATGATCGAGGACGAGCAATAGACCGATAACTTATAGTACAATAGACCAGATTCGACCAAAAACTCATAAAATGACTCGACCATGCTGACGTTTTACCGGCGATCCATGGCAGCCTTTCTGGTGCTGCTGGCGGCCACTGCGACAATCATCTATAGCGGCTATGCCAAGTCGCAACTGAATACCTCACTCTTCCCAGCCGATGACGACGGGTACCTGTGGGCACCGGCGATAGAACCCCGCAACCCCACTGGAGACACCTGGCTATCGATCAAGAGTAAGGCTGGCACACTTGACTACGAGTTTATGCTGGATCCTGAGGAGTCATTTCCGTACACCCATTTCTCCCTGTACTTCATCAAGCCGGAGCAGGCCCATCACATGGTGGATCTGACCGGTTATCACAGCATCTCGTTCCGCGTGCTGTGCGCGCCGCGCAACGTCCTGCTGTTTGCGTTGTTCAGCTATGACGACCAGGTCACCGATCCGCTTCACCAAGATACCCGACGAGTCTCGTCCACCGCATTTTCCTGCGATAACCGCTGGGAAACCGTAACCCTGGAACTGAAAGAGCTGATCACGCCTGACTGGTGGCTGGATCGCTATGGTCTTGAGCTTAGCGAGCGAGGTTACCGCCAGGACAAAACCATGGGTCTGGCATTCATCAACTCCCTACAAAGTCCTGTCGATGTTCTGTCTCAGGTCCGCATCGACGAGCTGAACCTGATTGGCAGCCGGCCCGGTTATCTATACGCCAGTGTGGGCGTCAGCCTGGCCCTGTGGGCGCTCTTCCTCGCATGGGTAACCCGCGCGTACATCTCGGTAAAAACCGCCGTATTGAAAGAAAAAATAAAGCGGGATCAACCTCTGATTGCCTACAAGAAGCTCTCCATCGAACCTCAGAAAGACAAAGACAAAAGTGCCCTTCTGCGGCATATCGCCACGGAGTACGCCAACTCCGAGCTGACACTGGACTCCACCGCCGCGACGCTTGGCATCAACCGCACCAAGGTCAACGAAATTCTGAAAGAAGAGTTGGGCCTGACCTTTACCGCTTACCTGAAGCGGCTTCGATTGACCGAGGCGGCACGCCTGTTATCGGAGAACTCTGGCGCCAACATTTCCCAAGTGGCGTACTGCGTGGGTTATAACAACGTCTCCTATTTCAACAAGTTGTTCAAAGAAGAGTACGGCTGCCCACCCAAAACCTTTCAGAGCCTGTGTCGCCCAAAGAATCCCGAAGAACAGACGAACTAGTCTCACTTCTCTTCATGGCGGATGTTTCCTTTCAAAATTGAAAGGAATTCTGTTAATTACTGCAACCTCTCAAAAAATTGCGAGGTTGTGCCAGTTTCGGCGTGCTTGCCTTCCTATGCTTTCGGTCCGGGCTCTGCTCCGGACCATCCTTTTCAAGAATAACCATAGTGAGGCTAATCATGAACCACTTAGCGAACGCAGGCCATTGGCTGCGGCTGTTTATTCCCCTGTGTCTTCTGATGACACCACTGATCAGCCACGGTGATAACCCGCTGGTATCCCACGTTTACACGGCCGACCCGGCGGCGCGGGTGATTGACGGGCGCGTGTACGTGGTCGTCACCCACGACCAGGACGATCAATCCGACTACAGTCAGTTGGTGGATTACTATCTGTTTTCCTCCGACGACATGGTGAACTGGCAGGATCACGGCATCATCTGGAACTCGCGCACGGATACATCCTGGGCAAACCTTGCCTACGCGCCGGATTTTATTGAGCGCAACGGTCGGTATTATCTCTATTTCCCGGACGGCGCCAACGCCATTGGTGTCGCGGTGGCCGACAACCCCGAAGGGCCTTACACCGACCCGATCGGCGGACCGCTGGTGGACCGAAACACCCCCAACGGCAACGTCGACTGGGTGTTTGACCCCGGCGTATTTATCGACGATGACGGTCAGGCTTATCTGTACTTTGGCGGCGGTGGTCCGGGTAATGCCCGGGTGATTCGGCTGAACAACGACATGATCAGCACCAGTGGATCGGCGATCAGCATTGATGCCCCGAATTTCTTTGAAGCGCTGTCGATGAACAAGCGCAACGGCACCTATTATCTCACCTACTCCACCGATACCGCCGGCGGGCTGGCCATTGATTATATGACCAGCAACAACCCCACCACCGGCTTTGTCCACCGTGGCACGGTACTGCCCAACCCCTGGGAAAACAATAACAACAATAACCACCAGTCCGCCGTGGAGTTTGAAGGGCAGTGGTACATGTTCTACCACAATCGTGCGGTCTCCAATGAGCGCGGCGACAGCACTTACCAACGCTCCATCAACGCCGACCTTCTGTCCTTTGGCGGCGACGGCTCCATGCAGCCGGTCAATGCCGGGCCTAGCGGTGTACCACAACTGAAATACGTCGACGCTTTCGCCATCAATCAGGCGGAGACCTTTGACAACGAGAACGGCATTGAAACCGCCCCAGCCAGCGAAGGGACTCTCAACCTGGAAATGGGACCGGGTGATTGGGTGAAAATAACCGGCGTTGATTTTGGCTCCGGCGCCACCGGATTGGACGCCCGAGTGGCGGCCAATATCGACTCCAGCCTGGAAATTCTGCTTGATGATGTCAACAGCCAACCTGTCGCTACGCTGCAGGTCAGTAACACCGGCGGCTGGCAGAACTGGCAAACCCAGTCGGTTGATTTCACGGAAGTCACTGGTGTGCACGATGTGTACCTGCGCTCCACTGCCGGCCACAACCTGAACTGGTACCGATTCACCGGCGGCTCCGGCAATGGTTCGTCCAGCAGCGACAGCTCCAGCAGCTCCCAAAGCAGTTCCGACAGCAACTCCTCCGATGGGAACAATGACAGCAATGTGGCCGGCAGCATCGAGATCACCAACGACTGGGGTGGAGGCTACTGCGCAGCGCTGACAGTCACCAACAACACCAGCGCACCGGTGGAGTGGAGCCTGAGCATCGAGATCGAGGGCAGCATCACCAACCTGTGGAACGGTACCTGGAGCCAAAATGGCGACTTGCTCAATGTCTCCGGCGCAGGCTGGAACAACACTCTGCAGCCCGGCCAGAGCGATGCCAGCATCGGCTTCTGCGCGGACCGCACCAATCCGCCGCCCACATCGTCCTCTTCCAGTAGCCAAACCTCCAGTGCCAGCGAGTCGAGCAGCACATCGAGCCAAAATGGCGACAACCTCGCCAGCAACGGCGGAGTGGAATCAGGCCTGAGCAACTGGTCCACCACAGCCGGGGACCTGAGCCGCAGCACGGACCAGTCCCGCAGCGGCTCCGCCAGTGCGCTGATCAGCAACCGTAGCGACACCTGGCACGGTTTGACGTTCTCGCCGTCGGCGCTGAGCAATGACGCCGAGTATGACGTGTCTGTCTGGGTGAAGCTGGCTGCGGGTGCCGCCGACGCGACACTTTATCTCACCGCCAAGCGAGAGGACGATTCAGATTCTTCCACCTACGAGGAGTATAGCCGGGTCGCCGAAGCGACCGGTTCCGCCTCCGGCTGGGTCGAGCTGAGCGGTACCTACACTCAAAGCGGGACGCCCTTTGAGCATTTCATTATCGAATCCGATGATGGGTCCGCGAGTTACTACGCCGATGATTTCTCGGTAATCGGCGAGACCCAGGATGGTGGTAACGGGGGTGTGATCGACCACGACTTTTTCGTCGGCAATATCACAACCTCCGGCAACGTCCGCTCAGATTTCGTACAGTACTGGGACCAGATCACTCCGGAGAACGAGGGCAAATGGGGCTCAGTAGAAACCTCCCGCGATGTGTACAACTGGAGTGGCCAGGATCAGGCTTACCAGTACGCCCAGCAGAACGGCATTCCCTTCAAGGCCCACACGCTGGTGTGGGGTAGTCAGTACCCCAGCTGGATCGACTCACTGAGCCCGGCCGAACAGGCGGAAGAAATCGAGGAATGGATTCGCGATTTCTGCCAGCGCTACCCGGAGACCGCAATGATCGACGTGGTCAACGAGTCCACCCCCGGACACGCCCCGGCCGGTTACGCGGAGCGCGCCTTTGGCAGTGACTGGATCATCCGGGTGTTTGAACTGGCGCGGCAGTATTGCCCGGACTCCATTCTGATCCTGAACGACTACAACGTGTTGAGCTGGAACAATGCCGAGTTCATCGAGATGGCCCGCCCCGCGGTGGAAGCCGGTGTGGTGGACGCCCTGGGATTGCAGGCGCACGGACTGGAAAGCTGGTCCTTGAGTGATCTGGAAGCCAACCTGAACCGCGTGGCCGATCTGGGCTTGCCGATTTACATTTCCGAATACGACATCGCGGAAACCAGTGATCAGGCGCAGCTGCAGATCATGCAGGAGCAGTTCCCTCTGTTCTACAACCATCCCTCGGTGGTCGGCATCACTTTGTGGGGCTATGTGGTCGATCGCACCTGGGTCGAAGGCAGCGGCCTGATTTACGATAACGGCACTCCCCGCCCGGCCATGACCTGGCTTATGGACTACCTGGGTCGCTGACCTCACCACCATCGCTCCGGGAAGGGACTCTCAGGGCGCATGGCTTCTCACCCGGACTTTGAACTGAGTAACATTTTTCGAATTTTCCCCGTGGGAAATACACAAGGTGTGTATTTTGACGCAGTTTCAAGGGCATTTCCGGTGCACACTTCTAGGCCAATGACCGTGATGTATTTGACCACCGAGGGTATCGACCATGGGAACACTCTTTGCGTTTTTGATCGGCGCCTTTCTGGGCGTGGTGGTAACCGCCAGCCTCTACCGAAGCCGGGACTCCCGGAATGTGTGTAATGCGATTGCCAGCGTGCAACGCTACCTGGAAACCGATGACCTCAAGCCGCTGGACAAAATGACCGGCAAACTCAAGCTGCACCTGGACCTGATCAATGAAGCGGACGAGCTGGTGGTGCGCAGTGAATGGGCCCGTCAGCAGAAAAACCGTTTTGTGGCCCAGGCGGTAAAAATCATCCGGCTGCGCAACAAAGGCGAAGCCAAAGAGCAGCAAGAGCGACTGATTCAGGCACAGAAGGGGCTGAAGCAGTCCGGTCAGTACCTGCTGGGCTACTTCCAGTTCCCAAGTTTTCTGTGGTTGCGGGCGACTATCGCTCGCCTTCCGATGGACACCCGCAAGCAGGTGGCGGCACTTCGCACGTCCTGAGCCGACTCACCCGTTCCGCGCACGCTCGATGGCTGCCTGCCAGCCTTTGAGCATCACATCGCGCTCCTGATCGCCCAATTGGGGTTCGCAGCGTCGGTCCAGGCTCCAGTGCTGAGCCAGGTCGTTCAGATCCCCGAACAGACCGAGCTGTAACCCGGCCAGACGTGCGGCCCCAAGCGCCGTGGTTTCAATGATGTCCGGACGTTCCACCGGAACGTGCACAATGTCGGCCAGGGCCTGTAGCAGCCAATTATTGGCTACCATGCCACCGTCCACCCGCAGGGTTTCGGGCCGCTCACCGGCATCCTCTTCCATGGCTTTGAACAGATCCCAGGTCTGATAACACACCGCTTCCAGTGCCGCGCGCGCCAGCTCGGCGCGGCCACTGTCGCGGGTCAGGCCGCAGATCAACGCGCGGGCGTCCGGCTCCCAGTGCGGCGCCCCCAGTCCGGTGAAAGCCGGCACCAGATACACACCCCGGTTGGAACTCAGGCTCTCCGCCAGGGCTTCGGTTTCCTCCGCGCTTTTGATAATGCCCAGCTTGTCCCGCAGCCACTGCACCGCCGCACCGGCAACAAAAATCGCGCCTTCCAGCGCGTATACGGGCTTGCCGTCAAACCGGTAGGCGATGGTGGTCAGCAGCCGATGTTGGGACAGGCGCGGGGTCTCACCAATGTTCATCAGGGCAAAACAGCCGGTACCGTAGGTGCTCTTGATCATCCCCGGCTCGAAGCAGGCCTGGCCGACCACCGCCGCCTGTTGGTCGCCCGCCACCCCGGCAATGGGTAACTCCACCCCATCGAGCCCCTCCAGCGCGGTTCCGAAGTCGGCGGCGCAATCGAGCACCTCGGGCAACATGGCCTCGGGAATGCCGAACCGCTCCAACAGCACCGGGTCCCAACACTGGTCGTTGATGTTGTAGAGCAGGGTACGGGAGGCGTTGGTGGCATCGGTAGCGTGGACTTTGCCGCCGGTAAACTTCCAGATCAGCCAGGTATCCATGGTGCCGAACAACAGGTCGCCGCGCTCGGCTTTGGCGCGGGCATCTTCCACGTTATCCAGAATCCAGGCGATTTTGGTGGCGGAGAAATAGGGATCGAGTAACAGGCCGGTGCGCGCTCGGGTATCGTCTTCCAGACCGTCGCTGGCTAGCTGACGGCAGTGACCCGCGGTACGCCGGTCCTGCCAGACAATGGCGGGATAGGTCGGCGTACCCGTGGTTTTATCCCACACCACGGTGGTTTCCCGCTGATTGGTGATGCCAATGCCCAGCACGCGCTGGTCGTCGGAGAGTTGGTCGAGCGCGTCGCGGCAGACCTGAGTGGTGACCTTCCAGATTTCTTCCGGATTGTGCTCCACCCAACCGTCGTCGGGGAAGTGCTGGGAAAATTCCTGCTGGGCCTTGGCCACCATGCGCCCATCCGGGGCGAACACAATGGCACGGCTGCTGGTGGTGCCCTGGTCAATGGCGAGGATCAGATCAGACATAGTCGCTCCCGGGTCTATGCAAGTGCACTAAGCATAGCACTCCGGGAGCGGGGGTTCGGGGAAAACCCTGGTCTTTAGGCGGAGAGCTCCGCCAGTGCCGATTCCACAATAGCCAGACCTTCTTCCAGCACCTCATCTTCAATGGTGACCGGCATCAGGAAGCGGATGGCATTGCCGTGCATACCGCAGCTGAGCAGAATCAGGCCCTTCTCCTTGGTCTTCTTCAGCAGCTCCGCCGCCAGGTCCGGGCGGGGCTTGCGGCTCTCTTTGCTGTCCACCAGTTCGAAAGCGGCCATGGCGCCCAGGTTGCGGCCGTTGTCCACATTCGGGAACTTCTGCTCCCACTGTGCGAAACGGGCGGCAAGAGTGTCGCCCAACCGCTGACTTTTACCCAGAATGTCTTCCTTTTCAAAGACATCGAATACCGCCATTACCGCGGCGCAGGCCAGGGGGTTACCGGTGTAGGTGCCGCCGAGGGAGTTGGGACCAGAGCTGTCCATGATAGTGTCCGTACCGACCACAGCGGAAATGGGCATGCCATCGGCCATGCTCTTGGCCATGGTCATCATGTCCGGCTCCACGCCGCTGTGTTCGATGGCAAACAGTTTGCCGGTGCGACCAAAACCGCTCTGCACTTCGTCCACCACCAACAGGATGCCGTGCTCATCACAGATCTTGCGCACGGCTTTAAGGAAACTCGGTGGTGCCGCGTAAAAACCGCCCTCACCAAGCACCGGCTCGATAAAGATCGCCGCCGTCTGTTCGGGACTGGAATCGGTTTTCAGAGTCATTTCCAGGCCGCGCAGCGCCTGCTCTTCGCTCATGCCGTGGTACGGCACCGGGAAAGGTGCGCGGAATACCATGCCCGGCATGGGACCGAAGTCGCCCTGATAGGGGTTGACCTTGCCGTTCATCGCCATGGTCATGAAGGTGCGGCCGTGGTAGCCACCGTCAAAGCAGATCACGTTGGTGCGGCCGGTGGCGGCCCGGGCGATTTTGACGGCGTTTTCCAGCGCTTCGGCGCCGGAGTTGGCCAGCATCACTTTGGCGTGGCCCCGTACCGGGGTGTGCTCACTCAGCTTCTGCGCAACGTTCACGTAGCCTTCATATGGCATCACGGTCTGACAGGTGTGCATCAGCTTGTCCAACTGGCCTTTGACCGCATCCACCACGGCCGGGTGACGGTGGCCGATGTTGAGTACACCGATACCGCCCGCGAAGTCGATAAAGCGTTTGCCATCGGCATCCCACAGTTCCGCATTCAGTGCATGGTCGGCAAAGTTCGGATTGGGGCTGGCCGCGCCGGCCGCCACATAGCGTTCTTTCAGTTCATTCAGCGATTTGTTGTTCACGTTTCCGTCTCCTTTGGCGCTGGGTCAGCGCGTGATGTTATGCCTCGGCAGACCGGTAGAGCGCCTGCCCAAGATGGGTGAAATAGTCCTGAAACGCCGCGTTTACCCGCGCACGTTGCTGGCCTTGAGGGTAAAGCCCCAACCGGGCCTCATCGGTCTGCCGGGTGCCCATGACCAGGAAGCTGTTTTTGATCGGTGCGTCCTGCACGTAAGCCTCAAACGCCCGGGCACAAAGCTCTTCGGGCAGCGCGTAATACACCGTTCCCATTCGCTTGTCCTGCTCGGCAGAGCGCTCGAACAGCTCGCTGGGAGCGGTGCCGGCTTCATTCAATAGCACAGTGTGATAACAGTTACGCAACCGGTCGTTCAACGGATGACTGAGCCCGGCGGCATTCGCCAGCCAGGCCTTGGACCCGAAGCTCGCACCCGGAACCGGCGCAAACGCCTTGTCGCAGATATAGTGATCAAAGGCGTGAAACCATTCGTGGGCAATGCTGCCCGGCCCGGCGTTCTTGGCCAGGGCAAAGGTGTGGGTCGCGGGCTCATAGTGGGCCGCCACGCCCCTCTGACCGCCCTGCCCGTACTGCAACGCCAGGGTGCCACGCAGCGAAATCAGCGCTTCCGGCCCTTTGAGTATAGCCATCAAATCAGACAGCGCGTCGTAAAACAGCCCGGCGGCGCGCTGTTTCTCAGCGTCCGTGACCCAACGGCCAATGCCTATGGACCGAAAGGCAAACCGGCGGCGGATATCCAGAAAGGACGGTTCGGGGGGGCGCTCCCCAAGGGAGCCTTGCAACGGACCTCGGCGGTGGAAGCGGCGATGAATGAGGCCGTTGCCGGCCGGGGGTTGAGCGTCACGCCCGTGCGGAAATGCCATAAACCTTGCGTTACTGCGAAACAGGAGACCAGTATGGCCATTTTGGACCGCGAACGCCACCCCGGCAGCGGATTGACTGCCACGGGAGACACAGTGCCTACAGGGGCCATACCCAGAGCAGCAGCGGCGTGCCCACCAGTACCACAATGATTTCCATGGGGAGGCCCAGCCGCCAATAATCCCCGAAGCGGAAACCACCCGGCCCGAGAATCAGGGTGTTGTTCTGGTGGCCGATGGGGGTCAGAAAGGAGCAGGAGGCACCGATTGCCACTGCCATCAGCAGGGTATCGGGGTTGACGCTGAGTACGGCGGCACTGCTGATCGCGATCTGGCACATGACGGCCGCCGTGGCCGCATTATTCATGAAATCGGACAGGGTCATGGTGATGACCATCAACAGCACCACCGCTACGATGGCGTTGCCCCCGGCGACATTTTCCAGTAGCAGTTGTGCCAGCAAATCCGCCGCGCCAGTCGAGGCCATGACCCCGGCAACCGGAATCATGGCGGCCAGCAACACGATCACCGGCCAGTCGATGGCTTCGTACATCGAGCGCATCGGCAGCACACCGCTGACCATAAAGCCAAGCACCCCGGCGGCAAACGCCACCGCCGCGGGCACCCAGCCAATGGCCGCGGCCAGAATGGCCAGCCCCATGATGCTCACCCCCAGGGCGGCCTTGCCTTTATCGGGAACACCAATGGAACGCTCGGCCAAAGGGATACAGCCAAACTCCTTGCCAAAGGCACTGATCGCATCGCTTGAGCCCTGCAGCAACAACACGTCCCCGGCCCTGACCCGAATGGAGCGCAGACGCTTGACCGAGCGCTTACCCTGACGGGAAACGGCCAACAGATTGATGCCAAAGCGGGTCCGCAGCCGGATGTCGCTGGCACTGCGCCCGAGCAACGTTGAACCGGGCAATGCGGCCCACTCCTGGAGGGCACTGCCACTGTCGTCCCCGGACTCTTTCTCACTCTCCTCATCCTCGGACGTCGGCGCTGAGGCTTGCTCCGCCTCATCGTCTGACTCGGTCTCGACGTCCTCTTCCAGCGCCAGGCCCAAGCTGGAGAGCACCGCCGACAGCGCCTCCGGCTCCGCCTCGAGCACCAGGATATCCCCGGCCCGCAGCACGCGGGCCGGATTGGGCGCCTGGACTCTCAGGTCATTGCGTACCAGCCCGACGATCTGTGCTTCATCTTTGTCGAGCAGATCTTCGGCCTCGCGCAGCGGTTTACCGACCACCTTGTTCTTTTCGGTCACCCGCACTTCAGTAAGATAATGGCCGGTGTCAAAACTCTCGGCTCCCGCCGGCTCGCGCCGGGGCACCAGCCGCCAGCCAATGACAGTGATAAACACCACCCCGGTCAGGGCGACCAGGGCACCCACTGGGCTGTAGTCGAACATGCGGAACGGCTCCCCCGTCAGGTCAGCACGGAAGCCGGACACAATCAGGTTGGGGGGTGTCCCGATCAGGGTGGTCATACCCCCCAGTATGGTGCCGAACGCCAGCGGCATCAGTACCACGCCAGGGGGAACCTCCTGCTTGCGAGCCAGTTGAATCGCTACCGGCATCAATAGCGCGAGCGCCCCGACATTATTCATGAAGGCCGACAGAAACGCGCCCAGGGCTGTCAGCATGGCGGCGCCAATGGCCAGGCCCGCATTTTTGGGCAGAAGCTTTTGGGCAAGCACATCAATGGCACCGGTGGACTGCAATCCACGGCTCAGAACCAGAACACAGGCGACCGTAATCACCGCACCGTGGCCAAAGCCGGCAAACGCGTCCTGCCCCGGAATCAACCCGGTGAACACACAGGCCAGCAACGCCGCCAGAGCCACCATGTCGTGCCGCCAGCGTCCCCACAGGAACAGGCCAACACTGGCGGCCAGGATTGAGAGAATCAGCGTTTGATCCAGGGTCATTGAGACGCTACTCCGTGGGCTCCAGGCGCAGGTTATCGAGATAGATCCAGCGGGGTTCGGTCACCCCTGAGGTAAAGATTAGCAGACGGATCATCCGCGCCAGATTCATCCTGCGCGTTTCTGGCGCCGTGGCAATGTCCTCCAGCGGAATGCGGTAGTGGTTCCAGCCGGAAGCGACCTCCAGCCGGCCGTTGTACCGATCCGAAAACAGTCCCTCATTGCGGTCGTGGGTGGCGTCGTTGATCCGTAGCGTCATGCGCAGTGAGTCATCGCCGGGGTTGAAAATGGACAGACTTAGTGCCTGATAACCACGCCAATCATCCACCAGTCGGCTCAGATGTGTGCCCGCGTAGGGATTCTTATCGGTACTGATCAGTCGCACCGCCAGGCTGTACTCCCCCTGGGCCACGGGTTGGCGGACGCGTTGTACGTTGCCCTCCCAGAAAGGCACATCCCAGCGGGATTCAAAATCACTGAGCACCGGAAACTGGCGATATTGCCGGTACTCGGCCATGCCCAGCACCAGTACCGACTGCAGTTGCCAGAGCACCAACACCGTGGCGATAACCCGACCGGACCAGACCCAGCGGGTCGCCGGCTGGCCCCAGAACAGCCCAATCCAGGTACCGACCACGTTCAGGAGAATATCCAGCCAACTCGCCTGCCGATCCACCAGAGTCTGCAGGCCCTCAATCAGGGCGCTCAGCACCACGACCACCAAGGTCAATGCCAGCCATTGATGGGGCGCCCGCAGCGGCCAGCGCCCCTGCCACCAGAACATCAGGCAGGCGAAGAACACCCAGTGCCCCTGTTCCCAGGCTTCCCGGATGACTGGCGCGGAGAGCCAGTCCGGCCCGCCGATAAAAAACAGCGGGCTGGCAATCAGTACGGGAATCAACAGCCAGTCGCGATGCTCCTTCAGGCGCTGCATTCAGTAGCGGACCTCGCCCATGCCATTGAATTGCTTGGCCAGGTTGGTGGCATAGTTGTCGGTCATGCCACTGATGTAGTCGATCACGGCCATCAGGGCCTGGTATTTATAACGCCCTTCCCGGGCGAACACCGAGGGGTGAAAGTTGTTGTCGCCCATCAGCGCCAGCACCCGATTGTCTTTGTAGGTGACCTGATCCGGATCACCCAGCAGGGCATCAACGGCCCCGCACAGGGTGCTCAACAGGGTGCCGATGGTGTTGTAGGCACCGATTTCCAACTCGACCCGTTTGGCGTGGTTGAAAATGCGCTGTTTGGCCAGATCCTTGGCGGCCTGCACGGCGGTGCGGACGTTGTCATCGCACAGCGAAATCAGATCACCCTTCACGGTTCCGGCCAGAAAATCTGCACGATGCTCCATGAAGGCGTCGGTGCCGGAATCAATCAGGGCTTCAATCACCTTGCCGCGCAGGATCGCCGGCTTACGTCCGTCATCCACCTTATTGAGATTGCGTTCCAGTTCGGGAATCTGCACTGGAGGAATCACCCGGCGCAGAATGTCATAGATTTCCGGCCAACTGAGAATGCCCATTTCCAGGCCGTCCTCCAGGTCCAGAATGCCGTAACAGAAATCGTCCGCCGCCTCCATCAGGTACACCAAGGGGTGCCGGCAATACCAGTGCTCGCCGATCGGCAACAGACCGGTGCGCTGAGCGATTTCGTGAAAGTAGTCCAGTTCAGTCTGGAAGATTCCGTACTTGTTATTTTTGGGGCGTTGGTTCTGGACACTGGGCGTCGCCGTCCAGGGGTATTTGATGGAAGCGCCCAGAGTCGCGTAGGTGAGGCGCATGCCTTCTTCGTATTGGTAGTACTCCAGCGTGGTCAGCACCCGCAGGCTCTGGGCGTTACCTTCAAACAGACGCACGTCGTCGCGCTCGGCTTCGGTCAGCCCCTCCAGGTAAACGCGCCCTTCTTTTTGAAACCAGTTTCGAATGGCCTCTTCGCCGGTGTGGCCGAACGGCGGGTTACCGATATCGTGGGCAAGGCAGCTCGACTGGACGATATCGCCGATGTCGGTGGGGAGCAGGGGCTCCGGCAATTCACCCCGGGCCTGCAGGGCATTGCCCACACGCATGCCCAGCGTGCGCCCGACACAAGCCACCTCCAGACTGTGCGTCAGGCGATTGTGCACATGGTCATTGGCCGCCAGCGGGTGCACCTGGGTTTTGCGGGCGAGCCGCCGAAACGCCCCGGAGAAAACGATTTTGTCGTGATCCGAATAAAAGGGTGAACGCCCTTCTTCGCTTTTGGCCGGGCGCTGCCCGAGCCGCTCGGCACACAACAGTTGCTCCCAATTCATTGCCATAGCAGGTCCTCTGTACCCTTGGCCCGATTCTTCCGCAATGTACCCCATGTGTCTGGCGCGGCACAAACCAAACGGTTCGTGGCTCAAGCGTCGGACAATGCACCAGCATCGCCCAACCACCGGCGGCGCTGCCCAAACAGAGCGCACCCGAAGCCCTTCCTCCACAGCATCACCCTCGGCTCCGGCAGCACCCAACCGTCATTAAGCCACTGATTCTAAAGCGATTTAGGGGCCGGGCTAAACGCCGGTCAAACGCTGGCACAGTTTCTGCTGAATACCATCTTGCATACAAGATTGGCGATTAACGATGAGGACCCCCGATGACGGTACCCACCGGCTGGACGTTGAGCGAATGGCAGTACGCCTATGGCAAAGCGCAACTGGACCCCAAAACCACCCTTGGCGAGCTGCGCGATACGCTGTCGGCCGATGACCCCGTCTGGATTCATATTGTCTCGCAAGCCGAGCTGGATGCTCAGATCGCGACCCTGACCTCCCCCAGCGAACAGCCCCTGTTCGGCATACCCTTTGTGGTCAAAGACAACATCGATGTGGCGGGATTACCCACCACGGCAGCCTGCCCTTCGTATTCCTACACCGCCAAACAGGACGCCACCACCGTGGCCCGGCTCAAAGCGGCGGGCGCCATTGTTCTGGCCAAAACCAACCTGGACCAGTTTGCCACCGGACTGGTGGGCACCCGGTCGCCCTACGGCGTCGTACCCAACAGTTTCAACCCCGACTATGTGTCCGGCGGTTCCAGCTCGGGCTCGGCCGTGGCCGTCGCGCGCGGACTGGTGCCTTTCAGCCTGGGCACCGACACCGCCGGCTCCGGGCGCGTGCCCGCCGGGTTCAACAACATTGTCGGACTGAAACCCACCAAGGGCCGGTTCAGTATTCAGGGCGTGGTGCCCGCCTGTAAAAGCCTCGACTGCGTGTCGGTGTTTGCGTTGACGGTGGATGATGCCGATACGGTGGCCTCGGTACTGGAAGGTTTCGACCCCGCCGATGGTTACTCCCGTCAGCCACCGCACTCAGCCCGCTACTGGTCAAGCCAACCCTGCTTTGGAGTTCCCGAGCGACACGACTGGTTTGGCGATTCCGAGGCCCAGCGCGCCTGGGAAGCCAGCCTTGAAAAGCTGCAAGCTGACGGTGTGGAACTGGTGCCCATAGATTTCACCCCCATGCAAACGCTGGCGCAACTGCTCTATGGCGGCCCCTGGGTCGCCGAGCGCCATGCGGCCATCGCAGAATTCATGGCAGAGCACGCCGAGGAGATGAACCCGGTGGTGCGCGGCATCATTGAACAGGCACAGAACTTTTCCGCCACGGATGCCTATCGGGCGGAGTACGCCCGGGCCGATCTCGCGCGTGCCATCCAGACCGCCATGGCCGAGGTCGATGCACTACTGGTGCCCACGGCACCGCGCCTGCCCACCATCGCTCAGGTCGAGGCCGACCCGGTCGGCGTGAACAGTCAGCTCGGCACCTGGACCAATTTTGTGAACCTGGCCGACTGCAGCGCCCTGGCCCTGCCCGCCGGTATTCGCGCCGACGGCTTACCCTTTGGGATCACCCTGATTGCCCCCGCCTGGCAGGACCGGGCCCTCACGGATTTTGGTCGTCACTGGGAAGCCATTGCGCCCTGGAAGCGGGGCGCAACCGACCTGCAATTACCCGCTCCCAACGCACCTTCAAAAGCCCCCCGGGATCACGTCCGCCTGGCCGTCGTCGGCGCGCACCTGAGCGGTATGCCGCTGAATCATCAGCTCACCGAGCGTCACGCCCGGTTGGTAGCACGCACCCATACCGCACCCACCTATCGACTGTACGCACTACCGGACACCACCCCGCCCAAACCGGGTCTGATCCGGGCCGATGAGGGCGCAAGCATCATTGTTGAGTTGTGGGATATCCCGGTCGACCAGTTCGGCAGTTTTGTGGCGCTGGTACCCGCGCCTCTGGGTATCGGAACCCTGACGCTCGACGACGGACGCGAGGTCAAGGGATTCATCTGCGAAGGCGCCGCTGTGAAAGGCGCCCGGGACATTACCGAACTGGGCGGCTGGCGCGCGTTCATTGAGTCCCGAAGTTGAAGCCACATTGAACGCGCCATCCGAGCAACGCCCTATCCGCCCCGAACCCATACGCTGATACACGGAGAACACACATGTTTCACACCGTCCTGATCGCCAACCGCGGGGAAATCGCGGTTCGCATCGCCCGCACTCTGAATACCATGGGCATCAAATCCGTCGCCGTCTACTCTGATGCCGACCGCAACAGTGCCCATGTGGATGCGGCCGATGTCGCCATCGCCCTGGGCGGTGAGAGTGCCGCCGACAGTTATCTCAAAGTGGACAAGATTCTGGCGGCCGCCAAAGAAACCGGTGCCCAGGCCATCATTCCGGGCTACGGCTTTCTGTCAGAGAACGCGGACTTCTGCGAACAGTGCGAAGCCGCCGGCATTGCCTTCTGTGGTCCCACGCCCCAGCAGATTCGCGAATTCGGTCTGAAACACACCTCCCGGGAAATTGCCGAAAAAGCCGGCGTGCCACTAACTCCCGGCACAGGCCTGCTCAACTCCCTGGACGAAGCGAAAAGCGCCGCCGAACGCATCGGTTATCCGATAATGCTCAAAAGCACCGCCGGTGGCGGTGGTATCGGCCTGACCCGCTGTGATAATGAGGCCGCACTCATTGAGGCGTTCGACAGTGTGAAACGCCAGGGCCAGAATTTCTTCAGTGACAGCGGCGTTTTCCTGGAACGCTTTGTCGACAACGCCCGTCATGTGGAAGTGCAGATTTTTGGTGACGGAAAAGGCAGTGTGCTCGCACTTGGAGAGCGGGACTGCTCACTGCAGCGTCGCAACCAGAAGGTGGTGGAAGAAACCCCCGCGCCGAGTCTGCCCGCCGCCACCCGGGAAAAACTGATGGCCGCTTCGGTGAGTCTGGGCAAGGCGGTGAATTACCGCTCGGCCGGCACCGTGGAATACATCTACGATCCGGTGCGGGACGATTTCTACTTCCTCGAAGTGAACACCCGCCTGCAGGTGGAACACCCGATCACCGAAGCCTGTACCGGAGTGGATCTGGTCGAATGGATGATCCGCACCGCCGCGGGTGATGCCCCCGACCTGAACCAGGCAATCGACCCCAAAGGCGCGGCCATTGAAGTGCGCGTCTACGCCGAAGATGCAGTACGGGATTTTCAGCCCTCCCCCGGCACCCTCACCGACGTTCACTTTCCCGAGACCGCCCGTATCGACACCTGGGTATCCACCGGCACCGATGTGTCGCCCCACTATGACCCGATGATCGCCAAGATCATCGTCACCGGTAACGACCGGGCCGAGGCCATCGCCAACATGGCGGCAGCACTGGACGAAACCCGCATGGCCGGCATCGCCACCAACCTTGATTATCTGCGCCAGATCGTGGCGTCGGACTTCTTTGCCTCCGGCGATGTGGCCACCAACAAACTGGCCAGTTTCGAGTACCAGCCGCCGGTAGTGGAGGTCATGCAGCCAGGCACCTACACCAGCATTCAGGATTACCCCGGCCGGGTCGGCTACTGGGGCATCGGCGTGCCCCCTTCCGGACCCATGGACGACTACGCCTTCCGTCTGGCCAATCGCATTGTGGGCAACCACGAGCACAGCGCCGGATTGGAGTTTACGATTGTCGGCCCCACCCTGCGCTTTCATACCGATACCGTCATCGCCCTGACCGGTGGCCGCACACCGGCGACGCTCGACGGCGAAGCCATAGAGTTCTGGCAGCCGGTCAGAGTAAAAGCCGGCCAGGTATTGGAAGTCGGCAAAGCCGTCAACGGCTGCAGGACTTACCTCGCGGTGCGCAACGGCTTTGATGTGCCCGAATATCTGGGCAGTCGCTCGACCTTCGCACTGGGTCAGTTTGGCGGCCACGCCGGGCGCGTTCTGCGCGCAACGGACATGTTACGGGTGAGCGACCCGGCGCTGCCCGCTTGCACCACGGCAGCGCCCACCCATTCACCCCAACCCTGCCCCACCGCACTGATTCCAGAGTACGCCCAGGAATCCGACGAGGGTCCGCGCGAATGGCACATCGGCGTGCTTTATGGCCCCCACGGTGCCCCGGACTTTTTCAAGGAAGAGTCCATTGAGATGTTCTTCAACACCGCCTGGGAAGTGCACTACAACTCCAACCGCCTGGGCATCCGGCTCAATGGCCCCAAGCCGAGCTGGACCCGCAGTGACGGCGGAGAAGCGGGCTTGCACCCGTCCAACATTCACGACACGGAATACGCCGTCGGCTCCATCAACTTTACCGGCGATATGCCGGTCATTCTGACCAAAGACGGCCCAAGCCTGGGCGGGTTTGTCTGCCCGGTAACCATTGCCAAAGCGGAGCTGTGGAAAGTCGGCCAGGTGAAGCCCGGCGATAAACTGCGCTTCAAACAGCTGAGTTTTGATGAAGCGCTGGCCATGGAAAAGGCTCAGGATAAAGCGATCACCGATCTGTCCGAGCCTGAACCGGTGGGTGATTTCACTATTCCTGTACCGGACCACTCGCTCTCTCCCTGCATTCTTGCCGCCCTACCGGCCGCCCAAGGGCGCCCCGAAGTGGTTTACCGTCAGGCAGGTGATAAATACATTCTGATGGAATACGGCCCGCTGGTCATGGACCTGCGTTTCCGGTTGCGGGTACACGCCATGATGGAAGCCCTCAAGGAAAAACCCATTAAGGGCATTATTGAACTTTCCCCCGGCGTTCGCTCGTTACAGGTAAATTACGACAGCCGGGTTCTGCATCAGCGTGAGCTGGTGACACAACTGCTGGCGATCGAAGAACAGCTGCCGCTCGTGGACCAGATGCGCGTGCCCAGTCGCATCATTAACCTGCCGATGGCGTTCGAGGATTCGGCAACGCTCGAAGCGGTAGCCAAATATCGGCAATCGGTGCGTGATACCGCGCCCTGGCTGCCCAGCAACACCGAGTTCATGCGCCGGATCAACGGACTGGAATCCATCGATCAGGTGCGCGAGGTTCTGTTCAATGCCAGCTACCTGGTACTGGGGCTGGGAGACGTTTACCTGAGCGCGCCCTGCGCCGTACCCATTGATCCCCGTCACCGACTGCTGACGTCCAAGTACAACCCCGCGCGCACTTACACCGCCGAAGGTACGGTCGGTATCGGCGGTGTCTACATGTGTATCTACGGTATGGACTCGCCCGGTGGCTATCAGCTCGTGGGTCGGACGCTACCTATCTGGAACAAGTTTCTGAAAAGCCCGGTATTTATCAATGGTGAGCCCTGGTTACTGCGTTTTTTTGATCAGGTGCGCTACTACCCGGTCACCGAAGCCGAACTCACCGAGCAGCGCGAAGCGTTTCGCGAAGGTCGCCTGAGCATCGACATAGAGGAGACCTGGTTCGATATTGCCGAGCATGAACGTTTTCTGGAAGAGAACGCTGAGAGCATCGCCGCGTTTCAGCAAAAACAGCAGGCTGCGTTTACAGAAGAGGTCGCGCTCTGGCAGGCCGATGAAGAAAAACAGGTGGAAGCCGCTCTGCAGGCCGGCCCCGCCATTGACCCCAACGATGTGGACGGTCATGCCGTGACCGCCGACATCAGCGGCAATATCTGGAAGCTCCTGGTGGAGCCGGGGCAATCGGTGGAGCCGGATCAGCCGTTGCTGATTGTGGAGGCCATGAAAATGGAGTTTTCCATCTATGCCGACCGCAAAGCCACCGTCAGTGCCGTGCACTGTGCCCCCGGAAAGCCGGTCAATGCGGGCGACATTCTGATGGTGCTCGAAGACTGATCACCGTCAGCCTCGGGGCGAACATGAGGCAAATGACGTATTGCACGCATCATTTAAGTGCACACCCGGGAGCGCCTTAGAGCGCTCCTTTTTTTACTCTCCATAAAACCTGTTGTTTTCTCAGTCACTTACCGGATTTCACCACCAGATTTCGAGTTTGGCACAGTTCCTGCTGAATACCATCTTGCATACATGATCATATTCAAGGCGGACAGCAGTGAATCAAAAATCGGATCGCCCAAGTTTGACCGAGCGGGTCTACAGCGCCCTCAAGCAGGAAATTTTTGATTTCGTGCTGCTGCCCGGAGACCGCTTTACCGAAAGCGAAATCGCCCAACGCATGTCCGCCAGTCGAACCCCCGTGCGTGAAGCCCTGACGCTTCTGCAGAGAGAGGGTTTTGTCGATGTGATGTTTCGCGCGGGCTGGCAGGTCAAGCCGTTCGATTTTGAAAAGTTCGATCAGCTGTACGAGTTACGGATCGTGCTTGAACAGGCCGCAGTGAGAAAGCTCTGCGAAATGGAGGGAACCCCGGACCTGGACGCACTCAAGGAATTCTGGCTGGTGCCGGTCAGCGACCGACTGGACGACGGGCCCACGGTGAGCCTGATGGATGAACGCTTTCACGTTCATCTGGTGGAGGCTTGCGGCAACGAAGAGATGGCCCGGGTCCATCAAAACATTACCGAACGGCTGCGCATCATCCGGCGCATTGATTTCACCCAGCGGCCACGGATTGAGGCGACCTATCAGGAACACGCAAAGATTCTGCGCACCATCATCAAGCGCCGCTCGGACGAAGCCCAACGCCTGCTGAAAACGCATATTGAGGAAAGTCAGGCCGAAGTCAGAAAGATCACGCTGCACATGTTGCACGAAGCCCGTCAGGGGCACCAGTTACCGAAGACATCCAACCCCTGACCGACAACCCGATTTCAGGAGAACGTACGCCACTGTACCCACAACAGGATGTTTACCCAGCAATACACCGTAAAACCGACATCAATGGAGAATGACTCATGAAGCTAGCTCAACTACTCAAACCCATTGGCACCCTGGCGGTCGCCTGCAGTATGGCCCTGACGGGTCTCACGACCCACGCCCAGGAGGAAGACACCATCAAGGTGGGGGTTCTGCACTCCCTGTCCGGCACCATGGCCATTTCGGAAACCACTCTGAAAGACACCATGCTGATGCTTATCGAAGAGCAGAACAAGAAGGGCGGCCTGCTTGGCAAGCAGCTGGAGGCGGTGGTTGTCGACCCAGCCTCCGACTGGCCACTGTTTGCGGAGAAAACCCGCGAGCTGATCACCCAGGAAGAAGTCGATGCCATTTTCGGCTGCTGGACATCGGTTTCCCGTAAATCGGTTCTTCCGGTGATTGAAGAGCTTAACGGTATTCTTTTCTACCCGGTGCAGTACGAGGGTGAAGAGTCTTCGCGCAATGTGTTCTACACTGGCGCGGCGCCCAACCAACAGGCAATTCCCGCCGTGAACTACCTGATGAATGAAGTAGGCATCAAACGCTGGGTACTGGCCGGCACCGACTATGTGTACCCCCGGACCACCAACAAGATTCTGGAAGCCTACCTGAAAGCCAATGGCGTTTCCGACGAAGACATCATGATCAACTACACCCCGTTCGGTCATTCCGATTGGCAGAACATTGTGTCGGACATCAAACGCTTCGGCAGCCAGGGCAAACCGACGGCTGTGGTATCCACCATCAACGGGGACGCCAACGTGCCGTTCTATCGCGAACTGGGTAACCAAGGGGTATCGGCGGAAGACATCCCGGTGGTCGCTTTCTCCGTGGGCGAAGAGGAGCTGTCCGGTATCGACACCAAGCCTCTGGTCGGCCACCTGGCCGCGTGGAACTATTTCATGAGCGTCGATACCGATCAGAACGAAGCGTTCATTGAAAAATGGCACGACTTTATCGGTAGTGAAGAGCGCGTCACCAATGACCCGATGGAGGCGCATTACATCGGCTTCAACATGTGGGTGAAAGCGGTCGAGAAAGCGGGTACTACCGACACCGACGCTGTGATCGATGCCATGGTGGGTGTAAAGGTACCCAACCTGACCGGCGGCATCAGTGAAATGCTGCCCAACCATCACATCGAAAAGCCGGTTCACATTGGTGAGATTCAGGATAACGGACAGTTCCTGACCGTATGGCAAACCGAAGACCTCGTGCCCGGTGATGCCTGGTCCGACTACCTCGAAGGAAGCAAGGACCTGATTGCCGACTGGACCGACCCGGTCAACTGCGGCAACTACAACACCAAAACCAAACAGTGCCTGGGCGCCGCGCCAGCCGCGGAATAAACCAGAACGACAGGCCACAAGAAGCACCACCGCCCGGCGCAGCCCGGGCGGTGCACCCATTCTGGCAATAAGAGCACGCTGTTATGATTACCACTGGTCAACCAAGGACCCACGTTGGGCAACGGTTACTGCATTTTTTACTGCCACTGTTGCTGTGCATTGCAACGCCGGCGCTCGCTCAAGAGGAGAACGCCCTGGCCGAACAGACTCGAGCGGTCGCCCAGGCCAGTCTGATGCAACGGGACGACGCCATTGACGCCCTGGCGCAAGTCGCTCACCCGAGAGTTCCGATCGTACTGACGGCCCTGCTGGAAGGGAACCTGTACAGCGATGACGAAGACGAAAGCCGCATTCTGATTGAACGGCCCGATGGCAGCCTGGAGAACGCACTCACCGGAGCAAGCCTGGACGCCGCGATCGATACTAAACGCATTCCCGTCACAACGCGGATGCGCACCCAGATTCGCAACATACTCGCGCGCCTGAACCTCGATTCCGAAGATACCCAGACCCGCTACGAAGCAGTACAACGGATGATCAAAGAGGGCATCGACGAAAACAACATCGAACTATTGCAAGCTCGCAGCGATATCGAAGAGACGCGCCTGGTAAATGAAACCATTGAAACCGCCCTCTCTCTTTACGACCTCAAGAGCGACAACGAGCGAGTTCGCCTGTCCGCCATCCAATCGCTGCGTGGCTCACTGGTGGGCGAAGCCCGCAACGAACTGCGCCGTCTGCGCGATGACGACCCGGCGCCCGCCGTGCAGGAAGCCGCCGGAGAAGCACTGGCCTCTATCCAGACCAAACTCGAATTTTACCAATTCGTCGAAAGCATTTTCTTCGGCTTGAGCCTGGGCTCGGTCCTGTTACTCGCCGCCATTGGTCTGGCCATCACTTTCGGGGTAATGGGCGTGATCAATATGGCCCATGGCGAGCTGATGATGATCGGTGCCTACACCACCTGGGTGATTCAACAGCTGTTCCCGGGACAGATTGCCTGGAGCCTGGCCATGGCCGTCCCCGCGGCCTTCCTGGTCGCCGGACTGGTGGGCATTGCCATTGAACGAGGGGTGATCCGCTTTCTGTACGGCCGCCCCCTGGAAACCCTGTTGGCTACCTTCGGTATCAGCCTGATTCTTCAACAAGCGGCTCGCACCATTTTTTCGCCGCTGAACCGTAGCGTGACCTTACCTGACTGGATGAGCGGCTCGATGGTCATCAACCCGGCGCTCTCGCTCACCTACAACCGCCTGTACATTCTCGCCTTTGGCCTGATCGTGTTCTTCATGCTTATGGCCATTCTCAAACGCACCTCGCTGGGCCTCAAAGTGCGAGCGGTATCCCAGAACCGCCCCATGGCGCGCGCGGTGGGAGTGCGCGCCAGTTGGGTCGACGCCATGACCTTCGGCCTCGGCTCGGGCGTGGCGGGCGTGGCCGGTGTCGCCCTGTCGCAGCTGACCAATGTCGGCCCCAACCTCGGCCAGGCCTACATCATCGATTCATTCATGGTGGTGGTGTTCGGTGGTGTAGGCAACCTCTGGGGCACCCTGGTGGGCGCCATGGGGCTGGGCGTACTCAACAAATTCATGGAGCCCTGGGCGGGCGCGGTGCTGGCCAAAGTGCTGGTATTGGTGATGCTGATTCTGTTCATTCAGAAACGCCCCAAAGGCCTGTTCCCTCAAAAAGGACGGGCAGCGGAATAACCCCTGCCCTGCTGAAAGGTTTCGAGAGACACTTATGTTGACACAACGTTTACTACTCAGTGATCGGGGCGGCATGCTGGTATTGGGGCTGGTAGCCCTGATGGCGGTGATCGTTCCGGTCTGCAATATGCTGGTGCCGGAGAGTTCGCCCTTCCATGTTTCGACTTACCTGGTCACCCTGATCGGCAAGTTTCTGTGCTTTGCACTACTGGCCCTGTCGGTGGACCTGATCTGGGGTTACGCCGGCATCCTGTCCCTCGGGCACGGTGCCTTTTTCGCCCTGGGCGGCTACGCCATGGGCATGTACCTGATGCGTCAGATTGGTGATCGGGGCCAGTACGGCAATCCCGACCTGCCGGACTTCATGGTATTTCTGAACTGGGACAGCCTGCCCTGGTACTGGCTCGGTTTCGATATGTTCTGGTTCGCCGCGCTGATGGTACTGGTGGTGCCCGGCCTGCTGGCCCTGGTGTTTGGCTGGCTCGCGTTTCGTTCACGGGTGACCGGGGTCTACTTTGCGATCATCACCCAGGCGCTCACCTACGCGCTGATGCTGGCGTTCTTCCGCAACGAGATGGGCTTTGGGGGTAACAACGGCCTGACCGACTTCAAGGACATCCTGGGATTTTCCATCACTGACAAAGGCACCCGCAACAGCCTGTTTATCGCCTCGGCCATTATGCTCATTCTCGGCTACCTGGCTTGCCGCTATATCGTCACCTCTCGCATGGGGCGGGTGATTGTTTCCATTCGCGACGCCGAAAGTCGAACCCGTTTTTGCGGGTATAAAGTGGAAGCCTACAAACTCTGGCTGTTTGTGTTTTCCGCCATGCTCGCCGGCATCGCGGGCGCCCTGTACGTGCCCCAGGTGGGCATCATCAATCCCGGTGAATTCTCACCCCTGAACTCCATCGAGCTGGTGGTCTGGGTTGCGACCGGCGGTCGCGGGACGCTTTACGGGGCCATTGTTGGTGCCTTCTCCGTGAACTACGCCAAAACCCTGTTTACCACCTGGTCACCGGAGAGCTGGCTGTTTGTGCTCGGCGCCCTGTTTGTGATTGTCACCTTGATTCTGCCCAAGGGCCTGGTGGGTCTGTTTGATCGCCTCAAGCGCAAAGGCAACAAGACCGATCCCCAGACCGGAGCCGACCAAACAACCGAACCCAAGGAGGCACCATGAACCTGATCAAGCAAGCCCATCAATTCAGTCAGAGGGCGCTACCCAAACGGGATCCGAATTTTGGTAAACCCCTGGATACCAGTCACGGCCCGATTCTGTACGTTGAAGGCGTGACGGTCAGTTTTGACGGCTTCAAGGCGCTGAACAATCTGAACCTGTATGTAGACGATGGCGAGCTGCGTTGCATCATCGGCCCCAACGGCGCCGGAAAAACGACGATGATGGATGTGATTACCGGCAAAACCCGGCCCGATGAGGGCAGCGTGTATTTTGGACAACAGATTGACCTGTTGAACCTGTCCGAACATCAGATTGCCCGGGGTGGTATCGGCCGGAAATTTCAGAAGCCGACCATTTTCGAAGCGTTGACGGTATACGAAAACCTGGAGCTCGCCACCGCCGCCGACAAACGAGTCTGGTTCACCTTGACCCAATCACTCTCGGCGGAGCAGACGGACCGGATTGACTCAGTGGTTCGCCAGATCGGTTTATTGTCGGAGGTTCAGCGCCCCGCCGGTCTGCTTTCCCACGGTCAAAAACAATGGCTGGAAATCGGCATGCTGCTGATGCAGAGCCCCCGGGTGTTGCTGGTGGACGAACCCGTTGCCGGGATGACCGGCGAGGAGACCGAGCGCACCGCCGAACTACTTACTTCCCTCGCCGGCGATCACTCGGTGATTGTGGTGGAGCACGATATGGCCTTTGTGCGCTCGATCGCCCGCCAGGTCACGGTGTTGCATCAGGGCTCGGTATTGGCCGAAGGCACCATGGATCAGGTGCAGAACAACCCGAAAGTCATTGAAGTGTATTTGGGCGAATAGTGTGGGTAACGGCGGATGCGCCTTCGGCTCCGAACCGTCGGACCGATCCGCTCTACGCACACCTCAAATGTTTCTTGGTGGGATCGGCTCGACGGTTCGGAGCCAAAGACTCAACAGGTGGCGTAGTAGCGTAGGGCGGATAAGCGCAGCGCATCCGCCGTAAATACCCCCTAAAACAACCAACGACCTGGACTGTAACTACGGAGACCCCCGTGCTAACCATCGAAACCGTCAACCAATATTACGGCCAAAGCCACATCCTCTGGGACCTGTCCCTGGAAGTCCGTGAAGGCACCTGCGGCTGCCTGCTCGGGCGCAACGGCGTGGGCAAAACCACACTGCTCAAATGCATCACCGGTTTGCTGCCCATTGCCGAAGGAAGTATCCGGCTCAACGGCAAAGACATCAGTAAACTCTCCACCGAAGCCCGCGCCCGGGCCGGCATCGGCTACGTACCCCAGGGCCGGGAGATATTTCCACAGTTGACCGTCGAAGAAAATCTCAAAATCTCTCTCGGCGCACGGGGCGACGGCCAGACGAAAGTCCCCGATCACATCTACGAGCTGTTCCCGGTACTTCTCGATATGCGCCACCGCCGGGGGGGCGACCTGTCCGGCGGCCAGCAACAGCAACTGGCCATCGGACGGGCCCTGGTGCTGGACCCGAAAGTTCTTCTGCTGGATGAGCCCACCGAGGGCATTCAACCCAATATCGTGCGCGATATCGGCAACGTGATAGGTAAACTCAACCGGGAAATGGGGCTTACCGTATTGCTGGTTGAACAGAAACTGCCGTTCGCCCGCAAGGTGGCCGATGACTTTTTTATCATGGAAAAAGGCCACACTCAGGCATCTGGTGCGATTGCCTCTTTGGACGACCATCTGGTACAGAAGTATTTGAGCGTATAACCAAACGTCGGATCGTCATCAATCGACCCTGAGAATGCGGGTGACTTGAATCACATTGTTTCACCCCCATACACGGACTGCTGATAAAGCCTGTTACACTCAGCAGGTATCACTTGCCACGGAATCACTCAGGAGAGACATTAATGGCACTTAAGTTTGGAATCCCGCTGACGGCACTGGCTCTCGCGGCCACACCGCTTTCCCACGCTGACGACCACGACCTGCACCACCCCACCTTTGAGCTACATGGTGGCCTGGGGCGCACGGTATTTGACACCCCACTGGAAGACACCGGTCACTATCAGCTTGGCCTGGGAATGAACCTCGGCGAACGCTGGGGCCTGGAATTGATGGCCTCGCAATTCGATACCGAGCAGAGTGAAACCGGTGTGGATATCGACGGCGAACAGTATCGCCTCGACGCGCTCTATCACTTGGCCGATCGCAACCAGCGCGCCCGCCCCTATTTCGCCTTCGGCGTTGGCGACCAGGAGCTGTCAGGCCCCACCCTGGCCCGCGCCCAGAACGACACCCTGATCAATGCCGGTGTCGGGGTCAAATACCAACTGTCCAAACGCTGGTTGTGGCGCACCGATATGCGCCTGTTCAACAACCTGGATGCCGAACACACCGACTTCGCCATCAGCACCGGCCTGAGCTTCCTGTTCGGTTACGACGACCGCCCCGCTCGGTCAACCGCGCCCGCCCCAACCACACCACAGGATAGCGACAACGACGGGGTGATCGATAACCGGGACCAGTGCCCGGATACGCCCGAAGGGGTCCGCGTCGATGCCCGCGGCTGCGCCCTGGACAGCGACCGCGACGGCGTGCCGGACCACCGGGACAACTGCCCCAATACCGCCCGCCAATACCGGGTGGACGATCAGGGCTGTCCGGTTGAGCTGACCGAGTCGGTCTCCATCGAAATGCAGGTGCAGTTTGAGACCAACAGCGCCGAGGTTCGGGAGCAGTTCATGCCCGAAGTGCAGCAGGTCGCCGACTTTATGCGCCAGTTCGACCAGACCCGGGTCACCGTCGAGGGCCACACCGACAGCAGCGGCGCCGCCGCCTACAACCAGCAACTGTCCCAGCGCCGCGCCGACGCGGTCCGTGACGTGCTGATTGAGCGCTTTGGCTTGCCCGCAGACCGGGTAGAGGCGGTTGGTTATGGGGAGGAGCGCCCCATCGCCGATAACGACACCGCCAGCGGCCGCGAGCAGAACCGCCGCGTCGTTGCGGAGATCAGCGCCGATGTGACCCGCACCGAAACCAGAGACTGATTCAGGAAAGAAGGCGACAGCGGCCGTCTTGGGGGTAATGCGACCTTGCGTTACCCCTCACACGGCCCTACAATGCTCCCAATTCTGGAACTTCCGGCTTTTCCGGTAGTCTCATGAATCGCAGGGTTCGAGTTCGGCCAGCTTGACTGGCACTCTGCCCGACGCGACCAAATTCCCCTTTAAGGGGCCGATTTGGATTCGACGCCGGTGACGAAACTCAAGGTGCATGTCGTGATGGCAGCCAATCACGTTAATCCAAAGCTGCAACTTAATAGTTGCCAACGACGACAACTACGCTCTAGCAGCCTAAGAACCTGCTAGCGGTCAATAGCAAGGTGCCAGTACCGCGTTATTGACTGTCAAATAGAACTGGATCGCGGTGAAGTTCGCCTGTGGCGGATCCGTTAAAACCTAAACAGGATCGCGTCTTACGTCCTGCCCGTTGGGCTGTAAGAGGCTAAATCAATAAACGGAAACTAAGCATGTAGAGCCAAGAGCGGAGTATCGGCGGACGGGGGTTCAACTCCCCCCGGCTCCACCAATAAACAACCCTCAGATCGCAAGATCTGGGGGTTTTTTATGGGTGGCTCTGCGTCGGCTTACTCCTTGGGCCCCTGACGAAACAGCCCACGCGCCGCGCGCCACGCCGTGCCGGCGGCACCACGCAACTGACGGCCCGACAACTCTCGATTCTCCGCCTGGCGGCGCCGGTGCAGGTATCGCCAGTAGTGGCACCGCTCCGCTTGGGCATAGTATTGGTTGAAGGCGGCCTGTAATGGCTCTCGGGCCTGCTCAGAGTGTGGGTCCGCCAGTGAGAGAGAAATGATCTGCTCGGCCGGAATCGACAGTTGCTCTGCCACCACCGCCAACGAAAAGGCCTCTCCCTGCTGCTCCAGGTGCGTCAGGGCCACCAATAGTGGCGGTTCCGGCTGTCCGGCGCGGCGCCCCAACCAGCGTTGCAGTCGCGCCAGTTGCTCGGCATCGTCTTTCATACCCTCGGCGCCGGCATCGCTGACCCAGATGATGAGATCGGCCGCTGCCACCGCCGCGCGCGCTCGGCGCCGGGGCAATGTTGGCCACGCGGGGGTATCCCACAGTTCGAGCTCGCCCCAGACCGGTGACGTGATTCGGTGGGCGTTGATCCACTTATCACTGGCGTTCGGGTTGATGTCGGACTGGCCGCCGGCCAGTGCCTCGAGCAGGCTGGTTTTACCACTGCCGGCCGGGCCGAGCACCAGGACCTGCAGCGGCTGCCCCGTGCCGGCGATCAGCTCGCCGCTGAGCAACAGGTTTCCGCTGTACAGCTCAATAGCGTAGAACCCCACTTTGCGCACATATTCCTGCAGCAACCAGCGCTGCATGCGCTCGCTGCCGTAATCCAGAATATGGCCACCCACGGCGCGGCTGAACTCCTGGTACAGTGCGCTCGTCGGGCTGATCAACGCCCGCCCCATGCGGAACGCATTGTGGTAGCGCGTGGCGGTCTGTTGCAGGCGCCGGGCCCGCACCAGGTTGCCCAGGCTGAGGCGATGGCTGAAGGGTACCGTATGCACAATTTCCTGACGCAACTCACGACTGGCGCGCTCGATGATCAATAGTGCGTGGGGTACCGTCAGCTCAAGCAGCGGCCGCTCCTTATCCGGGAAAAAGTGCCCGGCCACCCGCTCCAGCGCATGCTGTCCAAGCAGCCAGAGTGCGGAACCGTCGCTGAGGGCGTATTCCGCGGGGTCCGCGCTCTGCGCCAGAGCCTCCACCTGGGTCCAGGCGCCTTCGGCCGTCGTGGACCAGTGGCCGCTGGGACCGGTGCGCGCGTCCGGAATCCGGCGCTTGTCGGTGCGCGCCAGCCACAGCTGGAGCATCAGCGCACAGCCGCCGCAAATGGCCAACAGCAACAACCAATAGGCCAGGTACCCCGTTTGCCAGAGCCAGACCACGCCGGCCACCGGAACCGCGGTCAGCGGCAGATAGGTCAGCACCAGCGCCAAAAGACGCAGGCGACCGAATTGGCGGATCAGGTCTTTCATACCGTCACTATATCAAAGGAGCTTTCTTCACGGTTTGGAGTCGAAGCGTCGTATAGTACTCACCGACCTACGACCGTTTTTGAGGGATGACACATGCCGCTGCTTTCCGGATTCCTGCGCCGCACTCTTGCGCTGAGCGGGCTTACCTCCGCTCTATTGATGGCGCTACCCGCGAGCGCTTCGCAGCCGGAAGACCTGCTCCAGACCCTCGACCAGCTGGAGCACAACCGCCCCGTTCGCGTACAACTGTTATCGGCGCTCTGGCGTGCCGAGGGCAAAGGCGACGACCGGGAGGAAGTCGAGGTGTCGGTGAACACGGTCATCAACCGGGGCACTGATGGCATCAGCGTGACCTACGGCTGGCCACTGCTGGATCGGCTCGATGCCGAAGCGAACCGCCTACTGGAGGACCCGGATGCCCGCACCCCCACCACTGATTTCATGTGGCGCCTGGACCTGAACGAGGTTCGCCCGCTTCTGAATGCCGCCGCCCCGCTGCGCCGGGAAATCCAACGCTCGAGCTTTCGGACCCTCGTCACCGACCGCTGGCAGGGCCAGCCCGCCCGCCGTCTGATCTTTGACCGGGACAAAACGGTGCTCGACGAGCGAGCCCGAAAATACGTCAAACAGTTCCACTCCACCCTGGAAGTCTGGGTGGACGACGCCGGGATGCCCCTGGCCAGCCGTCTCAACCTTCATGCCAAAGGAAGCCTGCTGTTTGTCATCCGCGGCGAGTACCGGGAGGAGTCCACCCAACACTATCAGGTATTGGATGGTCACCTGATCGTCCGCGAGCGCCAACGCTGGCGGAAAACCGATATTCCGGGCGAGCACCATGAGACCCAACTGACCCAGACGCTCCAGCCTCTGTGAGCGAAGCCATCACCAACCCCCAATATTGTGTGACGCCCTGCACATTTTGAGAAACCGATCCGTCTCGAGGGAATAAAATCCGGCGCCAAGCGTTGTCGCTAATGAAACACACGGAAAGGTGGCGCCACGCCGCCTTGGTAATGCGATCAACGACGAAGAGGTCTCGCCATGAAACATCTGAAAAAAAGTGCATTGGCCACATCCATCGCTCTGGCTCTGACAGGCTGCGGCGGCGGCAGCAGTGATTCCGCCCCGAACGCCAACAACCCCGGCGGCAACAATTCAAGCGACAAAGTCATCTCCTCCGGTGTCATTACCGGGTTTGGCAGCGTTTACGTCAACGGGGTGCGCTACGACACCGCCAACGCCGAGATTGAGTTTGAAGGCGAAGGCCGCATGTCCGAAGACGATCTTCGCCTGGGCATGCGGGTCGAGATCGAAGCAGAACAGGACGGAGACGACCGCCGCGCTACCCGCGTGATGTTCGACAAAGACCTGAAAGGGCCGGTCAGTTCTGTCTCCCCCAACGCCGAGGACCCCACCCAGGGCACCCTGGTGGTACTCGGTCAGACCGTGACCGTGGATGCGAACACGGTATTGAGCAGCGACATTGCCGACGCCAATATGGACGGACGCATTGACCTGAACGACCTGGACAGCAGCCAGGGCCGCGTGGTGGTCGAGGTCAGCGGCTTCCCGACGGAAGAGGGCTTTATTGCCACCCGTCTGGAACGTCTCAACCAGAATGACGACGACAGCGACGACGATGACAACGAAGCGGAGGTCAAAGGGGTCATCGCCAATCTGGACACCACCAATGGCACCTTCATGATCCGGGATCTGCTGGTTCATTACGACCTGTCCGCCCTGGACGATGACATCGAAGACGGTGAGCTCAGCAACGGCTGGTTTGTAGAAGTCGAAGGCGAGGTTCAGGCCGACGGCAGTCTGCTGGCCAGTAAAATCGAACGCGAAGACGATCGCTGGGACGATGACGATGAGCGCGAAGGTGAGTTCGAAATCGAAGGCATCATTCAGGCCGTCGATACCGACAGCACCCCGAACAGCGTCACCATCAACGGGGTGGTGATTCCCATGGCAGACGCCAGTGCGCTGGTCAGCCTGGTGGGCGTCAAAGTGGAAATCGAGGGATCCTTCAACGCAGAAGGCCGCCTGGAAATCGACACCGATGACGATGGCATCAAGCGCGAGTGGAACAACAATGTGGAGATCTCCGATCGGGTCGAAACCGTCGGCGCCACCAGTTTCACCACCCGCCTGGGCGTGACCGTCACCCCCACCGGCCTGAGCCGGGTGGAAGACGACGATGAGGACGACGGCGATCGCCTCAACCCGGAAGACTTCATGGCTCGGCTGCAAGCGGGCGACAGTATTGAAGCCCGGGGTTATTTCGCCGAAGACGGTACCCTTACCTGGACCCGGATCGAACGCGATGACGATGAGGACGATCAGGAATGTTCCCTGCGCGGCCCGGTAGACGCCGACAGCATTGATGCCTCCGCCGGCACCTTCACCATCCTGGGTGTGACCATCGATACCGCCAGCATTGTGGACGATGACGCCTTTGGCGATGACGACGACAGCATCCTCGGCCGGGCGAGCTTCTTCACGACCCTCAGTGGCGGTGCGGTGATCGAAGCCGAGAGCGACGAAGACAATGCCGCCGCCTGCTCTGACGGTCTGCTGATTGCCGAGGAAGTGGAGTTCGACTGGGATGACGACGTCGAAACCACCTACGATCGTGACGATGATGACGATTCGGACGATGACAGCGATGAAGATGAAGACGACGATCAGGACGATGATGACCAGGAAGATGACGATCAGGATGATGATGACAGCGCCGAGTCATAAGGCGTAACCACTCGCCGGGCCACAGGGAAAGGGCCCGGCACTTTGCCATCGATTGCCAAACCTGTCGTCCCTGCTCTATTCTGCTTCCCCCCTTCGACGTGAATCGAGCCCATAACCATGCCTGCAAACGGTCTCCTACCCAGCCCTCGCCTGCTACTCGCCAGTCTGCTGGGCGTTGTGTTGGGTGCCGGAACGGTTCAGGCGGACTCGCCCTTTTCCTTCACCAGTTCCTCCCAGACACTCTATCTGGCCCAGGTTGATGACAACGACCTGGATGAACTGGACGACGACATCGACGATGAGCTTGAAGACCTTGAGGACGAGCTGGACGATCTGGATGATGACATCGAAGACGAGTTGGAAGATGACCTGGAGGACCAACTCGACGACGAACTGGAAGATGAACTGGATGATCTTGCAGAAGACGCTGCCGAGGACGCCATGGACGACGATGCGGAAGACCTCGCCGAGGAGCTGGCCGAAGAAGCGGCCGAAGATGAGCTGGAAGACAGCCTGGATGACGACGCCGAGGACCTTGCCGAAGACCTGGCGGAGGAAGCCGCTGAAAATCGACTGGACGAGGATGATTGGGAAGACGAGCTCGACGACATTGACGACCTCGAGGATGAGCTGGACGATGATGACCTGGACGATCGCTTCGATGAGGACGATGAACTGGCCGACGCTCTGGAGGAGCGGCTGCTGGACGCGCTGGAAGAGGATCTGGACAGCCTGATCGAGCTCAATACCGGCGACCTCATCGTCCGCAACGAAATGCTGGTGCTGGCGGACGACGAGTTGCTGGAACAGTTAAGCCGCCACCCGGCACTGGACCTCAGAGAGCGACGGCCGCTCTCTGCACTGGGAACCAATCTGGGAAGTTTTGAGGTCAAAGGCGACGTGCCGCTGGAAGCACTTCGCACCGAGTTGCGCGAACGCTATCCGGGGCTGTCGGTCGACTTTAACCACGGCTACGAATACCACCAGGGCCCGACAACCGCGCCCGATGCCCCCCTGACCCTGTCAGCGCTTTACTGCCCCGGCGCGCCCTCCCGTTCGGGTACCGCCATTGGCATGCTGGATGGACCGGTGAATACCCGACACCCTGCGTTTGCCCGTGCGCGCCTGCAACAGAAAGCCTTCGCCGCACGCCCCTCTTTCCGGGATCTGGAGCACGGAACCGCCGTTGCATCGCTGTTGGTGGGGCGAACTAAAGACTGGGAGGGCCTGGTACCCGATGCCGAGCTATACATTGCCTCGGTATTTTCCGAACAGGCCCAGTACGGCTCTATTGCTACCACCCAGACCCTGATTACGGCCCTGGACTGGCTGGCGTCCCGGCCGGTGGAGGTTATCAATATCAGCCTCTCCGGTCCCGCGAATCAGACGCTGGAAACCGTTCTGGAACAGATCCGATCCCGCGGCATACTGCCCGTTGCCGCCGTGGGCAATGCCGGCCCACTCGCCGACCCGCAGTATCCGGCCGCCTACCCCACCGTGGTGGCGGTGACCGCCGTCGACCGGGCGCTCGACCTCTACCCCTATGCGGTGCGTGGTGATCACCTGGATTTTGCCGCCTATGGCGTCAACCTGACCGTCGCTTCAGGAGAGGATGGTTTTACCCGGGTATCCGGCACTTCGTTTGCCTCGCCAGTGGTCACTGCCCTATTGGCCCGGCAACTCGCCCATACCGGCTCGCCGGGGCAGGCGCTTCAAGCGCTGAGTGAGGACACGGTGGATTTGGGTGAACCCGGTAAGGACCCGCTGTTCGGCCTTGGACTGCCGGGGAAAAGCCAACTGATAACGCCGGCCTCCCCCTGAGGCCCGCCGCCTCAAAGCAGCTCAAAGGTAAAGCGCGCTTCCAGGCGGTTGTCGGTGTAATCCACACTCTCGAGATTGGAGCCATAGTCCCGATGCTCATAGCGCAACTCAAGCTCCAACCGCTTACCCATCGGGATTTCCAGGCGCGCCCGCCACCGCTCACGCTCATCCAGGCGCTGGCCACTGGCGGGAGTCGAGGCACCACTGAGGTACTGCCGTTCCTCGTAGCGCCAATCCAGCTTGAGCGTCGCCCAGTCTGAAAGGCGACGGTTATACAACACACCAAACCGGTGCCCGTCATAATCAAACCGGAACTGTTCGGCGCGCTTGGCATTGAACCGGTAGTTGGCGCTGAGGTAGTGCGCCGTTCCGTCCAGAAAATAATAGCCCGCGAACTGCGCCCGGGTATCGTCGTTATTGCGCTCTGGTGCCTGCAATAAATCGGTCTGTTTGAACGCCAGCTCCCCGCGCAGATACCAGACGCGGTTAAACAAACGGGACGCCTCCAGGGCGATCTGCCGGTTCTCCAGCAGGCGCTCGCCGCCCAAATAGGCAATGCTGCCATCGAGGCGTGTGGTCCAACGCACCGCCCCCAACCGCTGGCTCAGGTTGCCGTAACCATAGTGAAGATCCAGGTCATAATCCGGGTGCTGGTCGAAGCGTCGCTGCTCCATAAAATATCCGGCACCGATCTCGCGCCCGCCGCCCAGCCCCTGTTCCAGGTCAAGGTCCACCGAGCCGACCCAGGCCGAACCCGACTCCCGGGACACCGAATCCAACTCCTCGACCACCAGGTTGTCTTCGTGGCGTGCACCGGCCGACACCGACAGATCCACTGCGTCCCGCAGGGTATTCCACGGGGACTCCTCGGCGAGGGTCGCCGAAGCGGCAAAGCCCAGCAGGCACGAAGCCATGACATTGAGTCCAGTGGCACCGAGCCAACCGGACCGGGGACGCCATGCGGCGGCCGTCACAGCCCTCATTGCCCCGCCCGGCGCAAGCGGGCCGCCTCTTCCGCCTCGGTCAAAGGCTCACCGGCCTGCAGCCCCGCAAGTACTGCCGCCACGGTATCCGTGGGTCCGGCCGCGGGCCGATAGCCCTCCGGCACGGCGTGGGTTTCAGACACCAGGGTTTGCCACTCTTCCCCGTCGACCCGACAGGCCAGCCCCGACAACGTATCGGCGCCCACTCGCCCGGCGTACTCGCGGCACCATCGGCCCTCGGCGGTCTCGTAGCTGGCCAGCGGCATTACCTGCCAGCCGCGATCAGCGTCCGTTCGGCGCTCACCGCTCGGGGTCTGCTCCAGGGTCTGATAAACAAACCGCTGCATGGCCTCGGCATCCGGTTCTGGGCTTGTCGCCCAGAACAGAACCGCGCTCAGCGCCACGACCACCGACGCGGCCATGGCCCAGTGAGACGGCGCCACCCCCAGACGCCCCGGGAACCGAAGCAGGCGTCCCCGGGCGGGGGACTTCGCCGTAGCGGCACGGGTCAGCCGCTCTGGAACCGGCTCGTTCAGAACACCGTCCAGGCTGGTTTTGATCCGATCATCCAAGGCGCGCAAACGCGCGAGCGCTGCGCGCGCTTCGGCACTGTCCGCCAGCAGCGCTTCGGCCCGGGCCGTGCCTTCCGGTCCGGCCTCACCGTCGGAATAGGCCATAATCAGTTGAAAATCGGCGTCGTTCATTGTGCTGTCCTGTTTTGTGGTTGAGCTCAAGGCTGCCTTGTGGTTCGGCTCAAGGCTGCTTATGGCTCAAGGCTGCTCGTTTGCCTGCTCCGTGGGAGCCAGAAGCTCCTGCACTCGCAGGCGGGCGCGCGCCAAACGGCTCATGACCGTGCCCTGTGGAATCCCCAGTTGCTCCGCCACCTCCCGATAGGAGTGGCCTTCAACGACCACCAGCAGCATCACCGCCCTCTGCTCCTCGGGCAACTGCTCCAGGGCTTTCAGGGTGTGCCTGAGCAGGTCTTCGTTCTCAGCCCGGTCGGCACTTTGGGCATCTTCCAAGTCCGGCATAGCGTTCTCCGGCACGCTGACCGGTGAGCGTTTTGCACGGCGCAGGTGATCAATCCGCTGGGTCTGGATGATCCGGTACAGCCAGGAGTCCAGTCGGGTGTCCGGCTGCCACTGATCCTGTTTGACCAACGCCTTTTCGCAGGCGGCCTGTACAAGGTCATCCGCCTCGTCCCGACTGGCCGTCAAGCCCAGGGCAAACCGCCTCAGGCGCGGCAACAGCGCTACCAGCTGCGAACGAAAATCCAGTGTCATTCAGGCCTCATATTCCAGACAACGTACCGGGGCGGGTTTTATTCCCCTTTGGCGTAGAATAAAAACTGTGACGCCAAATAGCCAGACAAACAAAAAAGCCACCGGACGGTGGCTTTGAGCGCTGGTATCGAGCCGACACCGGCGGCGGTCAAGGCGATTGAGCGGCACCGCTTTCCGCCACTTGCTGCCCGCTCAAGCGTTCGGCGGTTTCCTGTTCGTAGCGCAACGCCGCCTGAGCCACGGTACTGGCGGTGCCGTTTTCGATCCACCGACGGATCCGACCGGCATCGCCCAAGGGCGTGCGGGTACCGAAAGAGTTCAGAAGAACCACCGCGGTCGGTTCGCCATTCATTTCCGTCACCATGACCAGACAGCGCCCGGCCGCCGTCAGGTAACCGGTTTTGGTCAGATCCACATCCCACCGACCACTGTGCACCAGCGGATTCGTGTTACCAAAGTGCAGGGTGTAGCCCGGCTTGCGAAAGCGCACACTGTGGCGCCCATCGGCACTGAGCTCTCGAAGGGTTTCATTTCCGTAGGCGGCCTGCGCGAGCTTCAGCAGATCGCCGGCACTGGAGACGTTGTCATCCGACAGGCCCGAGGAGTCGACAAAGCGGGTGCGGGTCATGCCAAGGGAGCGGGCCTTCTCGTTCATCGCCTCAATGAAGGCGTCATAGCCCTCGGGGTGATGGCGGGCCAACAGATAGGCGGCATAGTTTTCCGAGGACATCAGGGCAATACGCAACAGATCGCCGCGCTGGGCTTCAGATCCGGGACGCAGGCGGGAGAAGGCGTTGGCCGCCGGTGGAAAATGACGCTCCTCGACCGTCAACCACTCATTCAGAGACGCGCCGGATTCCAGGACCACCAGCCCGGTCATCAGCTTTGTGACCGATGCGATGGGCATGCTCCAGTCGGCACGTTTGGTGTAGAACGGGGTTTCAGCACCAATAGGAGCCACCGCCGCACTGACCGAGGCCAGCCTCAGCCTCTCGGGGTCCGGGGTTTCCTCGGCCAGGACCACCGGGGCCAAGAGCAGGGCCAGCAATGCCCCACAGGGCAGGAAACGTGCGATTGACGACGATCTGACTTTATTGAATAGGGTCATGAATCGGAAGGTTCTCTTATCGTGGGTTCTCGTAACCGGGTTTTATATTAAGGTATTCTAACGTAAGTTTGACCATCGCGCTGATCGCTCAATTCCAGAATGGAGGTTCCATGCCACGCCAGAAAGTCGAATTTACCAACGCCGAGGGCCATACCCTGGCCGGCGCTCTGGAACTGCCCGACAGCGGCACCCCCAAGGCCTTCGCCCTGTTCGCCCACTGTTTTACCTGCGGCAAGGACGTGATCGCCGCCACCCGCATCGCCCGTACCCTGGCCGATCAGGGCATCGCGGTGCTGCGCTTTGACTTCACCGGCTTGGGCAGTAGCGAGGGCGATTTCGCCAATACCACCTTTTCGAGTAATGTGTCGGACCTCGAGGCCGCCGCAAAGTTTCTCGGCGAAGAGCACCAGGCTCCGGCCCTGCTGATCGGCCACAGCCTGGGCGGCGCCGCCGTTCTGGCGGTGGCTCGAAGGCTGAAATCGGTACAGGCGGTAGTCACCATCGCCGCCCCCGCGTCCCCCAAGCACGTCGAACACCTGTTCGCCGATCAGGCCTGCGACATCCGCCAGGAAGGCCGCGCGCCAGTGACCATCGCCGGGCGCACCTTTGAGCTGGGAGCGGAACTGCTGGAGGACCTGGAGAACTGGCCACTGGAGGAAACCGTCGGCGCCCTGCGCAAACCTTTACTGATTTTCCACTCCCCTGTGGATCAGGTGGTCAACGTGGATGAAGCGGCAAAAATTTTCCAGGCCGCCAAACACCCCAAAAGCTTCGTCTCGCTGGACGACGCCGACCACCTGCTCAGCGATCAGAGCGATGCCGACTATGTCGCGCTCACTCTGGCCGCCTGGGCCAGTCGCTACCTGAAACTCGAGCCGGTCAAGGCGCAAAGTCACGACCGCCCCAGCGTCGAGGCCGGCGAAGTGCTGATTACCGAGCAGGATGCACACTTCCTGCGCGGGCTGTACACCGCCGACCACCAGTGGCAGGCGGACGAGCCGAAAGACAAGGGCGGCAGCAATGAGGGCCCCAACCCCTACGATCTACTATTGATGTCCTTGGGGGCCTGCACGTCCATGACGCTGCGCATGTACATCAATCACAAAAAGCTGCCAGTGGAGAATCTGGAAGTCCGTCTCAGGCATGAGCGCGTCCACGCCGAGGACTGCCAGGATTGTGAAGCCAAAGACGGCATGATCAGCGAAATTCACCGGGAGCTCCGCTATGATGGCTCGCTGAGCGACGAGCAACACCAACGGCTGTTGGACATCGCTGACAAGTGTCCGGTGCACAAAACGCTCAAGGGCGAAATCCGGATTCTCACCCGTAGCCCATTCGTCGCGTCATAACCACAGTCATCATGTCAAACCTCCGGCCCGAATGGGCCGGAGCCTGCGCTGATCACAATTCATCAAAACTTCACCCTTCTGTCACTTTTATTCCCGCCAACCGTCATATTTCCCGTTTAACGTTATCGCGTCCGCCAAAGCATCGCTTTCCATTCTGAAAGCCTGCGGGCGCCGAATTTGAAGATAACCCCACAAATAACGGGAGTAACACAATGATGTTCAAGCTGAGTAAAAAAGGACAATTGTTGGCTCTGATTGCCATGGCCTCCACCCTGGCCGCCTGCAGCGGTGATGACGGCGAGCAGGGTCCGGCCGGCGAACAAGGCCCGCAGGGCGAAGCCGGTGTCGATGGCCAGAACGGCGTCGATGGACAGGACGGTGCTGACGGTCAGGCCGGAGCCGATGGCCAGAATGGTCAGGATGGCGTCGACGGGCAAGACGGTACTGACGGCGAAGACGGCATTGGCGCCGGTCTGATGACACCCGGCCTGACTCGGCTGGCCACCGTGCCACTGGGTGCGGAAGTGACCGGCGCTTATGTGACTGAGGACGGCGACCTGTTCTTTAACGCCCAGCACCCCAGTGGCAGCAACACCGCCCAGGACGCCGACGGCAAAACCTTTCACACCGGCACCGTCGGGGTCGTGCGTGGGGTTAACGTACATCAGTTACCGCGTAACCTGATTTCCTCGCCCGTACCGCGCACTCAGCAGGAACAGGAAACCATTCAGGTCGCCTACGGTGAGTACCAGGTACTCGGACAAACCGGCGACAACTTTGGTGGTGCACTCTCTCAAGGGCTGGGCCACGTGCTGGCCACAGACGACACCACCGTCAGTGTCGAAAGCGACATGCCGGATTTCAATGGCTACCTGGCCACCGGTGAAAACGAGGGCTACCTGTTCACCAACTGGGAATCCATTCCCGGTGGCATGAGCCGCATCAAACTGAACAAGGATGCCAACAGCGGTCACTGGTCGGTCGACAACACCGATGTGATGATGCTCGACTTTGGCGACTGGGGTACCATCGCCAACTGCTTCGGCTCCATGTCTCCCTGGGGTACGCCGCTGACATCCGAAGAGTGGGGTAATGAAGGCGATAACACCCACCGCTGGAACAACCCCGAGCGCGCCGGTGAGGGCTCATCGCAAACCGCACTGGCCCGCTACATTGATTCGTCGGTCAACACCGCCAACGACGCGGCCCAATTCCCGAACACCTACCGCTACCACTACATTGTGGAAATCACCGAACCGACCAGCGCCAACCCGGTTCCGGTCAAGCATTACTCCATGGGTCGCTACGAGCATGAAAACTCCATCGTCATGCCAGACGAGCGCACCGTGTATCTGTCCCAGGACAACTCTCGCGGTGTGTTCTTCAAGTTCGTGGCCGACCAGCCGGGCGATCTGAGCGCGGGCACCCTGTTCGCCGCCAAACTGACTCAAGACGCTGGCAGCAGCGAACCGCTGACCACCGGCTTCGATATCGAATGGATCGAGTTGGCCAGTGGCAACAGCACCGAGATCGAAACCTGGATCGCCGAATACGATGGCATTGGCAGCGACGACTATGTGGAAGGCAAGAGCAGCTACCTGAGCGATGCCGACGCCATTGCCTGGGCGAACGGTGACGCCAACTATCCGAGCTACGATACCGCTTACCAGCCAGCGATCGACGCTGGTTACACCGACGCCAACACCTTTGGCGGTCTGGTGACGGCGGGCGAAACCATGGACGATCGCATCGCGTTTCTGGAGTCACGCAAAGCGGCCCGCGCCAAAGGCGCAACCGCCGAGTGGCAGAAGTTCGAAGGTATCAGTGTCAATCACAAGCGCGCCGAAGAGGCCGTGGAAGGCACCGACCTGATCCCTGATGAAGTCGTTGAAGACGCCTACGTCTATTTTGCCATTGCCGATATGGACAACGGCATGGTGGACGACGAGGGTGATATTCGCCTTTCAGCACGCGTCAAAGACTGCGGTGGTGTTTATCGTATGCGTCTGCTCCCCGGATATGATGTCGATCGCATTGAACCGGTTGTTATGGGTTCAACTTATCGTTCCACCGCCGACGGCGCGGAGCGTTGCGATGTCAACGCACTATCCCAGCCGGACAACGTGATTGTTCTGGACGACGGTCGCATCCTTCTGGGTGAAGACGGCTTCCAGACCAACAACACCCTGTGGATGTATGACCCCAAGATCAATAACTAAAACACAGCAATAACGATCCGACCCGCCGTCGCGGTCGGCTCAAAGGGGTGCGATTTTCGCACCCCTTTTTTCGCTCTGTCACACGCTGTTCATACTCCGATGGTTACCATACGGCTCTCTGAATTTGGGGCGCTGATTTCACGATGAAATATTGTTACGGACTTATCACTGGTGCAGTGCTGATACTTCTCAGTGCCTGCGACTCCACGCCGCCAGTAAATCATGACAAACCGAGCTCAAGCATTGAGTTTGCCGCCGATGCGGTGCAACAAGGCGGCGTCAACGCACAGGATTACCTGCACGCGGGAGAAGCCTACAACCGCGAAGCCCCCATTCCATCCCAGTGCTACACCAAAACCGACGGACGACATAACCCCTGCTACACCTGCCATCAGACCTATGGCGACCGCCGCCCTAACCAGATGCACGACGGTTTTCTTCAGGGCAGCTACGCCTTTTCTGAATTTGGCGAACGCAATCACTGGCAGAATCTGTTCAAGGACCGACGCCCCTACATCGAGCAAGTCTCCGATGAAGCAATCATTGAGTACGTTCACCAGGACAACTACACCGACTTAATTCAGTGGATGCGCTCGGATCAGTGGTCCGGCGAGGAAGCCATCATTGAGGACCTCCACAGAGGTGCGGACGCCTTTGATGAACACGGGCTGGCCAAGGATGGTTCCCGTTGGGTTGCCTTCAACTACAAGCCCCTGCCTAGCACCTTCTGGCCCACCAACGGCTCCACCGACGATGTCATGATCCGCCTGCCAGCGGCTTTTTCTGAAATCGACGGGCAGTTTTCCCGGGATGTGTACTTCGCCAACCTCAGCCTGCTGGAAATGGCCGTTACCGGTACACAGGAGCTGGACACTCCGCCCCTGAACGAAGCGGCGCTGGATATCGACCTCGACGGCGACGGCGTGCTCAGTGTTGCCAGCCACCGCATCCGCCACCGTCCGTTTTACCTGGGTGATGCCAGTGAAGTACCACTGACCCACATGCTGTACCCGGAGGGGACGGCCTTTTTGCACACCGTGCGCTACCTCGGGGTGGACGATAGCGGTCGCATTTATAACGCACCGCGTATGAAAGAGGTACGCTACATGGTGAAAGACCGGTTTCGTCCCGCCGCCAGTTTGACCAGCAGCTACTATATGGAAGCCAAGGAAAAACACTTTGGCAATTTGCCTGGGGTGGCGGACCACGCCGACCGGGGCATGGACAACAAATTCGGTTGGCGGCTCTGGGGCTTTATTGAAGACGCTCAAGGTACCCTGCGCAAACAGCATCACGAAGAACAGTTTTTCTGCATGGGGTGTCATAAAAGTGTCGGCACCTCCATAGACCACACCTTCGCGTTTCCGCGCAAGGTCGCTGGAGCAGACGGCTGGGGTTATATCGACCTGACCACCCAGCAGGATACGCCCAGCCTGGGCGAGTACGAAGGGGAATTCCTGCAGTACCTGGAGCGTGTGGGTGGCGGTGATGAGTTCCGGCAGAACGAGGAAATGCTCGAGCGCTGGTTCCACCCGGACGGCCGGGTCAACCGTGAGAAGGTCACCTCGGTACGCAACCTGTATGAGCTGATCACACCATCGCGCGAACGGGCCCTGGCGCTTAACAAGGCCTACCGGGCCATTGTGGAGGAGCAGAGTTATATCTTCGGCCGGGACGCGACCATCAAACCGGCCACCAATGTCTTCCAGAGTGTCGACCCAAGTACCCCGCCCCTGGAGCCCGAACACCGGCATCAGTGGGACATTCGCCTCGCCTGGCCAGACACCTCCACCGAAGACTACTGGTCCTGGCAGGAATGATATCGTGATGCTCAGTGATCGACGCATACGCACCTCGCTGATCGCAATCGGGGCGGACCTTCTACTGACCGGCGCCAAGGTGGGGCTGGCTCTGCTCACCGGCAGCGCAGCATTGCTCGCCGACGCCTATCACTCGGGCACCGATCTGGTGGTGTCACTGGTGCTTCTGGTCAGTCTGATCATCCGCTTTCGTCAGGAGCGCAAAGGCGCGCAGGCGGGACAAAAGGCGCGGATGCTCGAATCGCTCTTGGCCATCGCGGTTGCCCTCTTGATTCTGTACATTCCGGTGGAAATTCTGCTGGAACTGAACGCCCGAAGCGCCGAGGATGTGCGCTTCCTCTGGGCGGGCATTCTCGGTGTGCTGGTGATTCTCGCCCTGGTGCATTTCATGGCCAGGCTGAAAACCTATGTGGGCCAGGAAACCGATTCGCCGGCATTGGAAGCCGACGGTTATCACAGCAAAATTGACCTGTTCACCACCTTCGCCGTACTGGCCTCGCTGGTGGGGCTGCTGGTCGGTATCAATATTGACGAGCCGGTCGCGTTGATCATTGCCCTGCTGATTGCCGTCGCCGGGATTGAGCTGCTGATCTCAGGCATCCAGGGCCTTCGCTACCGGCAGGAGCTGGATCCCATTTCCCTGCTGGAGCCGGCACTGGAATGGCTGGCCCGACGCTCGTTCAGCCAGCCCTTGGCCCGACTGGGGCGACGGCTGGCTCGCATTCTGTATCAATTCCGCTGGCTGCCGATTGCGGCTCTGCTGGCGCTCTGGCTGAGCACCGGCGTCCACACCATTCCCGCTGGATACACCGGCATTCACAGCCGCTTTGGTGCCCCGGTGAACACCGGCCTGACTCCGGGGCTGCACCTGATTCTGCCCTGGCCCGTAGACCGTCTCGAGCGGATTGACCACGGACTGGTCTACACCGCCCAGGTTGGCAGCCGCCACACCTTGCCCGAAGAGGACCGTCAAGGGGCGCTGTGGCGGGAAATCAAAACACCGCAGGCTCATGAAGATGTGACCGACTATCTGGTCACGCAAGACGAGAATCTCATCGACCTGCAGTTCGCGTTGCACTACCGCATCGACAACCCGGCACAAATGACGCTGCTGATCCAGGACTTGCCGGGACTGATCACCCGCACCACCGAGGCGGCTCTGTGGAGAGAAACCGCCGGCCACCTGTTTTTTGATTTATTAAGCCATGGCCAGCACGACTTTGCCGAGCGGGTTGCCAGTGGGGCCCAACGGCAATTGCGGGCGCTCGGCATTGGCATCCAGGTTGTGGACGCCCAGGTATTGGTGGCCCAGCCACCGGCGGTCGCGGTACGCGCCTACCGCGATCTGCTCAATGCGGAACAGGAAAAGCGCCAGTATCAGACCCGTGCCGAAGCACAACAGATTCACGACCGATTGATGGCCCAGGCCGAACGCACGCAACAGAAGGCCAGGGTGAGTGCGGAAGCCAACGAGCGGATTCTGCAGGCCGAAGGCGACGTGGAACGCTTCCTGTCGCTGGCCGAGGTGTATCGCGAGAACAGCAGCGCGATCGGCTTCGAGCAACATTTGCAGCACACCACCGACACACTCCAGGGCCGCCGCCTGTGGTTGACCGACCCGGCCCTGAAGGCCGACGACATCAGACTTTGGGGGCCCCAGAGTCTACTGGGGACTGACGACAGGAAATAACGCCGTGAAAAAACTGCTCTGGACACTCGCCGTTGTGGTTCTGCTGGGCTACCTGGGCATCAGCTCGGCGCTGGTAGTCCCGGAAACGCACATGGCCATGGTCACGCAATTCGGAAAACCCACCCGAGCCATTCATCAGGCGGGGCTGGCCTTCAAGTGGCCGGATCCGATCGAAACCGCGGTGTTCTTTGATAAACGCCAGCAACTGCTATCGCTTGAGCCCACGGAGCTGGTTACCCTCGATCGGCGCAACCTCGTGGTCAGTGCCTTTGTGGTCTGGCGCATTGTGGATCCCGGCCAATTCCTCACCAGTCTGCGCAGCATGGACACCGCCGAGCAGCGCCTTAGCAGCCTGGCCAGTTCGGAAATCGGTGCAGCCCTGGCGGCCCGGCCGATCACTCAGGTTTTTACCCTCAACGAGCAGGACTTTCAGCTCACTGAGATGTTCGAGCAGATCAGCCGCTCCGCCAACCGCATTGCCGAGCGGGAACTGGGCATTGAAGTGGTGACCGTGCGGCCCAACCGGTTCGGCTTTCCCAAGCAGAACCTGCTGGCGATATACAAGCGTATGGAATCGGAGCGCGATCGTATTGCCCGACAGTACCGGGCTGAGGGTCAGGAGCAGGCCGCCACGCTGCGCGCGGAAACCGAGCGGGAGGTCCGACAGATGCGCGCCCAGGCGCAGCGCGAGGCCCAGGCACTGATCGGGCAGAGCGAAGCCGAGGCAGCCCGACGGTACGCCGACGCCTATCAGACCAACGCCGACTACTATCGCTTCATACGTACCCTGGAAGCCTACAACCAGATTCTGGGTGAGGAAACCCGACTGGTACTCTCGGCGGAGTCCCCTCTGTTCGACTTACTGTTCAACCCACCGGAGTTCGACCAGCCGTGACCCTGCACGAGGATATCCGCCATATTTTCCACCAGATTCGCCCACTGCTGATCACGTGCCTGGCGGTGCTTTTGCCGGCGCTGTATGTACTCAGCGGATTTTATTCCGTGGGCACCGAAGAGCGCGGCGTCATTTTGCGGTTTGGAAAACTGGTGGATGATCAGGTGCTGCCCGGCATGCACTACCATTGGCCGTGGCCGGTGGAGTCCGTGCGCACGGTGCCGGCGACGACCCTGAGAACCCTCGAGCTGGATTTTTCCGCCTCGGCGCCGGCACAACTGCAACCGGAGCTGACCACTGGCGACGAGGATCTGGTGGACATGGCGCTACTGGTGCAATACACCATCGGTTCCCCCGGGCGCTATCTGGACAGCGCCGAAGCGCCGGAAGCACTACTCGAACAGCTCACCCGGGCCCATACCATCGCCTACATCGGCGCCCACGCCATTGACCCCCTGCTGACCGTCGGGCGCACCCGACTGCAGAATCAACTGACACTCGACCTGCAGCGTAGCGTCGAGTCCCTGGCACTGGGACTCAGGGTAACCTCGGTACAACTGCGCCGCCTGGAACCGCCACCTTCGATCAAAGCGGCCTTCGATGACGTGGCCAGAGCTCGCTCCGAGAAACAGAAATTGATTCAGGAGAGCGCCGGAGAGCGCAACACCCAACTCGCCAGAGCCCGCAGCGACATCAGCGCGCTCCGGGCGAACGCCCAGGCCCAGGCCACCGAGAACCTCGAGCGCGCCCGAGGATACCAGGAACGCTTTATTGCCAACTGGCAGGCGCATCAGGAAGCACCGGCGCTATCGCGCCAGCGCCTGTACCTGGAGCACCTCGAAGGGCTGCTGGGGGAAATGCAGATCACGGTCCTGACCCCCTGAACCCTCCCCTGCCAGCCCCCGCATGACTCACACTCTTCTCATTCCACTATTGAGAATTGTTATTATTCATGATAGATTTCCTTTACGTAATTGATAGTCAATCTCATTATTTTTAGCGACCACACTCACTGTTGAGCGTCGACCTTCGCCCCCAGCGCGAGGCTCGCCCTCAAGATCATCATCACTCGGAAGGATAGCTTCATGTTGAAACGCTCCACGGCTTTGTCGCTTGCCATTGCAAGCATCTCAGCGCCCACTTTTGCACAGGACCTGGCACTGAATACCCTGCCCCAGCTCGAGACCATCCGGATCATCGGTACGCAAGTGGAAGCTCGGGAGGTCTCCGGCTCCAGCGCCGTCGTCGAACCGCAGCAGATGCAGATTGAGGTGGTCACCGACATCAACCAGGTCCTGAAAACCGTGCCGGGCGTGTACGTTCAGGAGGAAGAGGGCTACGGTCTGCGCCCGAACATCGGCATCCGCGCCGCCTCCTCCGAGCGCAGCAGCAAAGTCACCCTGATGGAAGACGGCATCCTGATGGCGCCGGCTCCCTATTCCAATCCGGCCGCCTATTACTTCCCCACCACCGCCCGTATGTCCGCCGTCGAAGTACTCAAAGGTGCGCCATTGTTGCGCCACGGACCACAGACCACGGGTGGTGTGATCAACCTGGTCAGCACTCCGATCCCGGAAACCAGTGGCGGCAAGGTCCAGACCACTCTGGGCGAAAACAATCAGCAGGACACCCACCTGCACTACGGTGAAACCAATGGCAACTTTGGCTGGTTACTTGAGACGGTTCAGCGCAGCAACGAAGGCTTTAAACACATCGATCGCAGTAACCGCGACAGCGGCTTTGACATTGCGGATTATGTGGCCAAGGCCCGCTGGACCGGTGATCGCCACGCGCTGGGCATCAAGGCTCAATATTCCGAAGAAGTCTCCAACGAAACCTATCTGGGGTTGACCGATGAGGATTTCGCAGCCGACCCAAATCGTCGCTATGGTCTTTCCAGCATCGACCAGATGAACAACAGCCACAAAGGCTTCAGCGCCAACTACCAGTTTAAGGTCAGCGATACCGTATCTCTGAACGTCATCGGGTATCACAATGAGTTTGCCCGGGACTGGTTCAAGCTGGGCACCAGCCTGGTGGACCAGGCCAATAACGGTGATGCGGCGGCGCTGGCTGTGCTGCGCGGCGAACAGGACGCTGAGGACCTCGGTTACAAGCACAACAATCGGGTGTACGAATCTCAGGGCGTTGAGGTCAACTCGCGCATTGCCTTGAACGATCACCAGATCGAAGTCGGCCTGCGCCGGCACGAAGATGAAATGGACCGCTTCCAGCCGGTGGAAATTTACGATCAGATCAACGGCAGTCTGGTGTTCGATCGGATAATCGAGCCCACCGGCGGCGACAATCGTCTGGAAGGCGCCGAGGCGCTGTCCTTCTGGGTCACCGATGCCTGGTCATTGACCGATGCCTTGAAACTGGACCTGGCTCTGCGCTATGAAGACGTGGACAGCTATCGCAACCAGTACAGTACGCCCGAGCGCTCGGACGAACCCAGCTACCGCAGCAACAGCTCCGAGGAGTGGCTGCCCGGCGTGTCGCTGACTTACGACCTCTCCGATCAGTGGCAGTTGCTTGCGGGCGTTCACAAGGGCTTCTCGCCCCTGGGCGGGGGCGCCACCGAACAGCAGGAGCCAGAAACCAGTACCAACTTTGAAGCTGGTGTCCGTTTCGGACAGGATCAGCTGTTTGCCGAAGTGATCGGTTTCTATAGCGACTTCTCCAACCAGACCGAAAACTGCTCCATGGCGACACCCTGTAGCAATGGCGCCGAGTCGGGCACCTTTACAACCGGTGAGGCGGTGGTCGCCGGCCTGGAGTTCCAGTTGAGCAACACCTATGAGTGGGGCCGCTTCTCCGTACCGGTGCATTTGACTTACACCCACACCCAGGCGGAAGTGAGTGCGGACAACGCCGTCAGCGGTGCTCGGGACGGTGACGAGCTGGCCAGCATTCCGGAAAACCTGCTCAGCCTGCGGGTCGAGCTGGACAACAACAACGGCTGGCGGAACTATGCGGTCGCCAAGTTCATGGACGAGACCTGCGTGTCCCTGGGTTGCAACCGCTCCGGCGATGAGCAGGATCGGACTGAGTCACTGTTCGCCGTCGATCTGGTATCACGCTACGACCTGAACAGCGACACGGCGGTTTACCTGAAAGTGGAAAACCTGTTTGACGAACAGGTAATCATCGCCCGTAGTCCGCTCGGCCCTCGACCCAACAAGCCACAAACCGCCTCAGTCGGTATCGAATACACTTTCTGATTACTGAGCGTCGTGGAACACTCTCCAAAGCCCCGGTGACGGGGCTTTTTTGTGGCCGGAGCAAAGCAGTCGAAGAACTTGACAGAGACCACCAACCAGACTCTACCTAAGAGCCTAAAAAACTCATATCCTATTGTTTTAAAATAACTTTTATTTTCTGGCGCACTTCCTGCTTAAACAGGGTTGTGATTCGCCAGCGCTGAAGATATCGACATCAGCTCTGGTCAGCCTCAACCTAACAAGTGCACGGGAACTGCTATGAAAATGATCCATTTTTTGCGTCTGGCAATGGCCGCCGGCTTACTGACTATCGCTTCAGTAGCCACCCAAGCGGCTTCCATTACTCTGAAATACGACAACAATCTGGCCGCTGAAGGCGCTCCGACGGGCCGCATTTACTCGTCGTACGGCACACCGAACGTCTACGCGGGTGAGTTCGACTTCTCCACCAGTAACAACACCAGCGGCATCGCCGAGTGGGATGACGGTCTGAGTGCGTTCTGTGTGGAAATCGGTACCACGCTGAAAACCACCGCCACCCAGTACACGGTGAACAGCGGTGTCAACCTGATGGATTATTTTGGAACGGCCGGGTCGCACATCAATCGCCTGTTCTCCAACTACTACGACGATGCGCAGACCAGCAAGTACAACGGAGCCGCGTTTCAGCTCGCGCTCTGGGAAATCATCAACGAATGGCCAAACAGCGCTTACAGCATGACCAGTAACGCGTTCAAGTCGGACTATTTCTCTGGCGCCCGCACTACCGCCCAGAACTGGTTGAACACTCTGAGCGACACCAATCTGGCAACGGGCAAGTACGACTTCCACCTGCTGGAGGCGGGCAACTCCCAGAACCTGCTGACAGTGACCACCGCCAGTGTTCCCGAGCCGGCTTCCCTGTTGTTGCTCATGACTGGTCTGTTTGCGCTATTCCGGGCCCGCCGTCGGGTGCGTTAACAGAACGCAATACGCAGTCGGCGCATCGCTGGTGCTGACTGCTCGCATAAAAAAACCGGCCAGGGACAGGGCCGGTTTTTTTATGGCCGGAGCAGGACCAGTTTTCAGTCGGCCTGCCCCAGAGTTTCCAGGGTATTCGCCATATCCAGATACGCCCGGCCACTGGCACTGACGGTATCCTGGTTGAAACGCTCGGAGGCAATGTGCACGTCCTCCAGCACCACCGCCAACACGTTCATCTCGCGGCGCAGGGTGGCCACCGCATTTTCAATGGTGTAGCTGAGCTCGTGAATATCCGCCATATCCTGATTACTCACCTCGCCGGACAGCAGCTCGCGCAGACGGGCATTGCCTTCGGTAAAGTTTTTGACCGCCTCTTCAAGCGTCTCCGAGGGCTTGCCCGCATAGTGGTCTACCGGGTCATCGGCCAGGGCCGGCCAGGACAACAGGGCGCACAGTGGCAGTAGGCATAGGGCTCGGGTCAGTTTCATTGGCAACTCCTCGTCGCGTTACAGGTGGGCCTCAATCGCCCAATATAAATGAGAATTGTTTCCATATAATCCCACGATTGGCTCTGCCTCACAAGTCCTACTTAGAGGGTATTCAGCCGGGCGAGGTAGACCTCGGCAGTTGCCAACACGTCCTTGCGCTGGGCTGGCGCCTGGCGATCCCAGTTGGCATACACCAGCTTCATCCGCGGGTTATCGCCCAGGCGGTCCCGGTGACGGTTCAGGAAGTGCCAATAGAGACTGTTGAACGGGCAGCTCCCCTCCCCAGATTTCGCTTTCACATCGTAAGCGCATGTTTTGCAGTAATGGCTCATTTTGTTGACGTACTGCCCGGAGGCGGCGTAAGGCTTGCTGCCCATCAAACCGCCATCGGCGTACTGGCTCATCCCCCGGGTATTGGGCAGCTCCACCCATTCGATGGCATCGATGTAGATACCGAGGTACCAGTCGTCCAGTACATCCGGATGAACACCGGCAAGCAGCGCAAAGTTTCCGGTCACCATCAAGCGTTGAATGTGATGCGCGTAGGCGTACTCCAGGGACTGTCCGATCGCATGGGCCATACAGGCCATGTCGGTTTTTCCGGTCCAATAGTAGTCCGGTAGCGGGCGCTGCGCGGACAGGTGGTTGCGCTGGCGATAGTCCGGCATATGGTGCCAGTACAGGGCCCGCACATACTCTCGCCAGCCAAGTATCTGCCGGATGAAGCCTTCCACCTGCGCCAGGGTGATCTGCGCCTGGTTCGCCTGCCAGTGGGCTTCGGCGGCGCGAATCACTTCGAGCGGATGCAGCATCTTGGTGTTCAGGCTGAACGACAGACGACTGTGGTACAAGCTCCACCCATCCGGCGTCATGGCATCCTGGTAGCGGCCGAAGGCCGGTAGTAAATGCTTCAGAAAATACTGCAACAGCTCCCGGCTCTGGGCCCGGTTTACCGGCCAGAGTAACGCACTCGGGTCCGCCACCCCCAGAGTCTGCACGTCGTGACGATCGAGCATCTGATCAATGTCGGTGACATCGGTGGCAAACACCAGGGGCTCCGGCAGGGCCGCTTCGCGCGGCAGGCGGGCGCGGTTGTCGGCATCGAAGTTCCACTGTCCGCCCAGGGGCTTGCCATCATCGTCCAACAATACCTGATACTCACGGCGCAGGGCCCGATAGAAATACTCCATGCGATGGGTCGAGTAGTGTTCCCAGGCGTCCCGGGCGGTCAGAAAGTGCTCCGTGTCCGCGACACTTACCGGAAGGTCCAGCGTACGAGCGAAGTCGGCCAGTTGTTGATCGAGTCGGTATTCATCCGGCCACTGGTAGGCGAACGCCTCCGCCGACGTCTCGTTCAATACACGGCGAAGCAACTCGGGCAGGTCCGCGTAGGCGGCACTGTCATCCAGGGTGAAATAGCGCACCCGGTGGCCCGCCCGCTCCAGCGCCGAGGCGAACCGCCGCATGGCGGCAAAAAACGCGAGTACTTTCTGGCGGTGGTGCACCACGTAGGCCGTTTCCTGGGGCAGCTCGGCCATGACAAACAGCACGTCGTCATCCGGCAACTGGAACCAGGAGTGGGAGGCGTTGAGTTGATCTCCGAGAATCAGTCTGACCTGAGTCATGGGCGTTCGAACCTTTCCGGTAAGGGGTCCGGTTAAGAACGCGCCCGAGGCCGATTCAGATCATCGCGGGGTGTCGGGCCGGCGTTCGATACCGTAGTGCTCGGCCAGGTAGGCGAATACTTCCTCGGGGCCACCGCGAACCACGACTCGATCGGACTTTTTACTCAATTGGTAGCGGTACATCGGGTCATAGTAATCCTCCAGCAGACGGCGAATCCAGACTCGATGCAGCTTCGGATCACCCCGGCAGTGCGCACTAAGGGACTGCTCCAACAGGTGCGCCATTTCCTCGTAGCGCACGCCGCCGAGGCGCTTGCGAATGCGCCCGAGGGACACCCGCAGGTCCTCCGCAAAGCGTTCAAAACCGGCTTCCTCGCCCTGATCCTCGGACCACTCCGCCAGCTTGCGCAGGATATAGTTGGTGTAGGTGTGCTCAACCCGCTCTTCCAGCGACACCTCCAGCAGGGCCAGCGGGGCGCGCTCCATGGCCTCCTTCAGTGGCATGGGTAACACGCAGCGACCGATCAGATGGCTTTCATCCTCCACCAGAATCGGCGTATTCGGTGCTCGATGGTGGCAGCGCAGTAGATCAACGGCCACGGCGTTCTCAAAATTGATCTGGCTGGGCTGGCCGCCCACCCGACGTCCGAAAGCGCTGCCGCGGTGATTGGCTCGCCCTTCCAGGTCGACACTCTGGGGCAATTGGACCAGCAGGTCGGTTTTCGCCACACCGGTGCGTCCGGCCAATACGATCAGGGGGTGCTCCCGGCAGATTCGCTCCATCTGATCAATCAGAAACCAGCGCAGTGCTTTGTAGCCGCCGGTGACCCGAGGGTAGTCGCAGCCGGCCTCTCGCAGCCACTGCTGACAGATCTGTGAACGCAAGCCGCCCCGGAAGCAGTACAGCACGCCGTCGGGGTGCGCACGGGCAAAATCCAACCAGGCCTTTACCCGCTCGGCTTTGATATCACCCTGCACCAGCTGATGACCCAGCTCAATGGCCGCATCCTGGCCCTGCTCCTTGTAGCAGGTGCCCACCCGGGCCCGTTCGTCATCGAGCATCAGCGGCAGATTGACGGCTGCGGGAAACGCCCCTTTGGCAAACTCCACCGGGGCACGGGTATCGATCATTGGCGTGTCCGAGAGGAAGAGCGCTAGGTAGTCATCAATATCCTGAGGGCGATCGGCCATGTGGGCTCCGCTGTGTGAGGCAACATTCAGTTGCGCCGATTATACGGGCTCCGGCCGGTAGTGACTATGTGCGACAAAACGTGCGACAAAAACGTGTGACAGCGACGGTTCGCTAGGCCGACCGAAAGCGCTCGCTGTCGAGCTCATGGCGTTTCATGATTTTATGGAAATCCGAGCGGTTTCGCCCCGCCAGCCGCGCCGCCTCAGTAATGTTGCCGCCGGTCATTCGCAGTATGCGCACCACATAATCCCGCTCAAACTGCCGCTTGGCTTCCTTCAGAGGCACCAGCGCCGGCGCCCCCTGCTCGGGCAATACCTCCGCGATCAGCGACTCGGCGATCAGCGGTGCTGGTGATAACGCCACCAACTGTTCAATGACGTTGCGTAACTGGCGGATATTACCGGGCCAATCGAACTGCAGTAACATCCGCTGCCCACCGGGCGACAGCTGGCGCACCGCGTCGCCGGTACGCTGGGCAATATCATCGAGGAAAGAGCGGGCCAGCAAGGGAATATCTTCCTTGCGCTCGCGCAGCGGCGGGAGCGCCAACTGGGCAACGTTCAGCCGGTAATACAGATCTTCCCGGAAGTCCTGGGCGGCGATGGCCTGCTCCAGATCCCGGTGGGTTGCGGAGATGATCCGGACATCCACCGGCTGATCGGCCGATGACCCCAGAGGCCGAACCTTGCGCTCCTGTAACACGCGCAGCAGTTTGACCTGCAGGTTCAGGGGCATATCGCCAATCTCGTCCAGAAACAGGGTGCCGCCATCGGCCGCCAGAAAGAGACCATCCCGATTATGGGTCGCACCGGTGAACGCTCCTTTGACGTGACCAAACAGCTCGGATTCCAGCAGGTCCGCCGGAATGGCTCCACAATTGACGGCGATAAAGGGCTGCTCCGCCCGGGCGCTGGCGTTATGGACCGCCTGGGCCAGCAGCTCCTTACCGGTTCCACTCTCACCGCCGATCAGTACATTGATGTCACTGCGCGCCAGCCGGCGAGCCTGCTCCAGGCGTTTGAACATCAGCTCACTGCGGGTAACGATGGCATCGGACCAGCCCGCTTTGGGGGCCGCTCCCAACCCGCCCAGCTCAAGCGCCTGATCCAGCACCTGGCGTAACTCCCGATTATCGATCGGCTTGGTCAGAAAAGAGAACAAACCCTGCTGGGTTGCCTCAACCGCTTCGCGAATGGAACCGTGGGCCGTGAGCATGATAACTGGCACGTTGGGCCAGTTCTGCTGTATGTGCGCGAACAGGGCCATGCCATCCATCGGCTCCATGCGCAGATCGGTAATCACCGCGGCGGCCTGTTCGCGATCCAGGCTGGCCAGGGCTTCCTCGCCCGAGCTCGCAGTCGTCACCCGGTAGCCGGAGGCATTCAGTCGCATACTCAGGAGCTGGAGAATGTCCGGGTCATCGTCCACCAATAAAATCAGCGGTTGTTCTGTCGCGGCTGTTCGGGCTTCACTCATCGCAGCGCATCCTCATCCGTCGACTCACCCATTTCCGCCTCAATGGCTCGAATACCGTCAATCATATCGTCGAGTTTTTTCTGGGTGTTTTTCAGCCGTCTTTCCAGCAACGCATAAGACTTCGCCTCGGCGGCCAACAGCTCCAGGAATGCTGAAAAACCGGGCGGCGGACGCTCGATACTCCGGGCGGCGACCAACGAGTTGGCCAACAGGCCCGGCGTCTGATCCGGCTCACAGGTCGCCAGCATCAGCGAACCCAATACCGCTTCATCCGACGTCATTTCGCGATAGGCGTTGAGCAGTTGATCCCGCTCTTCCACCGGCAGTTGGCAGGCCTGATGACGGAAGGTTACCAGAGCTTCCAGATTGTGAAACGTATGGTGGCTGGTGACTTCTTTAGCCGGCGCCTGCGGCGAAGGTACCGGTTGAGGGCGCACTGCGGAGTCGGCCGCACGGTCCTCCCAATGAACGCATCCACTGAACAGTAACAACAGGCATACCAGCCGAAGTTTCATCATGTCGATGCCTCACTGATCGGTAACGCCCGGGACGCTTCTGACACCGGATAGCGAAGCAGAAAACAGCTGCCTTCCCCCGGGGCCGACGTCAGCTCAATACTGCCTCCGAGCCGGGCCACTGACTCTTTGACAATCGCCAGCCCCACTCCGCTACCGTGTACCGATCCGTGCCGACGGACACGTCCCTGCACAAACGGCTGAAATATTTTGTCCTGATCGTTCGGGTGAATACCCGGCCCCTGATCGGCAACGGACAACCAGGCGCCACTCTGGTCAACTCCCCAGCGCACGCGCACGACGCCGCCATCGGATGAATAGTGATAGGCATTGGACAGTAAGTTGGTCAATATCATTTCCAGCAGGTGAGTGTCGCCGTTCAGGCTCCCGGGGCTGCCCTGGTAATCCCAGGTCACCCGATGACGCAGGTTCTGTTGATCGAGGCGCTGGGTAATTCGCGCACACAGCGGTTCCATGGCCACGGTTCGATCCTCTACCGTGACATTGTGGGTTATGACGTTGTAGTTCAATAACTGCTGAATAAGTTCCTGCAGATTTTGTGAATTCTCGAGCAGAATTCGCAAAACATTCTGTTGGCGAGCATTGATCGGCCCCGGCACTTCATCCTGCAGTAAGGACCCCGCTTCCACGATCGCGGACAGTGGTGTTTTCAGTTCGTGCGACACATGGCGCAAAAATATCTGCTTTTGCTGCTCGACCGCCAGCAACTGGCCCCGCAACCATTCCAGCCGCTCGCCCAGCGCCTGCAGGTCCCGGGGGCCGGTGACCCGGATAGGGGTTTCCCAATCGCGGTGGCCCAAATGACGGATCGCTGACGACAATCGGCGCAGTGGGCGAATCATCTGCCAGAACCCCAGTGCCATAAGCGTCAAGGTCACGGGAAGACTGATCATTCCCAACAGAGACAGGCGCCACAGAATCTGTTGAAGCGCCGCCTCGTTACGATCACTGAGCACCGCAACGTATTCACTGACGGCCTCATCGAGTGCGGAGCGACGCTGGGAGAGAACGGCGAGTTGCTCGGTAAATTCTTCGTCCTGCCAGGATTGAATTGCTTCATCATTCAGGGCATGCAGCGTATTTTCAAGCGCGACAAGCGCGCCGTAAACCACGCTCTGTTGCGGTTTGGCAACACGTTCAATACGCCGCGAAGTACCGCCCTCAAACAACTGGGTCAGTTGGTCCAGCTCGGTCAAAATTGCATCACGCTTCTGTTGATAGGGTTCGAGAAACGTCACATCACGCAGCAGGCGATATTGCCGGGCAAAGCGCTCCAGATCACGCACCTGGGCATTCAATCCCGACTGCCGGCTGACCAGCGCGTCGGAGTGATCCACCAGCAGGCGCTGGGTGTGCATCTGCTGATAAAACGACCAGGACGCATAGGCCACCAGTGCCAGCATCGGCACCAATGTCACCACGGCAATCAACAACCATTGCTGGGACAGTGACAGGCCTCTTCGGTGCGGCATGAATTTTTCCTCGTAGCGATGGCGACCACCCGGACCGTTCAAAACGCGGGCGCACTGTTGCCAATAAGAAACACCCTCGCCCACCGATCATAGCGGGCCTCGCGCCCAATAAACCAAAACTCCGTCGCACTTTAGCAACACTGTATCGGTGGAAAAGTTCCACCAAACGGGTAGCAATTTAGCTAAGTGATTGAAAATAAATATTTTTTTAAAGGTGGCACGACCTTGGCAATACACCTCGGCGTCAGGCAAAAAAGACTCAGCACCGATGCCTGACATGCTTCGGTACCGGCGCGTCAATAGCTGGTAACACACCAACAGGAATGATGAGGTGAATTATGAAAATTGTATCTGTGATTGCAACCACCGCACTTCTGTCTTTGGGAACCCTGAGCGCAGTTGCTCAGGATGACACTCAGACTCAGGGAAGCGGCGCCGACTCCGCGTTCTCGGTGATCGACCAGAACGGTGACGGCAGCATCAACAAGGACGAAGCCAAAAACAGCGGCATCAGTGACCGCCGCTTTGAGTCCATGGACAGCGATGGAGATGGCGAAGTAACCCAGTCCGAATACGAAGGACAGGGCAGTGGAAGCGGCTGGCAGTAATTGTCATGCCGAACCGGAGCGGCCCCGCGCCGTTCCGGTCACTTTACTGAAATTTCCGAACCGTTGGGGAGCACACAATGACACCGCTAGCCCGTCTGGGACGTTACAGCTACTGGATTATTGGCATCAGCCTGACGGCTGCCACCATGACGCTGCTGACTCAACAGGCCAGCAGTGAAGAACAACAGCCCCCGACCGAGGCAGCACAGGAAGCGCATCTGGTAGAGCAACGACAGCGTGGCCAGATTGAAGGCGTCTACCTGTTCCACCCGTCCCTGGATGCTTCCACGATTCAGGTCGAGGTTCGGGAAAATCGCGCCACACTCGTTGGCGAAGTGGAGTCACACGTGCAGCGGGATCTTGCACAGGAACTTGCGATGAGTATTGACGGAATCGACACGGTGAGCAACCAGCTTCAAGTGAACCCCCGTTTGACTGAGGACCACCACTCATCGCCGGCATGGAGCGAGCAACAGTCTGACAGCGCGCTCCTGGCCAAGGTCAAAACCCGGCTGCTGGCCAACATCAACCTGCCCGGCGCCCGCATTGCGGTCGACACACAGCAGGGGCACGTCACCCTGGGCGGGGAGGTTGATCACCGAGATCAGCAGGAACTGGCGTATTACACGACGCTGAATACGCAGGGGGTGCGCTCCGTCGAGAGCACCCTGAATGTGACACCGAAAGAGGAATGAATTCCGGACTCACCGGACCGTTTCAATGTTCACTGACATGCTTTGTCAATCACAACCAAAGAGGAATGATCCTATGAAACAGTCAATCATGTACGGTATCGCAGGCGCACTGGCGCTGACCTCCGGCGCCGCACTGGCACAGGACAGCGTCTCCCACAACGAGAACGCGGCCCATGTCTACGTCGGTGGCAGCTACGGTGGCTTCAAGGCCCGTGGCGGAGAATTTGATGATGAAAAGGATTTTTTTGAATTGAGCTTCGGGGGCTTTTTCAACCCCTATGTGGGCCTGGAAGCCAGCGCGACCTATTTCGGCGAGTACGGCAACGACCTGGCGACCGCAGACGCCGAAGGCTACGGCATGGCGGTGATCGGGCGCCTGCCGCTGTCCGACAGCTGGGGCCTGTATGCCAAAGGCGGGCAGTTTTTCTGGGAAGCGGATATCGACACCCCCGTGGGTTCGGGTGATACCGACGGTGACGATCCCTTCTACGCAGCAGGCATGGATTTCCGCCTGGCGCAGAACCTGAACATGATCGTCGAGTACAGCCGCTACGAAATCGATACGCGCCTCGAGGAACTACCGAACGTTGAGGACACCGACCTCGACACCGTCAAGGTTGGCCTGCGCCTGCGCTTCTGATTACTTAACTCCACCCACGTGCGTTTGCACAGTTTGCCGGCCTCACCCCAGGGCCGGCTTTTTTATGCTCGCAATCAAAGCGCGAAACAGGTGCCGCTGCGAACGGCGGTACAACAAAAATTCCGGATGCCATTGAACGCCCAATAAATAACCGTAAGCGGGATCCTCAACCGCCTGCACGATACCATCGTGGTCCCGCCCAGCGATGTGCAACCCCCGCCCCAAACGATCGATGGCCTGATTGTGCAGGCTATTGATTCTCTGGGCCCCCTGCCCCAGCAGTTTCAGCAAGAGCGTTCCCGGCACGACGTCCAGTGTTTTAAGAGGCAGAATGGTACGTCGATGCGAGGTTTTGCGCCGATGCAGACGAAGATCCTGCACCAGTGTACCGCCGAGGCACACGTTCAGTAGCTGTGCCCCCCGGCAAATCCCCAACAACGGACGATGTTCCGCCAGGGCTTTGTGAATGACCCGCTTTTCCAGCTCATCCCGTTCGGGATCATACTTGGGATGGACCTCGGGCTCCGCACCGTACAACACCGGTTGCACGTCGTGTCCGCCGGTCACCACCACCGCATCAAAGTCCGGCAGTGCGTCGACATCACTGGGACGCACCTGTATCGGGCGGGCACCATACAGACGCAGCACTTGAGCGACCAGAAAACGGGGGCCGAACGCACCTCGCTGCGGCCCGGTCACCGCCACTAACGGCGCAACCATCGATCCTCCACCTGCTGGACCCAATCACCAAACCAACGATCCAGCGGATCAGCCAGAAACTCATGGTACGACCGGCAACAGTCCGCCAGGCGTGGCGCATCCGCCGCCAGAGCTTCCACTTCCAGCCAGTCATTCCAGGCCAACGCCAGGGTCCAGTCCGGACGATGGATTTCACAATCCGGCAAACGGTAATGAAACGCCGGACGCGCCTTGATCAAGGGGTCATCCAACTGCTGTCGCACGCGGGGTTCATCCAGGTGAGCAAACAGTGGCAACATGTCCAGCGCGCGATTTCGCGAGGGATTGTGCGCGAGATAGTCATCGATCAACTGACTCTGATCAGGCCAGTAATCCGCTCTGGCCAACAGGCGTCGATAATCCGTGGGATAGGGATCAATATAGTGAGTGACCTGACGGGACAGATTGATGTCCGCCCGCGCATAAAGCCAGTCGTACAGACAGGAAAACGCTTTGAGATAAGCGGTTATCGTTCCGGTTTTTTCTTCGGGCACCTCCGGGTTCAGCTGCATACCGAAGGCGTTGATCAGACGATCCGAGGTCCCCTTGGCGCCGGCCGCGCGCAAGCGTCGGATGATTTCCTCTACCTCATCGAGCCGGGTCATGGGCAGCGGCGGGCTGACCAGCTCCATCGGCACCAGTGAGTCGGCCAACCACTTCAGAACCTCTTCGGCCGAGTCTCCGAGTTCACCAGAGAAGGTGCCCCGATCACGCTCCTCCCGCCCGAGCTCCTTGAGCAGGCGGAAATCCAGTTCCACACCCCAGTCCCCGGCAGGGTCGCCACTGAGCACCCGTTCATAGCGCCCATTCGGCTTGACGGTCAGAGACAGGTAATCCGCCACCAGCTCACTGAGCTGATCCAGCGTCAGACCATTCATTTCCAGCTCGACCCCAATACGGCGAGGCTCGCCTTGGGCATTTTCGGCTCTGGCGGGCAGTCGTAGTCCCACGGTCTGGACACCTCCTGAGTATTGGCAATAGTCGTCTAAAACCCCGTACTCAATAGCATGACACAGACCCGCCCACTTTGCCTAATGCATAAAAAAACCCCGGAAGCCTGGCGGCTTCCGGGGTTGATCAAAGCACACCCGAAGGTGGGGTTCGCTTAGTACTGGTACTTCACACCGACTTTGAAGACACGACCGGTATGGTCGTACTCATAGCGACGCTTCTCGGAGATGTCGGTCCAGCGATCCTGGTAGTCATCAGTGAGGTTCAGCGCTTCAAAGTTGATGTCGAGGTTGTCGTTCAGCTCGTAGCCTGCGGAGAAATCGACATTGAAGGTACCTTCGTAGCCTTCAAAACGGTTTCCGGTACCGCTGGTGCCGGTGATGTAATCATCACGATAGGCCGCGGAGATACGAGCGTTGAAGCGCTCATTCTCATAATAGACGGTCGCGTTGTAGGAATTGTTGGACAATCCGAACAGACGCTCGCTGACCACTTCATCCCCAAAGGTATAGTCTACATCCGAGTCTACATAGGTGTAGTTGGCAATAAAGCCGAAGTCCCGCATCAGCTCCGCATCGGTAAAGGTTGAGAACGGAGCCTGCAGCGCCAGCTCAAAACCTTTCACTTCTGCGCCCGGGCCATTTTCCAGTGAAGAAATGGTCCAGGGACGACCTTCCGGATCCGCCTCGGCCGGGGAGGTTGGCGCCAGCAGGGACAAGGGCAGACCGGTAGAGGCATAGGTGCCCTCACGCTCTACGCCAATCGGACGTGACTCGATATCTTTGGTAAACAAGGCAATAGACGCGATCGCCTCGTCTGCAAAATACCACTCCAACGAGGTATCAAAAGAATCTGCACGGGTCGGATCCAGTTGCGGATTCTGGAACGATACGCTGTAGTTGAAGCTGTCAACGCTACCACCAGGACTCAGGTTGCCCAGTCCCGGACGGGTCATCACACTGGCACCGGACACGCGCCAAATCAGGTCTTCGGTCAGATACATGGCGGTGTTGAACGACGGCAGTACGTCATCGTAAGTATCACGCTTTACGGTGACAAACTGACCGGAGTTGTAACCGGAAGATGTCTGATCGGTTTCGGCGTAACGAACACCAACGTCAAACATGAAGTCCTTGCCGGCCAGTTGCGTCTCACCGTTCAACTGCACAAACAGAGAGGTGCTTTCTTCTTCAACGCTACGAATGTTGCCCTGGTCCTGACGCGCTTCCTGATTGAACAGGTCAATTTCGTCGGCCCAGGCCCACAGGTCGGGAATCACCCACTGGCTGGTAGAGCCAGAACCCATTTTGTCGTCGAAAGTAAAGACTTCGCTCAGAGCGTCGGTACCGGGAATTCCGTAGACGTCATCGCTGGAGCAATCAATCAATTCAGCTCCGCAAACACCGGTATCGCGACGGTAGCCTTCGGTATCAAAGGTGAACTTCTTGTAGCTAGCACCAAAATCGACAGAGTACGCATCGTTCAGGTAGTAGGTGAAATCACCCGCGACCGTATCAAAACCGTGTACGGTGTTTGTCGGACGATCACGGAATTCGGACATCTGGAAGTTGGTCGGATCAGTCACATCCGGTCCGTTGAACGCGATGACCGGGAATTCATCATCGGTATAATCGTAGCTGAAGCCCTGATAATCACGATCGTCGTACATGAACGTGATTTCGTAGGGGAAGTCCAGCTCGGATTCCGAGGTGCCCGCCAGGAAGTGACCGGTCAGGTCTTCATTGAACTCATGCTCAACATCCAAAGACACCTGGTTGAACTCGGTGGTCCAGGCTTTCAGGAAGTTTTCATTCCGGACCCAGGCGTTGTTCACGGTCATGGAGTTCAGGTTGTTGCTGGCCGCGTCGTAGGTGTAATCGACCACGTCCATACCACCTTCGTTACCGCGGAACAGGACTTCGCCCCATTTTTCCGCACGGGAAGCGTCCAGCTCGGAGTACAACAGATCCAGGCTCACTGTCGTGGCATCGGTCGGACGGAACTGCAGACCACCGGTAATACCCAAGCGCTTGCGATCGACATCGATCAGACCGTAGCGGGGAATACGCGGGTGGAAGCCGTTACCGACTTCAACACAACCCGAATCATCCGGATTGGCGGTACAGTCCACGCCTTCAACACTGGCAAAATCCGCAGCTTGCCAGCGAACGGTGTTCTGCCCCATTTCGCTGGTGCTGTTATCTGAATAAGCGACTGACGCTGATACACCCCAGATACCTTCCGGGTCGTTATAGGCGAACAAGCCAGTGACGCGAGGACCAAAATCTTCATTCAGGTCGTTGTACTGACCTTCAACAGCACCGACCAGAGTCAGGCCTTCGTCATAACCAAAGGGACGCCCGGTATTCAGGTCGACCACGGCCCCCAGTGAACCTTCGTCCACGTTCGCCGATGCCGTCTTGCGCACGACGATGGAGTTGAATAGCTCGGAAGCGAAGACGTTGAAGTCAAAGCTACGGCTGCGGTTGGGCCCACCTTCACCACCGGTTGCGGCAATCGCTTCCATACCGTTGATACGGATACGGGTAAACTCACCGGACAGGCCTCGCACAGAAATCTCGCGGCCTTCGCCGGAGTCACGGGTGATGGCAATACCGGGGATACGCTGCAGGGATTCGGCCAGGTTCTGGTCCGGGAAGTCGGCGATGTCTTCGGCCATAATGGCATCGACAGAACCAACACTGTCACGTTTCACATCCAGGGCCTGAGCCAGACTCTGGCGGAAACCGGTAACCACCACTTCTTCCAGTACCGGTTCATCCGCAGGCGCCTGGGCCTGGGCGGCGCCGGCAACGGCCAGTGCCAGAGCGGTCATGGATGTGTTGGCCAAGAATTGCTTACCAAACTTGTAGTTAAAAAGGGACATGGTGCCTCCTGGTTTATTATGTAGACTGATGTCTTTGACTCTCACTACTGGAACACGCTGGCCTGCAAGGATGCACAAACCAGATGCGACTCTAACGTACAGCCACAGCAACTCCCTTCGGGGAAATCACCAAAGTGAAAATGGAAAGCCCGTACCAACGCTGGCACTTGACTTAACACAGGTATCGTTACAAAGGATTTGCTAACGCAGGTCTGAAACGCGGGACAACCGAGCCCGACTGTCTGTCGACAGCAGTAAACCCGACTGGAAGAACGTCGTTTGAATGGTTCATTTCTCCCTATCCTCTCTCACTTTATAATTTGGCTGATCGCCTTTTTGCATCGATCGCGTCCTTTATCAAACGACGGACAACGGACCCTGCTTAAGGCTTATATTAGATTCCAGCGCGCTAATAGTTGCACAGCTTTGGGGATATCTCAAGGTTTAACACGGCTTTATTTAGGCCGATGTGCTCAAATCTTTTACAATGGCACATTATCCAGCTTACCCCTGCACTTGAGGAGCACAGCATGACTCTGACGCCCGCTTACCGGCAACGCTTTGGCGCCCTGGCACGGCTTTATGGCGAACCGGCTCTGGAGCATCTGGCAGGTGCTCATTTTGCGGTGGTCGGCCTCGGCGGCGTGGGCAGCTGGGCAGCGGAGGCCCTGGCGCGTACCGGCGTCGGGACCCTGACCCTGATCGAGCTCGACGGTGTGTGCGTGACTAACACCAACCGGCAACTGCACGCTTTGGAGGGCTATATCGGCGCATCCAAGAATCAGGTGGTGAGCGATCGCCTCAAGGCCATCAACCCCGAGCTGACAGTTCACAGCGAGGAAACCTTTCTGACCAGTGACAATATTGAACAACTGATCAATCGCGACCACGACGTTGTGATTGATGCCATCGACTCCGCCCACATCAAAGCACACCTGGTGGCCTACGTCAGCCGCCTCAAGGGCCGCCTGGTCACCGTGGGCTCGTCGGGCGGGAAGCGGGACCCAAAGCAGATTGTCTGTTCCGACCTGGCACAAACCACTTACGACCCCATGCTGCGCAAGGTACGCAATCTGCTTTTTCGACATTACGGATTCCGCAAGGACGCCAAGCGACGCTTTCGAGTGGACGCCATTTATTCCAATGAGCAGATGCACTTCCCTCAGTTGGACGGCAGCGTGTGCGTGGGTGACAAGGGCAACCGGGACCCGGACAGCGGCGTCAAACTGGACTGTGGCGGGGGATTGGGCTCGGCAGTAATGGTCACAGGCAGTTTCGGGTTCGCCGCCGCCAGTCAGGCTGTGGAGCGCTACCTTCAGGACCGGGGCTGTTGAACCGACGCTTTCGCATCAAATTGAGCCGCCACTCAGATACCGAAGAGCTGCCGGGCATTGTCGGTGGTCTGACGGGCCACCTGCTCCTCGGTGCAACCCCTCAAACCGGCGAGCGCCTGGGCAATCAACGGTAAGAACTCCGGGCTGTTGCGCTCACCCTGTCGCCCCGACACCGGCATGTCCGGCGCATCGGTTTCCAGCAACAATGCCTCAAACGGCACCCGGCTGACCGCATCCCGGGTTTTGCGGGCGCGCTCATAGGTGATGACACCTCCCACGCCGAGCCGAAATCCCATCTGCCAATAGGTTTGCGCAATATCCTCGCTACCGCTGAAGGCATGAACTACACCGCCCCGAGGAAACCGGTGACGTTTGAGCCGCCGGATCAGCTCATTGTGGGCTTTGACGCAGTGAAGAATGAGCGGTTTGTCAGAGCCACGGGCCAGTTCAAGATGGATGTCCAGCAGGGACTCCTGCTCGCCCATCGGAGTATCGATAAGCTTATCCAGGCCACACTCCCCCACCGCCACACAGCGGGGGTGAGCCAGGAAATCCCGACACACCGCCTCCCAGCCTTCAACGGCCCGCTCCTGCCACCAGGGATGCATACCGGCGGCGAAGTACCAATTGGAGTGCGGTGCGTCACAAAGCGCCCGGGCCCGCCCCCATTGCTCCGGATCCGTCCCCGGAATAATCAGCTGATGAACTCCCCCGGATCGACACCGCGACCAGAGTGCCTCCCGGTCCCGATCAAAAGCCTCAAAATCCAGGTGACAGTGGCTGTCGATCAGGGGAGCCGTCATCAGCGCCAACGGTAGGCAATGACCGAGTCGGTGAAGAATGTGGGAATATAGGTGACCCCATCATCCGGATTCCACCCCAGGTCGGCGGTATTCATGCGCGGATCACGGGTATCCATCAGGCGGGTCACCTGGCCATCACGGACGTGATACACCAGCCCGACCCAACAGGTCACCAGAAACTCGTTGGAACCGATTTTCTCAACGCCATCAATACCGGACTCAAAGCCTTCGGCCACGGTTTCCAGATCGCCTTCGGGATTCGCTCTCAGCAACCGGTTTCCAGCCCCGATATAGATATCGTCGCCGTCGATGTAAAGACCGTTCGGATCTTTCAGGCCCTCCAGAAACAGCTCAGCACCGTCACTGAGAATGCGGTGGACCTTGCCCGTGCGGGTATCGGAGACATAGACGGTTCCCCCATCATCAATGGCGACATCGTTCAGGAACACCGAGTCCGCCACCGGAATCCGGGACATGATCTGCCCGGTTTTCAGGCTCACTGCCAAAACCTCGGTCAGGTCGGCGACATAGAGAGTGTTGCGCAGAACGCCCATGCCTTTCGGGGCGCTCATACCGCGGGCCCAGTCCTGATCAATAATTTCGCCGTCCAGGGATAGCTTGGCAATCCCCCCTTTACCGTCGGCCTGATTGCCTTCGCCTTCGATTTCGGCCACCAGCAGATAGGCTTCGCCATCAACCTCATGGTAAAGCACAGACTCCGGAGTGCGGAGCCCCTCGGTTTCCCACTGCTGTTCGAGCCGGGGCGACTCACCGGCCCCGGCATTCAGTGCGGCCGCCGCCAACGCGGTGGCCAGTACCCCCGTGCCGAAACGTTGCTTCCAAAGCTGATTCATTGGTCTCTACTCTCCCACAATTGGTTTTATTGATTGGCCCGGTTATCGATCAGATCATCCACCACGGCCGGGTCCGCCAACGTTGAGGTATCCCCGAGATTATCGAGCTCGTTGGCGGCAATTTTGCGCAGGATGCGGCGCATGATTTTACCCGAGCGGGTTTTCGGCAGGCCGGGCGCCCACTGAATAATATCCGGTTTGGCAATGGCGCCGATTTCCTGTACGCACAGGTCAATCAGCTCCTTACGCAGCGCATCGCTCGGCTCTTCACCGCCCATCAGGGTGACATACGCATAGATGCCCTGGCCCTTGATGTCGTGGGGATAGCCAACAACTGCGGCCTCGGAGACTTTCGGGTGCAGCACCAGCGCACTCTCCACTTCCGCGGTCCCCATCCGGTGGCCGGAGACGTTGAGCACGTCATCCACCCGGCCGGTAATCCAATAATAACCATCCTCATCCCGACGGGCACCGTCGCCGGTAAAGTAGTAACCGGGGTAGGCACTGTAATAGGTATCGATACAGCGCTGATGATCGCCATACACCGTGCGAATCTGGCTTGGCCAGGGCGCCTTGATCGCCAGGTTACCGGAACCGGCGCCCTCTATTTCATGGCCCTCATTGTCCAGCAGCACCGGCTGCACCCCGAAGAAGGGCAAAGTGGCGGAACCGGGTTTCAGGTCGGTGGCACCGGGCAGCGGGGTCAGCATATGGGCACCGGTTTCGGTCTGCCACCAGGTATCCATGATCGGGCAGCGGCTCTCGCCCACCACCCGGTAATACCACTCCCACGCCTCGGGATTGATTGGCTCCCCCACGGTTCCCAACAGCTTCAGGGACTGACGGGAGGTCTGGGTGACCCACTTATCGCCCGCCCCCATCAGAGCCCGAATGGCCGTGGGCGCGGTGTAAAAGGTGTTGACCATATGCTTGTCGACCACCTGCCAACAGCGGGAGGCATCCGGGTAGGTGGGCACCCCTTCAAACATCAGCGTGGTTGCACCGTTCGCCAGGGGGCCGTATACGATGTAGCTGTGGCCAGTGACCCAGCCCACATCCGCCGTACACCAGTAAACGTCACCTTCCTGGTGGTCAAATACATATTTATGGGTCATGGCCGACTGCAGCAGATAGCCACCGGAGGTGTGCAGCACCCCCTTGGGTTTGCCGGTAGAGCCCGAGGTATACAGAATGAATAGGGGGTCTTCGGCATCCATGCTCTCCGGCTCACAGTGATCGGATTGGCGCTCCACTTCCTGTTCGTACCAGATATCCCGACCTTCCTTCCAGCCGACATCGGCACCGGTACGCTTGACCACCAGGCAAGTATGCACACCCGGGCAGGCGTTCATCGCCTTGTCCGCATTGTTTTTCAGCGGGATGTGTTTGCCACCGCGAACCCCCTCATCGGCGGTGATCAGCACCTGGCAATCCGCATCCAGAATCCGGTCTTTCAGTGCATCAGGGGAGAAGCCACCAAACACCACCGAGTGGATGGCGCCCAGACGGGCACAGGCGAGCATGGCGTAGGTGGCCTCGGGAATCATCGGCATATAAATGCACACTCGATCGCCTTTCTTGACGCCGCGCTCACGCAACAGATTGCCCAGCCGGCTGACTTCGGTGTGCAATTCCCGGTAAGTGATCATCTGGTCTTCCGAGGGGTCATCCCCCTCCCAGATGATGGCGACCTGATCCGCCCGCTGCTCCAGATGGCGATCGACGCAGTTTACGCTGACATTGAGCTTGCCGCCCTTGAACCAGGCGACTTCCCCTTTGCGCAGATCGCTCTCACACACCTTGTCCCACTTTTTGTCCCAGGTCAGAAAGGCGTCGGCCTGCTCCGCCCAGAACCCATCCGGGTCCTCTACTGAGCGCTGGTACATCGCCCGATAGCGCTCCGCATCAATGGCCGCATGCGCTTTGAAGGAATCGGGAACCGGGTGGATGTGGTGTTCGGACATGAGAAGCCTCGCTGACAGTTGTTATTGCAATTCGTGGTTGACGCTAGTGTTCAAGATCCGGGCTCGGAGCCGCAAACTCAAGCTTAACAGCAGTTTCTGAAATTGGCCACAGACAACGTTGTCCAAAGCGGCCGAGCCGTAAACAATCGTTAAGCGGATGATGTCGATCAAAGGAGCTCGAAAGCGCCGGAGAGGAAGGAGAGCCACACCCGCCGGATTGGAGGCGGGTGCGGGGCAACCCGGGTCAGGCGACCTGGGTCGGAATGGTATTGGTCGTGCGCTCTACCCGGTTGTTCTCATCGAGATACACCAGGCGAGGCTTGTGATTGAGCAGCTCGGCTTCGCTGTACTGCCCGTAACTGGCGATGATGACCCGATCGCCGACCTGCACTTTGCGGGCCGCGGCGCCGTTCATGGAGATGGTTCCCGATCCGGCTTCCGCCAGGATCACGTAGGTGGTGAACCGCTCGCCATTGTTGACGTTGTAGATATCAATCTGTTCAAACTCGCGCAGCCCAGCCAGCGCCACCAGATCGCTATCAATGGCGCATGAGCCGTCGTACCAGAGCTCGGCCTGGGTGACCGCCGCCATGTGCAATTTGCCTTTCAGCAGAGTAGAAAGCATAGGCTTCTCCCGTGTTTGGTGCTGACGTCAAGCGTCCAGCACAAGGGATACATTGTCAATCAGGCGCGCACCCCGAGTGTACATCGCGCCGAGAATCGTGATTTCGGCGTCATCGTGGGCCGCCGGGTCGAGCGTATGACTGTTGCACACACTGACATAGTCGGGTCGGAAACCCGCGTTTTCAATCTGTTCCTTCGCTTCTTCCGCCAGCACGAGATAGTCGCGCCGACCGGACTGAATCTGCTCGCGCACCCAACTCAGGCTCCGATACAACTGAGACACCCGCGGGCGCTCATCCTCACCAATAAAGCCATTTCGGGAGCTGAGCGCGAGGCCGTCGGCTTCGCGCACAATGTCTCCGGCGCTGATCCTGACCGGCATGCACAAGTCTTCCACCATCCGGCGGATCACGGCCAATTGCTGGAAGTCTTTGGCACCGAACACCGCCTCATCCGGCTGAACGATGTTGAACAGTTTGGTGACAACCGTCGTCACGCCTTCAAAATGGCCCGGGCGACTGGCACCACAGAGCACGTCGGTCATGGTGGGCACGACGACCCGGGTCTGTTCGGCCATGCCGTTGGGGTAAATCTCGGTTTCGTCGGGGCAGAACAGGAAGTCGCAGCCGATGGCTTCCAGTTTGGCCGTGTCGGCCGCCAGTGTCCGGGGGTACTTGTCCCAGTCTTCGTTCAGCCCGAACTGCAGCGGGTTGACGAAAATACTGGTAACGACACAGTCACAGCTGGCCTGAGCCTGCTGCACCAGAGCAAGATGTGCCTGATGCAGGTTGCCCATGGTGGGCACAAACCCAATACGCTTGCCCTGGCGACGTTCCTCAGCCAAAGCGGTGCGCAGCGAGTGAATCTGATGAAATACCTGCATGGCTGGCTCGTTTCAGGCGACAACGCGGTGCGGACCCTAACGCCGTGCCAGGCACAGCGTTACCTAATTACCCAAACTTGGGGGCGGGATAATACACGGTCGTTTCGGGATGTACAATCTTTGTGCAGCATGGCGCCTGATTCATGCTTTCAGAGGCAAAAGCGTCACCCTATGCATCAATATTCCCCTTGCTGCATATATTCCGGCGCCAGGTTTTCGAAGCGGGTGAACTTGCCAATAAACGCCGCCCGACAGGTGCCGATTTCACCGTTACGCTGCTTGCCAAGAATCAGCTCGGCAATCCCCTTGTCCGGGCTGTCCTCGTTGTAATACTCATCCCGGTAAATGAAGAGAATCACATCGGCATCCTGCTCGATGGCACCGGACTCACGCAGATCCGAGTTCATGGGCCGCTTGTTGGGACGCTGCTCCACCCCCCGGTTCAACTGGGACAGCGCAATGACCGGGCAGTCGAATTCCTTGGCCATGGCCTTGAGCGAGCGGGAGATTTCGGAAATCTCCTGGGTCCGCCCTTCGCTCGGACCGGAGAGCTGCATCAACTGCAGGTAGTCCACCATGATCATCGCCGGATTGCCGTGCTCGCGGGCAATGCGCCGCACCCGGGCACGCATTTCGGTGGGCGAAAGCCCCGGGGTATCGTCGATGAACAATGGCTTGTCTTTCATCTTACTGACCGCGGCGGACAGCTTGGGCCAATCCTCCTCGGTCAACTTACCGTTGCGGATCTTGCCCTGATCAATCCGCCCGATGGAGGACATCATCCGCATCACCAGTGCCGCCGAGGGCATTTCCATACTGAACACCAGGGTCGGGCGCGTCTGGGTAAAAATGGAGGACTCGACAAAATTCAGCGCCAGGGCGGTTTTACCCATGGAGGGTCGGGCGGCCAGAATCACCAGTTCGCCGGGCTGCCAGCCGGACGTGCGCTGATCCAGATCCTCCAGGCCGGAGCTGACCCCGGTCAGATCACTGCCCGAACGGAACAGTTCGTCAATGCGCTGTACGGTATCCTTGAGCAGCGCGTTCAGGTCGGTCAGCCCGCCTTCTTTGGGGCGATCCTCGGCAATTTCCGCCACCCGCTTTTCGGCGATCTGCAGCAGGTCGTCGGCGTCGAGCCCCAGAGGGTTGTAACCGGACTTGCTGATCTCCTGGGCGACACTGATGAGCTGGCGCAGCGTCGAGCGCTCGCGCACGATATTGGCGTAGGCGAGGATATTGGCCGCACTGGGGGTATTGGCCGCCAACTCTGTCAGATATCCCAGTCCGCCGACCCGCTCCAGCTCCTCGTGCCGGTGCAGCTCTTCCGACAGGGTAATGACATCCAGTGGCTGGTCTTCTTCGGCCAGCTCGCACATGCGCAGGAAGATCTGGCGGTGGTCATCCCGGTAAAAGTCCCGTTCGGACAGCACTTCGCGCACCGCTTCCAGGCGCATATTGTCCAGCATCAAACCACCCAATACCGCCTGCTCGGCTTCTACCGAGTGCGGCGGGGGCATTTTCGCCGGGGAGGTCTCTTCCTCCGAGGGCAGATCCAGGGGTAGATCAGACATGGGCTCTCAGTACAGGTAATTCTCGGACAAAAAAACGGGCACTACCGATCAGTCCCCGAGGGGTCGATAGTGCCCGATTTCGTCAGACTTGTCACCGCCGGCCATGGAATCAGACCGGCCCAGGGTAGTGCCCGTTACTCGGCCACTACGCTGACTTTGACCGCCTGAATGACTTCAGCATGCACTTGCACGTCGATCTCGTACTCACCGATTTCGCGCAGCGCACCTTCCGGCAGTTTGACTTCGGCTTTGGTGACTTCAACACCGGCTGCGGTAATGGCATCGGCGATATCGCGAGTACCGATAGAACCGAACAGCTTGCCTTCGTCGCCCGCGTTGGCGCCGATGGTAACGCTGACTTCCGCCAGCTTGGCGGCGCGCGCTTCGGCTTCGCTCAGCTTGGCGGCAGCAGCGGCTTCCAGTTCAGCGCGACGCGCTTCAAACTCAGCCACATTCTCGGCGGTGGCCGGAATGGCTTTGCCCTGCGGCAGCAGGAAGTTGCGGCCGAAGCCGGCTTTAACAGCAACCTGGTCGCCAATGCCACCGAGCTTGCCTACTTTTTCCAGCAGAATAACGTCCATCTCGTTTACCCTCTAAGTTGTATGATCCGGCGATCGGGCGGGGCCTCAGGCCCGGGGTGTTGCCCGCTCGCGAAAATTCAGCCAAGTATCCAGAAATGCCAACACGGCCAACAGCTGTGTCGCAGGTTCCAGCAGTATCAATACCGCGTAAAACACAAACAGCCACTGAACCCCAAGCCCCTTGATGGCTACCAGGCGGTGCACCATTGCCACCCCCTGCAGCACCAAAGGCAGCAGAAACAACGCTGACCACAGTGCGTAATCCAACCCCTGGAACAGGCAATACACGGCGGCGGCCATACTGGTCACGGCCTGTATCGGGTGAAGTTTCAGAGCCTGAAACTCCGCCCCGAACCCACCGGGGTTGTCCACCAGCGAGTGCCACCAACGCCCGAGCATCAGGCCGAGCGCGGCTGGAAAGGCCATCCCGTAGGCCAGCATTCCCAGCACAAAGGTTGCACTGTAGGACGACACTGACGCGTCTACCGAACTGGCCAGCTCTTCGAGCAACTGATTCCAGCTCTGCAGCGCAGCCTGCACGGCGTCTGGGGCCAGAGCGCCCAGCAAGACCGCCATCAGGGTCGCTACGGCCACTATGCCCATCAGGCAAGTGGCCCACCCGCTGCCGCGCCGTAAAAACAGCGCGGCGCCGTAAGTCAGTAACACTCCCCCGACCACCGCCGTAGCGACCGCCGGGGCAATCTGACTGAAACCGAGCAGGAGCAGTGACGGTAGCACGCCCCATAGCAGAATCAGCAGACCGTTGTTTCTCCCCACGCGCAAGGTGACCAGAGCCACGGTGGCGGGGGTCAGCAGGGGCACCCAATTACCAATCAGGGCCACCGCTGTGGCTTGCAAGCGACCGCGCAAAATAAATTCAGCCAGCGCTCGCAATGCTGCACTCCTTCAACCGGTTGACGGCCTCGACTTACTCGTGGCTGTCGGTGTACGGAATCAGGGCCAGGTAGCGGGCGCGCTTGATCGCTGAGGACAGCTGGCGCTGGTACTTGGCTTTGGTTCCGGTGATACGGCTGGGTACAATCTTACCGGTTTCGGTGATGTACGCCTTCAGCGTTTCCAGATCTTTGTAATCAATACGCTTCACGCCTTCGGCGGTGAAACGGCAAAACTTACGACGACGGAAAAAACGTGCCATCTCTTATTCCCCCTGCTTTTCGGTTTCGGCTTCTGACTCTTCGTCCGAGCTGTTGTCGTCGGAATTGTCATTGCCCTCTTCACGGCGCGGCGGGCGGCTGCCCTGCTTTGCAGTGCGCTCGCGGGCATCTTTATCAGCCTTGAGGATCGGAGACTCTTCAGTGATGGCTTCGTCTTCGCGAATCACGAGGTTACGCAGGACGGCATCGTTGTAGCGGAAGTTGGTGGTCAACTCTTCCAGGGCTTCCTCGGTGCACTCCACGTTCATGAGTACATAGTGAGCCTTGTGGATTTTGTTGATGGAGTAAGCCATTTGACGGCGACCCCAGTCTTCCAGACGGTGAACCTGGCCACCGCTGTTTTTGACGCTGGCGGTATAGCGCTCGATCATGCCGGGCACTTGCTCGCTCTGGTCGGGATGGACCATAAAGACGATTTCGTAATGACGCATTGTAGCTCCTTACGGGTTAAAGCTTCCCCGGACCAAAAGGGCCTGAGTGAAGCAAGGAGTGACCCGGGCAAAAGGCCCGGGCCGGTTAGGGGCGGCTATTCTAGGGAGTTTACCGGGGGGTTGCAAGCCAAGCTGCATACTTTTTGCACAGTCCAGGCCGTTAACGGCGGATGCGGGCTTCGCCCTTATCCGCCCTACGGATGGCTCGGAGGTTGCGTAGGGCGGATAAGCGAAGCGCATCCGCCGTAAAGCAGCTCTCCCGCTTATCAATTACCGTAAACCGGGAACTTGCCGCATACGTCCAATACCTTGCCTTTCACCTCTTCGATCACGGCGTCGGCATTGCCGGCTTCCAGGCCGTCCAGGATGTCGCACATCCAGCCCGCCAACTGCTTGCACTCTTCCTCGCGGAAGCCGCGGGTGGTGATTGCCGGCGTACCGACCCGGAGGCCAGAGGTGATGAACGGCGAGCGCGGGTCGTTCGGTACCGCATTCTTGTTCACGGTGATGTTGGCCCGCCCCAGCGCTTCGTCAGCGTCCTTACCGGTGTACTCTTTACCGATCAGGTCCACCAGCATCAGGTGGTTTTCGGTGCCACCGGAGACAATCTTGATTCCGCGCTCAATAAAGGTCGCCGCCATGGCCTTGGCGTTTTTGACCACTTGCTGCTGATACTCTTTATAGGCGGGGCTCATCGCCTCCTTGAAGCTGATGGCCTTCGCTGCAATCACGTGCATCAGCGGGCCGCCCTGACCACCGGGGAATACGGCGGAATTGAGCTTCTTCTCGATCTCTTCATTGGCCTTGGCCAGAATGATGCCACCACGGGGGCCGCGCAGGGTTTTGTGGGTGGTGGAGGTGGTCACGTCGGCGATCTGCACCGGGTTCGGGTATACGCCCGCCGCTACCAGACCCGCCACGTGGGCCATATCAACCAGTAAGTAAGCGCCCACTTCATCGGCGATATCCCGGAACTTCTGCCAATCCACGACCTGGGAGTAAGCCGAGAAACCCGCCACGATCATGCGCGGCTTGTGCTCGCGGGCCAGGCGGGCAATTTCTTCGTAGTCCAGCTCGCCAGTCTCCGGATTCAGACCGTACTGCACCGCATTGTAGATCTTGCCGGAGAAGTTCGGCTTGGCACCGTGGGTCAGGTGGCCACCGGCGTCCAGGCTCATACCCAAAACGGTGTCGCCGGGCTTGCACAGGGCGGCATAAACGGCGGAGTTCGCCTGGGAGCCGGAGTGCGGCTGAACGTTGGCGTAATCGGCACCGAACAGCTCCTTGGCGCGCTCGATCGCCAGCTGTTCACTCTGGTCAACGTACTCGCAGCCACCGTAGTAGCGTTTGCCGGGATAGCCCTCAGCGTATTTGTTGGTCAGCTTGGTGCCCTGGGCTGCCATCACCAGCGGGCTGGTGTAGTTTTCCGAGGCAATCAGCTCGATATGCTCTTCCTGGCGACGGCTTTCCTTCTGGATGGAATCCCAGATTTCGGGGTCAAAATCGGCAATCGTCTGAGTTTTGTCAAACATGAACACATCCTGAGCAGGGCGACAGGCCAGGCAACAGCCCGCCGGGGTTAAAATTGGACGCGAATTGTACACCAATCAACCAGCTCGCTTCCAAGAAAAATACTCAACCAGCGCCATAGTCTCGCTCATAAAGCGCACCCAGCTTCTGGCGGCAAAGCCCGCATGGCGTTTGACCGGCCAACGGCCCGGTGCAACAATGCCTGACAGGCCGTCGGCCCAGGCCATACCGGATATTCAGTTTCGGTTAAGCCGCCCGGCGGTATAACAGAGGTGAATGCTCTATATACGAGCGAAACCTCTGGGAGGACACCCCATGAAGACATCCTGGACTACCCTGGCCACCGCTGCCCTGCTGCTTGTGCTCAGTCTGGGCGCCTGGGCCGACGACGACTACAGTCAGGCCGAACTGAACCAGATGCTGGCCCCCGTCGCCCTCTACCCGGACACCGTACTGTCCCACATCCTCATCGCCAGCACCTATCCCCTTGAAGTGGTACAGGCGAACCGGTGGGCTCAGCGCCACCGCAATATGGAAGGCGCCGCCGCGGTGTCCGCCGCCGAACGCGAAGGCTGGGATCCGAGTGTGACCGCCCTGGTGGCCTTTCCCGACATTCTCGAGCGCATGGCGGATGACCTGGAATGGACCCAGGATCTCGGCGAGGCCTTTCTGTGGGATGAGGGCGAGGTCCTCGCCAGCGTGCAGGACCTGCGCCAGCGGGCCTACGAGGCGGGCACTCTGCGCACCACCGAACATCAGGAGGTGGTCATAGAGCAGAAAACCATCATTGTGGAACCCCGGGTATCCGAGGTCATCTACATTCCTTATTACGACACCCGGATGGTGTACGGCCCTTGGCGCTGGCACCACCACCCGCCCCACCGCTGGCATCGCCCCAGTCGGGGCTACTGGAATGCGGGTATCTTCTGGAGCTTCGGCACCCGTATTGACCACCACAGCTTCTATTTCAGCAGCTTCCACTGGCACAACCGGCACACCGTGGTGATTGACATTGACCTGCACAACCATCACCGCTTCCACTCCGGCCGCAGCGTGGTTCGCTATAAAGAAGCGCGCCGCTGGAAACACAACCCGAGCCATCGCCGCGGCGTCGAGTACCGTCGCAGCACGGTGCGTCAACAGTATGCCGCCCCGTCGCGCACCGCACGCCATTCCGGGACACGAGTGGAACGCGCACAGCGTGTAGAGCGCATCGAACAGCGCCTGCAGAACCCCCGCAGCAGCGCCCGGAGTGAACCCCGTCGTTCGCGTGACGCTCAGGCTCGAAATGATCGGCAACAACCCCGGCTTGACCGCACTGAACGGCGCAGCGACACCTATCAAACCCGCCGGGAAACTCCGAGCCGGATGGAACAGCGTTCCGGCGAGCGCCTGCGCGCCAATGAGCCGAACCGCGACCGTGCACAGGTGCAGCGTCAAGCCCGCGAAGAGCGTACCCGCACCACTCGCACCGAGCGCCCCTCCCGGGAGGAACAAGCCAACGCCCGCAACCTTCGGCAACCAGAACGGAGCCAGCAGAACTTTCAACGCAGCACCCGGGATCGGGTGGATGCGGCCCGCAACCGCTCATCTATCAGTGAGCGAGCTCGCCAGAGCCGAAATGAGAATGGACGCGCCGAGCGGCGGTGATCAAGTGATGGGTTAAAGTGGCTGCTACAGGGAAGCGCAGCCACTTGAAACAGAGCGGGTCACGGGAATTGGTCAATTCACAATCGTTCAGGCTGGCAGAAGTCCAGCGACGCACCCAGGAAACTGACCGCACCAGACTAAACATTAATAGCGAATAAAAGGCACTATAGCCTATTAGTATATTGACTCCCCAGGCTTCAGGTATCGCTTCAAATCCTCCTCATCGATTGGCCCTGTGATTCGCTCATTAAGGATTTCATCGTCTCGCCAGTATTCAGACAAAGTATCCATAATATTGGTCGCCCGTTTTTTTGCTTTTACCAAGCTGGATTGGAAGTCCTCTCGGTAGTGGTCAGAGACTCGGTCCCACCAGCCCCAACTAAAATTATCGAGATTCCTGAAAATACTGTGAACCTCACTAGCTACACCTTCCATGTAGCCGTTATCACCTTCGATCGCCTTTTGAATAGCTTCATCAATTCCCTTTTGCGTACCTACCAAGTTTCTTAGGACTCTATCCCGCCAAGTCTCTGGCCAATCTGAAGCGGGCCATTGATGCCAGTCACCTTGCTCAGACGATCTCTCGAAAAATGCGTCCAATGAATTCTCCAGAACTTCAATCGCTCTTCTATGCCATACAGACATTTCTTGCATGTACTCAATGCTAGAAAATTTTCTTCTCAGTAATGTCCTTTTTAAATTATCATCCATCGTAAACTACCGACCAATCCATCAAAGCGTGAATTGACATTTTCCAATCAACACCAGCCTACCAATATGGCATACCAGCCACACCAGGGAAAATAGCTAATAGGCGCTCTCTCCAGGCTTCAAGTATCGCTTTAGATCCTCCTCATCAATAGGGCCAGTGATTTCCGGAGTAAGAATTGAATCTTTGGTTTTCCATGCTCCCGTCAGTTGCCGCATGATATTCGAAGCGCATTTTTTTGCGCTAACAAGATTTTTAGTGAACTCTTCCCTGTGGTGACTGGGTATGCGCTCCCACCACCCCCAACTAAAGTTGTCAAGATTCCGAAAAATCCCGTGCAAACTTCCAGAGACGCTTCTAATCGTGGAGACTTGACCTTTTCTGTAGTTCTCTATACCTCGACCAATACTCTCTTGCGTCCCCAACAATTTTTTGAGTACCCGATCTCGCCAAGTTTCTGGCCAATCCGACGGCGGCCACTGATGCCAGTCTCCATGTTCAGAAGAACGCTCGAAGAACGCACTCAACGCTTCCTTTAAACTGTCAATCGCTCGCTGATGCCACTCAGACATTTCAAGCATGTAATCAACACTTGAGAACTTTCTCGCCAGCAACTCACGTTTCATCTCTTTATCCATAGCTATGGCTCCGGCCAGTTGGTAAGGTTTGGCGATGACGCTTCGATACTGTTCGGGGAAACGAACAATTGTGTGCTACCACCTTGGAGATAGAACTCGTTTCCCGAAAATTCTTCGTAGGGCTGACCTGCAGCCGGCCCTTCCCAAGCTTTCAGTCCACCTTCTCCCACAAAATGCTCGACATAGTACCCATTATCATTCCAATCATCTTTTACAGCGTAGCCTCTGCGCCATTCAGTCTTATTGGCTGGAAGATCATAAGCCCAAAAGCCACCTGCATCGTTGTTCTTTTCATCGACTATACGATAAATCTTAGTACCTTCGGGTATATCGACTGGTTTCGCATCCACAAAGGTATCGTAGGTTTCGTAGCCATCATAGTTCAAGTTTGGCCAGCCCTGAGCGACCAAATCATCATGACCTGCAGGGGGAGCCTCAAGCCCGGTCAAGTGGTTCGGCATAGGGCCGGTTTCCGCACCCATCGGCTTCCCATCAGCCTGAAGAGTATAGGGGTCTTCCGGGTTTCCGTCACGGTGATAGCGCTTATGTACTCGGTCACCAGTTTTGGGCGCCTTGACATCGGAATGCGGTTCGTAGGGCAGCTCGGCCCTGGCTGTGAGTTGAGGCGCTTGGGGCTGCTCGGTAGAAAGGCTGGTTTTCTGATCAACCGGTGCGTCGAACTCTTTCCGGAGCTTCTTTCGACGCAGCTGTCGGGCCAGGTTGCGAAACAGGTGGCCGAGGCCGCGCAGTCGGCTGGCATGGCGGAGCTGCGAGGCGGCCTGGGCGACGTTGCCCGCGCCGGCGGTGAAGAGGGCCAGCAGGGCCGCCAGGACAATTTCAAATACGCCGGCGCCGGCAAACTCGGCCCACTCAACGCTGGATTGATTGTCCGCCATCGCCTGAGCAAATTCCAGCAGCATCGCCCTGGTGGGTGCATCGTCGGCGATAAAGGCGGCGATGTCGTAGGCCTCGGCGATCAGCCCCATCAATTCCCGCAGGCGCTCCTCGCTGATATCGTCCGGCTCCACGCCAAATAGGCGGGCGAGGTCTTTCTTTTGTTCGTCCAGCAGGTTCTGGTTGACGCTGTCATACCATTCCGACCAGGTCAGCTCGCCGTCCTGATAGCTTTGATAGCTGGCCCTTAGGGTATCGCCCAGGAGGTTGGCCGGACTGAGGTAATAGGAGAATTCCGCGACTTTGTAGGCCGTTTTTCCCACAAACTCAACGAACCCCACAGCGCCATTCCACGCACCACGCCCCACGGCCTGAATGTGTTCAAAAACGCGCTGCGGGCCGCCCATCTGTTCGAGTTCGCGCTCGTAGGCTTCGGCTTCCAGGCGTTGATCTTCGATGATCTGGTCAAGGACTTCCTTGATCGACGCTCGGGTCGCTTCGATGCGCGCGTCCAGATCGGGTTCGGGTAATAACGTTACGCGTACATTGCCTGGCGGCAGTCCGGCCAGACACACCTGGCCCTGGTCGTTGAGTCGTCCCACCCAGACCATACCGTCGCTGTCGGTCGCCCGGAAATAGCCATACACGGCACGCCCGCTCTGAAAGCGGTACTCCAGTTCCAGCCAGTGGTTATCATCGAGGTCATCGATGTCGGGGTCCCGGCCGCCACCGACCGCAACACCTTCGCCGACTTGCGTCATGCAGCCACTCCTTCAGCCTGTAAGCAGATCGCTCCCCGATAGCTCTGGTCGGCGGAGCCATAGATGAGGTGGGTATCGTCTCCCGGCAGACTGAGCGCTGTCTGGCCCGCGAGAGCCACCAGTACGGCGCCTGTCGCGGCGCCGATATCACCGTAATACTCGGCGGGGTGATGCACCTTGGGATCGTCGAACAGGTGGTGGTTGCGGGTCAGTGCCACACCCAACTCTTTGCCCCAGTAACGTTCGCCGTTCGCACTGCTGTAGATGTTCTTGATGGTCCGCTGCGTTGGACGCCCCGCCAGGGCCTGCTTGAACGCCTGATCCAGGCCCTCGCCCCGGTAAGGTTTGTCACTGAACCAGTGCCCGGACTCGTAGCCAAAACCCGGCTCAGTCAGGGCGACGCGGCGGCCATTCTGAATCAGCGCCTTTTCCGGATCCGGCGTCAGGCAGAGATAACCGGCGGCTTCTCCCGGTGCAAAGGCGTCGCTTCCGGGGTGCGGGCGCAGGTGCTGAGCCGCCAAGCGCTTCTGCCCGTCGAGCATCGCCAGCAAGGGGCTGAACTGGTAGCTGTCGGCTCCACCGACCAGAACAGCGCTGTGGCCAATGTCGTAGGCATAGTGAAAGGCCAACTTGATCGCCTCAATGACTCCCGGACGGCCGACACTGACCGCGCGGGAGCGCCGGGCGTCAATGGCGCCGGGCGCCAATTGTTCGTACAGCGCGGGAAGAAAGCCGTCGCTCAGCCCGGTGGCGACACCGGGGTATACCTCGGGACCGGCATAAAGCAGGGGAATCGGCGAGCCCGCTGAGACGGGCTGGAGCGCCTGGGCGGCGGCCACCGTCGACATTGCCAACATCCGTTGCTCTCGCAGCGTCAGCTCCGGGTACTGCTCCAACAAGGTCGGCAAGAGCGGCAGGGCTTCGTCGGGCACCAACGCCTGAACGATCAACCGGCGCTTTCCGGTAAAATAGCTGCTGGTAGCGTAGCGACTGATCTGTGCGCCAGCGGCGGCCCACACCATTTCAGTAGAGCCGCCAATGGCGGTAATCATGCCGCTGCCGGCCAGATACAACACTCGGTTCTGGGTCATGGCGATTCCTGCCTTCGTTCCATGGAGTACCAGGACTGTTGCGGATCGAGCAACGCCAACTCCAACGCGGCCGCGGCGCGCTGGCGTTGGGGGCCCTCCGACAGAACCCGCTGTAGATTGGCCTCGGTGACCGGCTCACCCAGCAGGAGCCGTTCACCCGGCGGATAACGGTGCTTGATCGTCTCCCAGAATACGGTCAACTTTTCGGTGTTGGGCCAGGGCAAGTGCTCATCGTCATCCATCGGGGGTACCGGTGTGTCCGGGTGATCCTGTGCTTCAGCGTCATTGAGTTGGGGGAGCTGATGGTGCAGGTCATGAGCTTGCAGATCGACGCCCGTGATCTGGTAGAACGCCTCGCCCGCCACACGAGCCAGCGACAATTGCTTCATACAGCGAAGCAACCAGGGAACCGCTTCCGGGTCGCCCAGAGCCGCGGTGGCGATCACGGATAGTCGGGCCGCGTCCGGCGAGGTTTGGCCGAATAGTTGCGCGACCCACTGCTTGGCCTCGGTACTCGGCAACACACGCATGGCCAAGATCAACGCGTCGCACTGCCGGGGGCCCGACTGCAAGGCAAACGGCATGAGCATTCTCGCTGCTGACCGATCGCCCAACAGAATGGCCGAGCGGCAGGCCTCAAACGTGACCCCCGGCTCGCCACCCTCGCGCCCTTCCGCCAGGAACGGTGAGAGGTCACGACGCTTGAAAACGCCGACGCAGTGCAACGCTTCACCGTGCAGCAAACTGTCAGCACGACAGTCGTTCCGGCGCAGGATCCGGGTCAGAAAGTCGCAGGGGTCCTCGCCACGGGCCCGGCAGGTCGCCAGTGCCAGACGCTTGTGAATGTGCTCCTTACTGATGAAAAATTTACGCACCCAGTCGTGGCAGTAACGGCCGGGCAGCCAGGTCAGCGCCGACACCAGCGCGGCGAATCCCGCCCCATCCTGTAACCCCGCTTCTACCGCTTGCTGAATACACCCCACTTCCAGTGTACGAAACGCCACGGCGGCCGCCGCAAACACCTCACCTGGCCCCGCATGAGCCAGGGCGCTCTGACAGGCGGCCCAGGCTCGCTCTGGAGCCTGGGCAAGGGCGAACAGCTGGGCGTCAATACGGCTTTCGAGTTCCGCCAGGTCAGAGGTTTGGTAGTGCGGTTGAATCAACGCCCGCGAACGCAACAACCAGAGAAAGGCAACCTCTTCAACGCAATCGTCAAACTGTGACTCAAACCCCGAGAACGGATTGGGGAAAGCGGTAATAGCAACGGTCATCCCTGATCTACCCCATGATGTTTTTCTTGTTATGGTAGAGGGGATCACCCATGCGACAGACGTTTTTACCCTCAATTTTGACGTCAAAGGAATACATCATGTACTCGCACTCGGCCTTGTGCTTACCACTGATGATCCCCTTTTTGACACCGGCTTCATCGCCGGCGCTCTTGCTATAAATGGCGCCTTTGACCATCGGCATCTGACCGTCCAGCGTGACGGATTTGGGTCCCTTTGCGGTATCCGACGAGCGGCCGATATTCGGGTAGGGAATCGGTACGACGGAAGACCCCACTGGGGTTTTGCAGACATCGGGAAATACCGTGCTCATGCCGCCACTGCCCTTATGGGCAATACCGCGGCCATTGGCAAAGGTCGTTTGTGCCATCATTCAATTCCTTTGTTTACCGGGGTTGTCGGGTCATTGAGACCGTCACTGACTCCACGCTCAGCACGTCGCGTGGACAACTCAAACTGGCCCGCCAGGTTAAACTCACTGTGCGCTTGAAGGGCTGAAAATAGAGTGTTTCCAATCGGGCCGACAGAGGCTCCTGACGCCCCCCGTGGTGAGCGCTGACCGAAAGAGGAACCTCAGGTAACTGTCCGGTCCATGCCCCATCGGGATGCATGCCGGCCAGTTCGAAAGGCTCACCGCCGCGCATCCAGCCCGGGTACACCAGGCCGGGAGCGGCCACATTAAAAAAGCGCCGGGAAAAATCCTCCGGCGCAAAGGGCGCGCGGCGAAGACGCCACTGTTGATCGTAGGTACCAACGAACCGGGTGCGCGGTTGCCAGTGCGGCGCCACCGGGCCCAAACCGACCGGCTCGGGGCTATCGTCCCGGTTTCGAAGCAGCGCCTGCGGGTGCTCAATATTCGGCATCAGCTCCCCATCCACTGAGCGATCAGTGCACTGCGCACTGGCGAATCGTCCAACCGGATTTCGTTCGCTGTAAACCCGCCGACGATCGCCTTCGGCGACCGAGCCGCCGTACGCCCGCTCCCATGTCAGCGGCATTCGCTCAAACGGGTCGGCCACGGAGATCTGGCCTTGATCCCACCTCCGGTCACCGAACACCATGAGCGACTGGCTCACCCGCCCCACCGATACCGTCACTGGCAACTGCCTTACCGGACGCCCGCCGGGCGCCCAGGCGTCACCTTCCACCAGGATATCCGTAGCGGTTTTCCCCAGGTGAATTTCACTGGGGTAACGCAAACTGGACTCATGCGGCTCGCCGTAATACTCGTCTGCTCGCCACACCGGAACGGGCTCATCGGCGAGCATCCAGCCCTCCGTAAAGCTCGCTTTGACAATGACGTACAAGGTCTCCACGCCGGTTTCATCGTTAAGGGCCGTCAGCTCCGCCTCAAAGGGTGTGCGGTTATTCAGCTGCAACATGATCGAAGCACTCAGTTCATCTGGATGGAGGCACCGAGAATGCGATTCACCCCCTCGGAACGACTCACCAGATGTCGGCCACGCAGGATGATTTTCCCCGCCTCCGTCAACGTGATGCTGGCAGAACCGCATCGCAACACCAGCTTCTCCTGCCCTTCCATTACCAGGTCGCGCGCCGGTGCGTCATCCACTTCCACAGACATCGCTTGCGCTTGCCGGGAACGGGGCTCCGATCTATCGCCCTGCCCGGCCTCCAGAGTCAGTTCTAACGGTGTGTGTACAAACCCCATCAGCAAAGGAGTAGTGACTTCACCAGTGGCGTTCTTGACCACGGCCTGACGACCAAGATCCGCGCGCGAGACCGGCAAGGCCGGCAAGGTAACAAGACTGCACCGCTGCCCGTCGACAACGACGCTTACCTCGGGCGCCCCCTGCTCCGTAAACCCCGCCAGAGTACCCACCAACCAGGCCCCCTCTGGGGCAGAAAACTGTGGCGCATCGGCCGGCGCGTCCTCGGTGCACCGCACCGGATCTGCCAACTGTTCGTATTCACTCGCCACACTGCGTCTCCAAAAAACAAAGGGTTAATTGCTGGTCACTTTGCTGCCCTTGAGCACGACGTTGCCGGAACCCTTGACATTGATATTGGCCCCACTGATCGTGATATCACCGTTGCTTTTCAGCTGGATCATGGCCGAACCGGTTTTCAAGGTAATTTCATCATCAGCCTGAAGACTGATGGACTTGGCGCTCAAACCATACTGTTTGGTCACCGACTCACGGTATTCACCCTCAACGCTTTCGGTCAGGTTATTCTTGACCGAAATCACCATGTTGTTCCCGATGGTTTCGGTGTGGTCTTTCTTGACTTCCAACTGCTTACTGGCGCCAATGGTTTCCCGGTGATTCTCCCCGACGTCTATCGACTTATCCTTGCCGATGGTCTCGCTCTGATTATTGTTGACGGTTTTTTTCCGATCGTTCTCAATCAGACTCGTTTCATCATTACGGACCGTTTTCGTTCGGTCATTGTCGACAGTGAGTGTCTGATTGTTTTCGACTTCGACGTCGTAGTCTTTTTCGGCATGTAGCAGGATCTGCTCCGCCCCTTTCTTATCCTCAAAGCGAAGCTCGTTGTAATTGTCCGAGGTACCCTTTTGAGTAGAGCGGGTTTTAATCCCGCTTTGGGTCTTCGAGGTATATACCGGGCGATTCTTCGAGTTGTAGACTGAGCCGGTGACCAGCGGTCGATCCGGGTCGCCATTGAGGAAGTCAACCACCACCTCCTGACCAATACGCGGGATAAACGAGGCACCCCACTGATTACCCGCCCAGGACTGTGCGACACGAAGGAAACAGGAGCTCTTCTCGTGGCGTTCATCATCACGGTCCCAGTGAAATTTGACCTTGATACGCCCCAGCTCATCAATGTAGATTTCCTCTCCCTCCGGCCCCACGACCCAGGCCGTTTCCGGCCCCTTCATTACCGGGCGTTGGTGTACGACCTTCGGACGAATAGCGGTGTCTGCCGGAACACAGATAAAATCATTGGTATAAGACTGAGCCTGGCCTTCCCCGGTGGTCTGGGTGTCCTCCACCACTTCGTGGTGCACCTCCAGGAGAATATAAGCACCTTTCTCCAGGCTCGACTCGTGTTTGGCCAAGGCGAACTTCCCGCCGGCAACCATCTGAGGGTAATCCGAAGAACCGGAGACGACACTGCGATCGAGCTCTTCTGCCTGCATCCGAATCCGCGGCACAGATTCCGCGTCACCGGCGTGGTAGAAGCCGGGGTATTCATAGTGCTCAAACTGACCATTGTGGGCAAAACCGTTCTGCCCCTGGCTGTTGTTCAGCAGGGATTTTTCCGGTGTGCTGAAATCAAAGTCGTTCAATGTCCATTGGCCGGTGCGGTACTGATACCGGTGTTGCCAGCGATGAATTCGAGCGCCCGGATTGGAACCCGGGGAATACTCAAGCTGACTCTCGTCCATGGCAGGAAAAGCGCTGGCCTGATCCACCAGAATCAGTTTATGCTTGCCTCCGGCATGCTCGAAAAAGTACGAAATGCCATCTTCTTCCAAAAGCCGGCATACGAAATGGAGGTCACTTTCGTTGCGCTGCACACAGTATTCACGGGTGCTTCCCGGCTGCGCGCGAAAGTCAAAATCCTGCAACCCCTGCTCGGAGAAAATCTGTGAAACGATATCTTTCGTTGTTTTATTCTGAAAAATTCGACTGTTGACCGTGTGGCGAAGAAACGAAAACCATGGGCGAAGCACTATTTCATAGGTTCTGAGATTATTCCCCTGAACCTCTCCGGCCACAAAACGGGCAATATGTCCGGAAAACTCCCGCCCATTCTCGCTTTTAAGCGATACGTGCCCCAACTTACCCATGACATCATCAGCTCTGATGTCGAGCTTTTCCGACATCAAAGTGACATGAAACTCAAACAACCCGGACACACTCTCTTTTCCGGAAAGTCGCTTGACGAGAAAGGTATCGGACCCCAATGAAAAGTCGCTGATGGCGACCTGGCGGTTTTCCTGAGTAAGCTGCCCCATAGACTTAGCAACCTGTTAGCCGCGCACCAAACGGCACGGTATCGTTCCTTGTATCCCGCCCTTTGCAAGCGGGACGATGTTCGCTGAGTGGGCCCTGCGAGCTGGCCGCAAGGCCCGACCTGACTTACAGCGGCTTCGCAGTGGTCAAGTCGTAACCCACGCGCTGTGGACTAGAGGACTTGTTCGTTTTATCGAAGTCGTTGTAGTTGACCATGATCTTCGAGAAGCTCAAAGAAATGGTTTCAACCGGGTCGCCATCTTCAGCGCCTGCAATCTGATAACCACTGACCAGGCAGTCTTCTAGTACGTAATCCATATACTCGACGACTTTATCAGCGCCGGTCTGGACGAACTTGATGGTGACTTTCTTGCCTGCGGACCCGGTAACGGCTTCTTTGAAAAGCGCCGTGGCCGAGTTGTCCGCCACCTTGGTCAAGGTGATTTCACTGACGGTAGGACGAGTGGCTTCGCGGTTGGACAGGTTGCCGGGCTCCATGGAGATGCCGCGACCAACACCGAAAGAAAGGGACTGAACAGCAATGTGGTCCTTATAACCCTCCGCTGTTACGTTTCCTTTGATGCCTTCATACTCAAGATAAATTGCCATTTTTAGTCTCCTTGCGTTTGCTGTTTATGGACATCAGGCCTGGAAGCCTTCAGACCCGAGCAACTTTCCCTGCCGCTTTACACGCGATAAAAAAAGTACTCGGAATAAACTTCGCATTCCTGGTACCCGGGACGAATGATAGCCAATTCACTGACCACCAACAACCTGTCTCGCAAAAACAGAATGTTTTTTTTCGATAGCGAGAATCGCATCACTTAAATCCTTTAAATATCGGATTTTTGTGTGAACTGGTTCTCCACATTTGCCGTACAAAAAATAGTCTTAAGACCATTACCACGCCAAAGTAAAAGCTGCCTACCGCAGTATCGTAAAAATCAGCTTCATCACGACGGAAGAAATTCGATCGGATAGATGATGGTAATGGTCTGTGCGCTTCGTTCTTCGAAACGAAATTGTAAAACGCGCGCCCTGATTCTCTTCTCCAGACGATGATCGTCCAGCTCGCTGGAAACAATCGCCACGTCGGTCACCTCACCGGAAGGCTCAATGGTTATTTCCAGCACCAGACGCCCCTGCAACCCGGGCGTCTGCCGACGTGCACGGTTGTAGAGTGAGTACAGGAGGCCTTTATTGCGATCGAAAACCAGGCTGACCTCTTCGTCCGTTCGCCCAGTCTGCGCGAAACTGTCCCGGCGCTCCGGATTTTCCGCCGGGTCCTCGGCGAGCGGAGTCTCGAGGGTGGCAAGATCGCGTCGCGCCAATACACTGCCACCCTCTCCGGCCGATACTGCGGCAACATCACGTGCGCCCGTTCGCTCAGCGGCTGATGCCAGATCACCGTCGCCATAACCCGTGGCCGTCTGCCCGGCATCCGCGCCACCTTTGCCTTCGGTGTCCACCCAGTCATCCACCTCAGAGGTATCCATCAGGCTGTCCAATTGATTTCCGAGCGCCAACAGGCCACTGCGCTGCGCCTGCTCCCGGGCTTCGCGCTGCGCTTCGTTGGCAGGTTCCTCCACGGCGGGTCGCTCTCGCTCCCGCTCGACCAGGGGCTTTGGCTCAGCCACAGGTAATGGCTTGGGCTTCACCTCCTCCGGCGCCTTAACCGGTGGATCGCTGGGTTGCTCGATCATAAAACGGGCCACCCGCTCGGGAATATCCGCCCGGGTCATGCGTTGTTTTTCCGGAACCTCAACCAGCGATAACGTCAACGCGATTCCCAGCGCCAACCCGGCACAGCCGATCGGCCACCAGCGATAGTGATTGGCCGAAGAGCGACCGGGATGCCACTGGATGACCAGGTCCTGATAACGGGGGGCGGTCTGCATCATGATGGTCACAACTGACTCGCCTCCTCCGCTGGGTCAGAGATCTGACTGGCGGCGAAGGCGACCTGACGAAACTCCAGAACCCGACTGGTTTCCACAACCCGCCTGATGATTTCGTAGGGGACAGACTGATCGGCCAATACCGTCAGGGTGTCGTTTTCACCACCGGCAGACAGGGACAGTCTGTAGGCCAGCTCTTCTCGCAGAGGCTCAATGACACCGCCGCCCTCGTTGGTCACCTCCTCAAGTTTCGCCACCGACTGGCCATGCACCAGTATGGCTTCCCGTGAGATCAATACCCTCAAGGTTTCCTCGGGCGGTTGCTCGGCGGTGGAGTCCGGCAGTTTCATCACTTTCTGGCTCGGCAACTCACTGTCACTGGATGCATTGACCAGCAGGAAGAACACCAGAATGGTAAAGATATCCATCAGTGACACGAGATTCAGCCCCGGCGACTTGCGCAACCTCTGGTTGCGCTGAATACGGCGGGCCCGTCGACTCAGAGATTTCATGCCGAACCCTCCCTGTCTGTCGGCGCATCACCCAGCGATATGTCCGGAAACAGCTCGACCCGCTCGAGCGTACCAAGCTGTACCTGCTGCGTGCTCCCGACCCGATCCATCACCTGTATCAGAGTGTTGTAGGAAACGCCCGGCGCGAGCCGCAAGGCAATCCCGGTTTCATCGGGGAAACGTTGCTTGATTTCAATCAGCGCTTCCCGAAGCTGGCGCCACTGAACCTCATCATCCGTTCGTTCCAGACGCGTAATCACGCCGATGTTGGCATCCCTCAATACCAGGTCATCGTCCGACACCACCAACTGGAGCTGAAGATCCAGCGGCTGTTCCGAGGATTCCTGCTCCGTCTGCGGCCCCGGAAGATTCAACTCCAGAACGGTCATCCGGGAGAAAACCGCCGTAATCAACAAGAACGGGACCAGTATGACCATCAGATTCATGAACGCTGTGATGTTCAGCTCAGCGGCCTCCTGAACCTGACGCTTGCGACGAAAGCGCATGCCTTTACTCCCTGATCATCAAGTTCAGACATTTGACGGCCGCGGTTTCAATACTGTCGACCACTCGCGCCGCTTTGGTGGAAAGGTAGGAATGCAACAGCAACAGCGGAATGGCGGCGCAGAGCCCAAAGGCCGTGGTATTCATCGCCACCGAAATACTGGCCGACAGCATCTCCGCCTTGTCCGCCGGATTGGCCTCGGCGACGGCGGTAAATGCCTGAATCAGGCCGATGATGGTGCCCAGCAGCCCAAGCAGCGTGGCCACATTGGCCAGCGTTGCCAGGTAATGGGTGCGCTGTTCAACCTCCGGCAGCACTTCCATTACGCCTTCTTCCATCGCGGATTCGACCGTCTCACGCCTGGGGTTCCCTTTGAAACGGGAAAAGCCGTAACTCAGAATCCGTCCCAGCGGGTCTTTCAGGTCAGTCAGAGACTGTGAGGCCCGCTCGTAATCCTGGGCCTTGAGCATCGGCGCCAACTTGAGCCAGACCCGGTTGACCGACTTCTGGGTTTTCGACAGGTAAAAGAAGCGATCCAGGGTAATCGCCAGCCCCGCCGCCATGATGAACAGGATCGCCCACATGAACGGGCCACCCACTTGGAAAAAACGGACAAATTCCATAACAAGCCTCTGTGGTTAATGATGTTTCCGTTGAGTTACAAGATCGTTGGTCGCGCTTTCTGGTGAAGTCCGACCGTTGACATTTGAATCGATGGCCAGCAAGAGGTGGCGGCGCTTCAGCCGATACTCCGCCAACGACACCGATCGCTGGTTGTAGTCGTCTACCAACTGGTGCAGCTGCTGTATCAGAGTCGTTACATCCACGGTCATATCGCTCGAGTCTCTTAGCGGTTTTTAAGCTGTCTGACCAAGCGCAGACCGGTATAGGTGTCCGGGTGGCCATCGTGTGATTTCTGCCAGCTCACCTGGCATTCATCCATCGACGTATCGTAGTGCCCCCCGGCAACCGATAACGCTCCCCCGCTGAGCACCCATTCCTGAGCGTTGCCCAGATGATTCACCAGGCCCCAGCGGTTCTGCCCACCCACGCTGGCTTTGACCATGGAGCCGCCACGTTGAATACCCCGGGAGGAGAACAGACAGTTGCGGTTCGGGTCCGGCTCTGCGCCGTCCGCTCGGGCAGCATGGCGCCACTCCTCGTAGGTTGGCAGCCGATAACGGTAACCGGTCTGTTCACTGAGCCAGCGGGCGTAGGCCTTCGCCTGCTCAATACTGATGTCAGTGACGGGTCTGTCCCGGGATTGCTCTTGCTGTACCTCACACGTTGATGCGCGACAGAAGCGATTGAAGTCCCCAACGGTCACCTCCTCACGACCAATGGCGTAAGCAGGCCGGCCCGCAATCCCGGGGACCACCACCATGTCCGGACCGAGCCCCGCGCCCGGCAAGGTATCCCGACACCCCACGCGCGGGCCTCGGCCTCCCATTCCGGCCAGAGAGGCGTCACAGGGGTCTTTGGGTTCTATGGCGATGCCGGCAATGGCGGCACTGCGCGGAAAAATCTGCATGGCGTGCTGCTTGAATGTCTGGGCCCGGTCGGGAAAGCGAGCGCCAATGGTTTCGATGCAGGATGCCAGCGCGCCGATCATCCGGCTTTGCTCGCGCTGATATCGACCCGGGTCCAACTCCTGCAACTTGTTGACGGCAATGGCCAGGTCATCCATATTCAGCTGTTGTCGGCAGGCAAGCTGTCGATCAACGTTGGCCAGTGCGTTATCGAACTCGCGATTGACTTTTTCCTGAACCGCCTGCTTGCGTGCCTGTTCCTGCGCCAGAGCCTGCGCCGCTCGGCGCGCCTCGGCCTGCTGTTCCGCTTCGAGCCTGGCCCGCTCGAGTGCGCTGTCTATCTGTTCGGACAGCCGGTCGAGCGCGGCTTCGTCATCGCTGTAGCGCCGGGCATTGGTCAGCCGGGCACGGGCCTGCTCCAGAGCGCCTGCTTCAATTTCCTCATCAATTTTTTCCAGATACGCCTTGTAAATGGACGCACGCTGACCCTCCAGCCACTGATCACTCTCCCCCAAAAGATCCCGCAAGTCGGTATAGCTCTGCCAGAGCTGACGCTCCCATTGGGAAGAAAATGTCAGTGTGGTCAACAGTTCGGTCAGCTCGTTCTGCTTCATTTCCAGCCTGAGTCGCTGCTCGATCTCCATCCGCACATCCTGCTCGGAAAACTGTGGAATCCACTGATCCCGATACTGATAGGCGGCGGTCGCCATTGACGTCACCACAATCAGCGCGCCGATCGCGTATTTGGCAATCGCCACTTTCCGATGCACGAAGGCATTCCAGAACGCCTGAACCGACGCCACCCGATCCTCGCGACGGAACGCCAGACAATGTTCAATGGCTCGCCACTGGCTTTTGGGAATACCCACCAGGCGTTTCGGTTTGAGCTTCTGACGGGCCGCCTCGTCGGCATGCACCCGGTTGAACGGGTGCTCGCCGGCAAAGAGCTCATAGGCAATGCATCCGAGCGCGTAGAGGTCATCACGCGCATCGGGCGGAGCGCCCTCAAGCATCTCCAGGCTCGCGTAAGCGGGCGTCAGAGCGCCGAGGTTTCCCGCATCAAAAACCGTTTTATCGTCTTCCGAGTCGTCGGACCGCTCGGCCTTGGCCACCGCGCGGGCAATACCAAAGTCAAACACCTTGGGAATGCCTCGGTGGGTGACAAAGATGTTGCCCGGCTTCAGATCCGAGTGAATGATGTTTTCCGCATGGGCATAGATCAATGCCGAACACACGCCTTCAATAATCTTCAGACAATCTTCGTGAGGCAATCCGGTGGAACGATACTGGGATAACAACTTGTCCAGCGGCTTGCCATCAAGAAACTCCATGGTCATGAAAACCGTGTCGCCATCCCGGTCGAAATCGTGCACGTTAACGATATTCGGGTGCGCGATACGTTGGGTTTTGCGCGACTCTCTCTGCAAGGCGATGAACGCTTCAGGGTGGGCCTTGAACTCATCGCTCAACACCTTGATCGCGACATAGGGGTCACGATCCTGGGCCTCAATTTTCAGCCGGTCCTTGGCTTTGTAGACCACCCCCATGCCACCGGCGCCCAGAATGTCCTCCAGCAAAAACCGGCGCTTCAGTAAACCATGATGGCCCGCAGGGCGCTTCGGGGAAGCGGCCGCTTTGGTTTTGGTCGGTCTGGCGACGACGGTGGGCGGATTCGGATCCACCAGCGTGGCATCCGATCCACGACGACGCGGCGGCGCCTGATAGCGGGTTCTGTCACTCTCCGCAGGCCCTTCCTCCGATCGGCTCCGCGGGGTATACACGGTGGCATCGGTTGGGGTGTTTGCGCGCGGCGCGATCCGCGTTTTAGTGTCCCTGGTTTCAGTCATATCCCTTCATCTTCCTGACTCAACGTTCCCATTGAGCGCATTGCCGTCCATTGGAACTGTCTACTCTGCCGGGCTCGCCTTTGATCACCACCACCGAGACGTTATCCGGTGCCCCTGCGCGCAAGGCGACATCAATCAGTGCCTGAGCACAGAGGTCAGGATCCCGGTCGGCCATGATTCGGGCGATGGTCTCGGTTTCAATCACGCCATGGAGTCCATCGCTGCACAGCAGAAACAGGTCACCGAGCCGCACATCAAACAGGCGCATATCCAGTTGCAGGTGCTCTTCCACTCCGACCGCACGCGTAATCACGTTGCTACACTGATGCACTCGGGCCTGCTCGCGATTGATCAGGCCCATGGCCACCATGTCTTCTACCTGGCTATGATCCCGGCTCAACTGCGTGAGGGCTCCGTTGCGAAAACGGTACAACCGGGAGTCCCCCGCCCAGAGCACCACCCCGATACGACCGCGGATCATCAGGTGCACCAGCGTGCTCCCGATCGTGGCGCCGTCGAGCTCCATTCGGGCATAGTTCTGCAACCCCTGATTCACCCCCTGCAGACAGTCTTCGACCCGTTCCACCGACTCAGCCAACGCCTCGGGCAAGTGCAATTGGGCGAGCCCCTGAACGATTTCCCGACTGGCCAGGTCGCCCACCTCGTGACCGCCCATGCCGTCGGCCACGGCCCAGTGGTTTTGATCAGCGCACGCAAACACCGCGTCTTCATTCAACTTGCGCACCGCGCCGGCATGGGTCGCATGCTGGCAGCGCCAGTGAATGGGGCGCCGATACGTGGTATCAACCGGTTGCGGCCGGGTCTGGGTATCAAGCATCCCTGAGCTCCCTGGGGCACGGTGCGAACGGCTGCTCCCACTGCCAGTCCCGCCACTGCCCCGTATACATGGCGGCCACCCCTGCAACCGCCGGCAAACCCCGCGCCGTAACGACACAGGGTTCGACCCGATCAGATCCCGCGGTGGACCAGATGCTGTAGCTCGGCATGGTCGCCGACAGGGCCGCATCCAACAGGTAGGGATAGACCTGCTCGGGCCGGGCCTGCTCTTCATGAAGTGTGACGATACGATCACCGCCCGAGCCGGACGCTAGTCGGGTGTACTCTGCATTGACCCGCAGGGGACTGGACTGAATACGGGCCGCCAGTGAATCGATCTGAATCTGGCCGTCGAGCGCAGCCAGGGCAGCAGACTCCAGCGATTCGTACCAGACATCGGCGGCGGTCAACGCCACCGTGGCCGGGGTATTGGCCGGCGCCGAGCCCAGGATGGTGAACGGAAAATAACGACCGACCCGGTCCACGCTGGGCAGAGAAATTCCGGCCCAAAGCTGGCCGTCTATCACGCCTGGAGAGAGCGCAAATCGCCAGATGGGACTGGTGAGATACACATCCAGCCAGTGCTCGCCCAACTGCTCCTGAGTCGCAGCGATTACAGACTGTAACCAGTCATCCCAGATATTCACGCACTGCGATGGTAGCCCCCGGTGAATGAAATCACCGTGGGCGGGCAGCTTACCGAAAAAACCAACGACGCCATTGGCACTCATCACAGCACCTCCGGACACTGATATCGGCGCAGGGGATTATTGGTCAACAGATTGTCGACGCTTTGGGTGCGCACTTCATACACCATCGTGTTCCGATCCGCACGGGTATCCGCGGCGGCGCTGGAGAACGTCAGGTGGAAGACGTCCGAGCGAGACGTTTTCTGCACCTGAGCATCATCCAGCGCTCGGAACCAGGCCCAGGGCCCCTGGTACACCCGATCACTGGCGCCCCCGTTGACCTTCTCGAACACCAGACGCAGCCGGCGTTCCGCCTGATCACCCGACCAGTCAACCCGACGCCAGAACTTGGGCCCGTGACTGTACGACAGGGTCTGGTCGCCCATATCAAGAATAAAGCGGGCATTGTCTTTGGCCAGGTCTTGCGGTTTGAACTCCAGACTCAGTCGCGGGGAGGACTCCCCCGAGCGGAACATCAGTTCGGTGATCGCCTGCCCGTGGCGGATCTGAGCCAAGGCACTGGCCGAAAGCCCCAGGCCGTAACCATCCACCTGCCGGTTGTGCCACCGCCCCCGGGTCTGAACAAACGGCTCGATATACTGCTGTACAAAACGCTCGTGCAGCCCGCCCGGCTTGAAGAATTCACTGAAGTCGTACAGTGACATTTCCGCATCCACACCGCCCACCAGTGGGTAACGGCCCGCCGCCATGCGCTGATACGGCTGATACACCTGGGCCTGCCACTCGTTGACGACATGCCCTCGAGCTTCAATCAGAATACTCCGCCAGGTTTCCCGTGACAGGCCGTTGAGCCACTGCTCCAGGGGCTGGGGCAGGTTGCGCGCATAGCTTCGCAATTGACTGGCCGGATTACCCTCGCCATCGGCAAAGCGCGCGCGGGCGATTTCGAACGCCCGTCGCTGGGGGTCCGGCGACATCCTGATGTCCTGCACGAAATCACTCAGCTTGCGCACCTCCCCAAGCACCGCGTGAATGGGTGCCTGCCCGGCATCCCCCGCCATCAACCGATGCAGCTCACTGAAATGGCGATCCACTTCGGTGGAGTCCATTTGCGAGGCAATCAAACCGGCCGCAATACTGGTTCGTTGACTACGACCCGCTCCGGCCACCTTTTCCTTGAGCTCGGGGTTGGTCAACTGCGTCTGCGCGGCGCTGACCTCCAGTACCCGCAAGAGGGGCGAGTACAGTGGGTCCGCCGCACGCGCCAACCGCTCGCTGCCCTGATTGAGGCTGGCGAAAGAACCAATGGAAAGTGCCTGCTGTACTCCCACCCAGGTGCGAATGTAGTCGCGCAGATACAGTTCGGTCACCCGCTCGCTCAGCTCCCCGAGGTCGTCCTCAGTCATGGTCTGGGCACTCTGCTCCAGGCTCTCAAATATCCAGCGGTCATTGACCAGCTCACGCAGTACCGGCGATCGTGGTGAGAGGTCGATGGACTTGTAGCCTTCGCGGGTGAACATCCAGGGCACCTGAATCGCATCCCGGGCGTTCGCCGGCAATTCAAATACCGCGGTCAACTGATTGCCGTATTGAGCCCGCAGATCAACCGGACGTTGAAATTCCGGCTCGCTCTGAATCCGGTTATAGACTCGCTGAGCGACCGGAACCTGCAGTAGGCGTTGGGCCACCGTTCGGGCCAGAGGCTGGTTAAGCGCCTGATCCGTCAACTCCAGGGCCAGCAACCCCTCCAGGTGGTGCCGCAACGAGGTCTGAGTCTCGCGCTCCACCGTAGCGGCCCACCGACGGGTAAACCACTCGACCACCTGCGGGGCTTCCATGCGCGAAGTATCCCCGAACATCTGGTACACCCGGAACTGGTTGTACAACTGCAGATCATCTTCGGTATCCAGCAGCGCCTGCTCCAGCTCCCGCAACAATGCCTGAGTGAACGGGCCGCGCAGATAACGCTGATACGCCTGATCGGCGCGTTCATCGATGCGTCCGTCGTAGAGGCCGACGCCGGTCAATACCGGGTGTGCGTCCCGGTCGTATACAGAACTGGCCTGAGCCAGGGCGGTCAGCGCTGGCAGGTGCGCTCGGGGGGCTGCCGGACCGTAACCATCCCCTTGTCGCTGCTCGAAGCGGGACAGGTGCGAGCGGACATCTTCCATATCAGAGGCGTGGCGACTGACACTGCCTGTCCACACCATCACCAGACCCACGACACTGGCCGCCAAAGCCGCGTAAGCCGAGCGCCGCCCCCACTGCCGCCAGCGTTCATAGCGTGGATTGGTGCCCACCAGCTCAGACTCCGGAAAAATCACATCCTGAAAGAGCCGTCCCAGGAAAAAGCCTTTACCCCGATTCACCCCCGGTGCGGCCGGTTCGCGCCCAAACCCGAACTGTGCCGACACGGTACTGACCAGGCGATCAATCGGCGTGCCATCCTGGGTGCCGCTCGAGTAATAGACGCCGCGCAACAACGGCTGGTAACGATAGCGATTCGGGGCAAAGGTCTGCTCGACAAACCCCTTGACCAGGCGGTTGAGTTGTTCAAACTGGGTCGGAAAATGCTCGATGGCGGCCCGACGCTGGGGATCGCGTTCCTGATGAAGTCGCCAGATCAGACGTTCGTACAGTCGGGCTTCGAGTTGACGAAGCTCGGCGTCAATAAACTCAAAGTCCGGGGCCGACTCCACCGAACCGGCGCGGGGCAGGCTGAGGCCCCACACCTGCTCACGCTCGTCTTTCCCCAGGTCTTCGAAAAACTCATTGAAGCCCGCGATCAGGTCCGACTTGGTGAACATGAGATAGACGGGAAAGCGCACCTCCAGCTTACTCATCAAATCATCAATGCGGGTGCGAATGGTGCGAGCATGACTGGCACGCTCTTCTTCGGTCTGGGTGAGCAGATCCTGCACGCTGATCGAGACAATCACGCCGTTGATCGGCCGGCGACGGCGGTGCTTTTTCAGAAGCCCCAGAAACCCCTCCCAGGCCGAACTGTCCACCACCCGGTGACTGTCCTGGGTCGTGTAACGTCCCGCGGTGTCCACCAGCACGGCATCATTGGTGAACCACCAATCGCAGTGTCGGGTTCCGCCAACGCCCTGCAGCGCTCCGGCACCAAACTTTTCGGCCAGGGGAAACTCCAGCCCGGAGTTCACCAGCGCGGTGGTTTTGCCCGCACCCGGCGGGCCCACCATGATGTACCAGGGCAGCTCATACAGGGCTCGACTCTTGTTGGCACGGCCCCGAAAACGACGCTGCCGAAGCACGGCCAGCGCTTCGAAAAAGCGCTGCTGAACCTGCTGGACATCCTCGGCCGCCTGACTACTGACATAGTCCGTTGCGTTGGTCTGGCTCTGCTGAATGTCGTCCACCATCGCCCGATTCTGCTGGTGATCCCGCCATTGCAGGCGCAGGTTATTCAGCCCCCACAGCACCAGCAACACCAGAATGACCAACAGTCGGGTGATGCTGCTGGCCAGGGGCGCCGCGTTTTCATCGCCAAACTTGATCAGGGGTCCGCCAAACCAGACCAGCAGCGCCAGAATAAAGACACCCACCAGCGATAAGGTGACCGGGTGGAGCAAGGTATTTTTAATCCGCTTCATCATTACCATCGGTTCCCTGTTGGTCTACTCAAACGAATCCCTGGAAAAGGTTTCAATCTGCTCATTGACGGTATCGAGCTGCTCCACAACGGGGTTGGAACTGGTGTAAAGCCAGTACCGGAAACCGGAAAAAATCAACACCAGGAGCAACGCCACGGCAGCGCTCCAGATCCACAACGGAATGGATTCCCCCAGGGTTGAGGAGGTCCGGCCGAGTCCCTGCCAACGTGGCGACAGCGCGCGTTCGTGCTCGCCGCGATACCGGCGAATGGTCCGGTAGAGCTCGTCTTTGATCTGCTCGAGGGCATCGCGTCCGCGGTTTGCCAGACGGTAGCGCCCTTCGAACCCCAGGCTCAGGCACAAATACATCAACTCCAACATGTCCAGGTTCTGGGATGGGGCCTGGTTCATGCGCTGCAGGATCTGAAAAAATTTCTCACCCCCTGAGGTTTCATTGTGAAACGCACTGAGCAGAGTCCGCTGCGCCCAGGGACTGTCGCTACCCCAGGGGGTATTGAGTACCGCCTCATCCAGAACCGAACAGAGAACATAACGGGCCGCCAGCACAATCTCCGGCGGATAGCCCCGGTCCCGGGCCTCCACTTCGAACTCCCGGATCGACTGGGTCAATTGACGGTACAGACCGCGCACATCAGTGTGGCGTGCCGACTGGCGGACTTTGCCAAATACCAGCAGTAGCGTATTGGCGGAGCTGACCAGAGGATTGAGCCCCCGACCGGCAACCAGAGGCTCAGGAGGCAGGTCCATCGCTGATGGTGGCGCGGGTGAATCAACCGGTGAAGGCGCACGCGGCTCTGGTGTTCCGGCCGCAGCGCGCGGGGTGTTCACGTCTGGTTTCATTCGGGTGCGATCGCCACCGGGGCGAGGCTGGCGAAAGACCGTTTTGTCCGGAGAATCCATGGGTGCTCCTCAATATCGAGAGGCGATCGCTATTGGCGAATCGCCCAGAACTCCATTTCCAGGCCGGGGAAGTCTCCGCCCACGTGCAACGCAAAGCCACCCGAGCTGGCCATTTCCCGCCAGAAGGCGCTGTGCTGATCCAACTCAAAGTAGGCGTATCCCGACCGGTAGGGAATCTGCCGCGGCGCCACGGGCAAAGGTTTGATGGCAATACCCGGCATGGCGGCGTTGACCAACTGCCGGATACGCTCCACCGGGCCCACTTTGATCTGCGCCGGCAGGCGCGAGCGCAGGGTTTCCTCGGCGATATCGGCGCGCACTGCCAACACAAACGTAGCCGAAGAAAGCAGCGAGCGATCGGGAATGGTACCCACGCGGATACCGTATTTCTTTTCCTCAAGCGGCAGCCCGATGGCGGTCTGCTCATACACCATCGACAGGTAGCTGCGCAGGGTGGTCATCAGGGGCAAAAACGTGGCTTGCAATTGATCGTGCCGATACGGCGCAAACTCCGGTGGCCGCTTCTCCCTGGCGACAAAGGTCGACAACTCTCCGGCCATCAGCAGCAGTTGCTGAAACAGCGCCAGAGGATGCAGATTGCGCACCGTGGCCAGATGGGCGATCAGGGGTTCATAGCGGTTGATCATCTGCAGCATCATGTAGTCGGCGATTTCCGCGGTTCCGCCCCGGCGGGCATCCGCCAGACGGCCCGCAATTGCCTCGCCCCGATGATGCAGCATCCCCGATAACTCGGGCAGAAAGCCCGCGAGTCTGGGGGCGGCCGTACAATCGAGACAGGTGGCCAAGTACTGCTCATCGAGCAGCACGTTGTGGTCATCGCGCACCTCCGCAATGCGCAGCACGCCAATACAGGCATACCCGCTGAGATCCTCGGACTCGAGCGTCAGGCGTAACCGGAGCTTACCCACATCCACGGGACGGGTATCTCCGCCATCCGAGGTGACATCCCGCGCACTGACTTCCGACACGTAATAGCGGGCCAGGGCCTGTGCATCATCTTCCCGGGAGACGTCCACCGCGCCCGGCCGACGAACCGGTACCGCAAGATACACCAGCGTATTGTGGGCGCCTTCGGGAACCTCGAGCACCCCGGGCGCATCATCCACTTCGGGGAAATTGAAGGGAGTACCATCGGGGAACACGCCCCGCCCCCGGGACACGGACAGCTTGCCCAGTTTGAGCAACTCCTGATCCAGCTCCAATGCCTGTAATCCCCAGGCATAGGCGCCCAGGGCACTGCACTTGGCATCGATGTAGCGTTCGACGTAGCGGTCGTACTGCTGAAAGTGCTGAGGGTTCAGAAACATCCCCTCGGACCAGATGACTTTGCTGCTCAACGACATGGTCTATCTTCCCTATTGTTGCCGGTTCATTGTGGGTTCCAATCAGTTCAGCACTGACAACTGGTTACCCGAGATCTGCAGTTTGATGACATCCCTGAACACGTTGCGCGCGGTAACGGGAATGACGACTTTGTAGGCGGCGCGCTGGTACTGATAGAACTCGGCCATGATGCCGACATAGCGCGTGTTCGCATCGAGTACCAGCTCATGGTCCCGAATCTCGCCGGGGACCACACCGGGTAGCTGGCGTCGACGTACCAACGTATCACCGAGCACGGCCGAGTCACGTTCATACAGACGCACAAAGTCAGCGTCAGCAAACGCCTGTTCGGCGGTCAGCTCGTAAAACCTCAGCACCACCGGCGCGGGCTCGTTGCTGTGATCGGGATTGATGTCCGCGCGCGCGTCAATGGACAGCCTGACATCGGTCTGTAACTTGAGCATGCCCCCGACGCGACTTTCCTGATTCGCGCAGGCGGTCAACCAACACACCAGCAGAACCGGGAAAAGCCTACGAAGTAAATCAAACCGTTCCATAATTCATGTCTCCTATCGTTACCGGTCGATCATCGCGACGCCGCTCAGGGACGCAGGGCAGACAGGCGACGCAACTGATCCTGATACGCCTGTACAAACTCGTCACCGAAAATCTGCTGAAAAGAGCGCTCCATGTTGTCACTCAGGCCCCGGTAGTGCGCTCGGTAGTTGTCCCAATAGCGCGCCTTGCGTAAGGGCGGTATGACGCTGGGTTTTTGTTGGCTGTTCGCATTGGCCTCGAAACGATCCGGATCGAACTCCTTGAGCATATGCTCAAACGCTCGACGCATACCGGAGATCATTGCCAACTGGTGTTCCGCAATTTCCTGGAATCCCTCGCGAATGGCCTGCAAAGGCTCCTTGTACGCCTGGCTTCGACGCACAAAAATATTCTCTAGCGCTTCATCGACGTCGGCGGAGAACTTGAGGGGATTGTTCTCCACGGGCTGAATGGTGGTGACATTCATCCGAAACTCGTTTTTTATGCTGGCCCGAGAGCGCAACACCTGCATCAACCCTTCAATCACCTCCCGCATCATGGTGCCGATCAGCGGCTCCAGCTCTCCTCGCGCCTCCGGGCTCAGTCGGTCCAGGTCCACCCCCATGGCGGAAAATAGCGCCTCCGATGTCCGAGGTGACATGGGACCTGCGGAAGACTGGGTGGACGTAACCTCCACAGGTTCAGCGCGGCTGACCGGAGTCGGGCGATCCGGGCTCGGGCGCTTGCCAGGCTGTGGCGTGACGACAGGCCCTGGTACTTCCTGTATCGCGTTGCCGTCATGCCCAGCGGGTTCATCCCACAGTTGTGCATCCGTTGGCTGGGGGCCGGCTGCCCACTCGGGCTCGCGGTCGATCTGCGGGGAGGCGGAGTCGGACTCGCGCCCCACAGGCTCCAGCCAGTCGGTGGGAATCAGTTGTTCCTGATGGGCCTCTGGCCAGTGGATCGCGTCGACGGACGGGTCCTGCCACTTCGATTCGGAATCGGAGAAGGCCCCTTCGCCAGGGCCGGGATACAGTGCTGTGGATTCATTGTGCCAGGGTTCGCGCTCGGCACCGGATGCGCCATCCAACATCTGCAGAGGATCCAGGGAATCTCGGGACGGGTCGGCGACCGGACCGGCATCGAAGGGATCACAGGCAAAGGGATCATCGACGGAAAAAGGCGTGGCGGGATGCTCCTCTGGCGCGGGCTCCGTCGCAAAAGGCGACGCATCGAGCGAGCCGGCCTCGGCATTCAACAGATCGATCGCGAACGTGTAGTCGCCTATCTCAACCTGATCGCCGTGATTGATCGTCGTCACCACGCCTTTGCCCAAAGGCTCTGACGAACCGTTGATAAAAGTGCCGTTGGTGCTGTGGTCGATCAACTGAAAGCGTCCCTGTTCGACCGTAAATTCGCAGTGGCGAGCCGACAGAATCCGGGCGGGATCCGGCAGAACCCAGTGATTATCGGGACCACGCCCGATCGTTCCGCCGTGCTGATCGAATGAAAATTGCTGTTGGGGAAGAGAGGCGCCTTCTGGCGTTTTGATCATCCTGAGCTGTAAGTTCATTCCGTTATCATCCCGAAAGTGTCCGTTTTCTTTACGCTCTATTCGCTGCGCCGTCTGGGCGTCGAGCCAGAGGGTTTTATGCGGCGTTCGCCCTTCGTTGCCCGAAGGACATTCCCTGGCGCAGATCACAAAATTTTTTGAGCCACGCCATTGCGATGCGCCGGCCATTCTGTGATGGAAACGGATTGTACACCATATTTTTTTTGAAACAGAATCAAAAATATTGCACTCGGTCACATTTTTCGACGCGGAACAAAAAAATATTTGGCATTCGATTCGTAAACAGTTAATTTTTTAATCGCGCTGTGGTAGCTTTCTCCATCTCCAGCGAATAGCCAACAACGGATTGTTATGTTTATTTATGTGACGGACTACCTTCATTCCTTCGCGGAATGTCTGCATCAGACCAGAAAAAAGCCGTTAAAGTCGATGTGACTCAAGGCCGGCAGTGACAGGAATCAGCAGAACACCATAGGGAAAGACAGGCAATGGCTTCACCCCATATCATTGAACTCGACGATTTACTCGCCCCTATCGCTGAGGATACACCCTCGGGTGAAGACCCTCGCGCCAGTGCGTCTCCGAACTCAACCTACCAGACACTCAAGCGCGAACGATCCAGTGCCCGAGCGGCGGAACGCAAGTCCGTACACGACGGCGACAGCCAGGAGGCCGACCGCCATTGGCGTGAAGTACTCAACCTGGCACCCAAACTTCTCAGGGAAGAAGCCAAGGATCTCGAAGTCGCAAGTTGGTACACCGAAGCCCTGGTACGCAAACAGGGCTTTCAGGGCTTGCGCGATGCGTTCGCACTGATTCGCGGGTTGGTCGAACAATATTGGGAGGACATTTACCCGACACCAGACGAAGACGGCCTGGAAACTCGCGTGGCTCCTCTCTCCGGACTTAACGGTGAGGGGGCAGAGGGCGTTCTGATCGCACCGATTCGTCGCGTCCCCATCACGGAAGGACAACCCCCCGCCCCTTTCAGCTACTGGCACTACCAGCAGGCACTCGACATTCAGAAGCTGGCCGATGAAGACGCCCGTCAGGCAAAAGAAGCCAAACTCGGTTATGGGCTGGGAGATATCGAGAAAGCCGTCCGGGAATCAGACGACACATTCTTTCAGAACCAGCGGGAAGATCTGGATCAGGCAATTGAGCATTTTCGTGCCTGCCAGAGCCTACTGGATCAACACTGTGGTATTGAGCTGGCGCCCCCGTCCCGCAATATTCTCGAGGTTCTGGAAGAGTGTCGCGGCGCCGTCAATCATCTGGGGCGCGACAAGCTATCGCCCGCGAACGAATCCGAAGACAGTGCGCCCGAGGCGGTCGAAGCGACCGGGACGACAGACGTTCCCGCGAACACGCCTGCCGCCCGAAAAGCGCTGGATCGCGACGAGGCCTTCCGTCAACTTCGGGAGATTGCCGAATTTTTCCGCACCACCGAACCCCACTCCCCGGTGTCCTACCTGCTTCAGAAGGCCGTCAAGTGGGGCAATATGCGTCTGGACGAACTGATTCAGGAGCTGATACCAGACGATAGTTCTCGCACGCATTACAGCGAGCTGACGGGCGTAGAAATCACCGAGGATTAACCCCGTAAAAGGCAGTAGTGACGACCAACCAAACCAATGACAGAGGATTAGGGATTATGTCCGACAGTATCCACGACAAACTCAAGCGCGTGCGCAAGCCTCGCGTTCATATTACCTACGATGTTGAAACCAACGGCACGATCGCCGAGAAGGAATTGCCCTTTGTCATGGGCGTGATGGGGGACTACTCGGGTGATAACATCGAGGCCAAGAAGTCCCTGAAAGACCGGAAGTTCTCCCAGATTGATCGGGACAACTTCAACGACATCATGGGCAAGGTCAACCCCAAGCTGGGATTCCAGGTGGCCAACAAGCTGGAAGATGATGACAGCGAAATGAAGGTCGAGCTCGACTTCAACCGCATGGAAGACTTTGAACCTCATCGGATCGTGCAGCAGGTCGAACCGCTGAGCAAGTTGATGGATACCCGCAATAAACTGCGTGATCTGTTGACCAAAGCAGACCGGTCCGAGGACCTGGAAAACCTGCTGGAAAGTGTACTGAGTGATACCGAAGCTTTGGCCGCCCTGTCCGGCGAGCTGGGTGTGGGTGCAGAGCAAAAGGAGGAAGCGAAAGATGGCGAATAACGAAGAACAGGTGATGGAGCAGGCGGAAGCCGACGTACAGGAAGTCAGCTTTCTCGAGCAGGCCATTACGGCGACCCGACAGACGCCGGCGGACGAGACTCAGGATCTGCTCAAGACCCTGACTCAGGAAGCCATGAACGGCACGGTCAAATGGGACAAGAACCTGACCGTCACCATCAATCGCGCCATCGCGGCGGTCGACCAGTTGATGTCCCAGCAACTGTCGGAAATCATGCACCATGAAAAATTCCAGAAGCTTGAAGGCTCCTGGCGTGGACTGAACCACCTGGTGATGAACTCCGAGACCGGCTCCCAGCTCAAGATCCGCATGCTCAACCTGAGCAAGAAAGAGCTGACCAAGGATCTCGAGAAAGCGGTGGAGTTTGACCAGAGTCAGATTTTCAAGAAAATTTACGAAAGCGAATTTGGCACCGCTGGCGGTCAACCCTACTCCGCACTGATTGGCGACTATGAGTTCTCCTCTCACCCAGACGATATCTCGCTGCTCAGCCAGATGTCCAACGTGGCCGCCGCCGGCTTCTGCCCATTCCTGACCGCTGCGGCGCCGCAGATGTTCGGCTTTGAGGATTATACCGAGCTGTCCAAACCGCGCGATCTGGAAAAGATTTTTGATTCCGCCGAGTACATTCAATGGCGCAGTTTCCGGGAAAGTGACGATGCCCGCTTTGTGACCCTGACCATGCCCCGGGTACTGGCCCGCCTGCCGTACGGCCAGTCGACCAAACCCATTGAGGCGTTCAACTACGAAGAAGTACCGGTGGGTGAGGACGGCAAACATCGAGCCACCGAGCACGATGATTATTGTTGGATGAACGCTGCCTACGCACTGGGCACCACCCTAACCAAAGCCTTCGCCGAGTACGGCTGGTGCACCAGCATTCGCGGTGCCGAAGGGGGCGGTCGTGTCGATGGGCTGCCCAGTCATACCTTTGTCAGTGACGATGGTGACGTGGATCAGAAATGCCCGACTGAAATCGGCATTACCGACCGCCGTGAAGCAGAGCTTAGCAAGCTGGGCTTTCTGCCGCTGTGCCACTACAAAAATACCGACTACGCGGTATTTTTCGGGGCCCAGACCGCACAGAAGCCGCCCAAGTTTGATGATCCCGAGGCGAGCGCCAACGCGGCGATTTCCGCCCGTCTGCCGTACATCATGGCAACCTCCCGCATCGCCCACTTCCTGAAAGTGATGGCGCGCGACAAGGTCGGCTCGTTCATGGAAGCGGGGGAAGCCGAAGAGTGGCTCAACCGCTGGATCGGCAACTACGTGAATGGCAGCCCCGGCGCCAGCGCCGAAATGAAAGCCCGCTTCCCATTGGCCGAGGCTCACGTCGAGGTCAAGGAAGTCCCGGGCCAACCCGGCGTATTCAATGCGGTCGCCTGGATGCGCCCCTGGTTGCAGATGGAAGAGCTGACCGCCTCCCTACGCCTGGTAGCCAACATCCCCAAGGCGGGCTAAAGCCAGCGCCCAAATAGGGCGGCGGAGGGATCCGCGCCCTATTGTTTTTTTCTTCTTAACGGATTCTCTGGCACGCAATGTCAAATCACCTTGCCACCCCATCGGTGTCCTCAACCCCGGATGTCCCGGCCGCAGCTCGGCTGGATGCCGTGTGTGAACGGCCCCCGAAGCTGACCGGACTGGATGACTTTCTGACCGAAAAGAATCCACAGCGGGCGCTGGCCTACTTTCTGTCAGAGCTGGCGCCAGACGGCCCTCTGCGTAGCGTACTGGACATTGAAATCGCGGTGCATCGGACCGTTGCCCGCATCGATCGACTGATCAGCCAACAGATCAACGCCATCATCCACCATTCGCGTTTTCAGGCGTTGGAAGCGGCATGGCGCGGTGTCTGGTATCTGACCTTGCAGGCCGAGGGCGCACGCAACATCAAGATCAAGCTGCTTGATATTGCCTGGCCAGAGGTGGCCCGGGATATCGATCGTGCCCTGGACTTTGACCAGAGCCAACTGTTCCAGAAAATTTACAGCAACGAATACGGTCACCCGGGAGGCGAGCCTTTTGGCGTGTTGATCGGCGATTATCAGGTGGCGCACCGCCCGTCGTCGCGCCACCCACAGGATGACATCGCCACCTTGGAAGGCCTGGCTCAAATCGCAGCGGCGGCGTTCGCCCCCTTCATTGCCAGCGCCTCACCCGAGCTGTTTGGCCTGGACGATTTTGCCAAACTTGGCGAACCGATCAATCTCGAGGCCATTTTTTCCCAACAGGAGTATGTCCGTTGGCGGGCGCTGCGCGAAAAATCCGACGCCCGCTTCATTGGCCTGACACTCCCGAGAACCCTGATGCGCCGTCCCTATCGGACCACCGCGGGCAGTTACAAAGGGGTGCCGTTTCGGGAAGAAAAAGGCGGCCGCCAGGGAGATGGATACCTGTGGGGCAGTGCGAGCTTCGCCTTTGCCGGTGTGTTGATTCGCGAGTTTGCCAATGTCGGCTGGTTTGGCCACATACGTGGCGTTCCGCGCAATCAGATCGGGGGCGGACTGGTGACCACCCTGCCGGTGGATCACTTCGACGCGGACCCTGCGGCTCTGGCCCCCAAGCCGCTAACCGAAGTGATCATCACGGACCGGCGTGAACGGGAACTGGCCGAGTTGGGATTGATCCCGCTGTGCCAGAGTTACCAGACGCCGTTTGCCGCTTTCTACAGCAATGCCTCGATTCAGAGGCCGGTTCGGGACACAGACCAGGGTGTCAACGCCCGGCTGTCCGCCATGCTGCAACACGTCTTGTGTGGCTCACGGGTAGCCCATTACATCAAGGTGATGATCCGGGACAAGATCGGGGCGTTTATCAGCGCCGATGAATGCGAGCTGTTTCTGCGCCAGTGGTTGTTCCGCTATACCACCGGACGGGAGGATCTGGAGTGGGAGGAGCAGGCCCGTTACCCCTTGCGCGAAGCCGCCGTGAACGTCGAAGAACACCCGGAGCGGCCCGGACAATACCTGTGCAAAATTCATCTGGTGCCTCACTACCAGATCGACCAGATGGTCTCGGAATTGGAACTGGTCACCGAACTGGTACAGACCGGCTGACGGCCCTGAAGGAGAGAGGGAATCATGAGTCATATCGCTAGAACCCGCGAGCTGCGCCCATCCATCCTGGATCGCCTGCTTGATCATGACCCACAGGCTGTGCGCGAGCCCGCGCCGGCACGCCACCAGTACCTGAGCGAACTACGCCAGAGCGTGCGGCGAGATCTGGAGAATCTGCTCAACAGCCGTTTCTGCATGATCGAGCCCCCGCAGGAGTGTCCGGAAGCTACCCACTCCCTGCTCAACTACGGCCTACCGGACCTGGCAACCGTGAACATTTCCGACGCCGAAAAAAAGCAGCGCTTTGTGCAACAGCTCGAACGCATACTGCGGGAGTATGAACCCCGGTTCAAAAGCGTGCGGGTGACTCACCTCGAGAACCGGGAGCGCACCGACCGAACGCTGCGCTTTCGTATTGATGCGGTGCTATGGGCCGACCCAGCGCCGCAAAGCGTGGTGTTCGACTCGATTCTCGAGCCGGTCTCTCGCAGCGTGAACGTCAAGGAGTCACTCCATGGCTGATGAACTGTTGCCTTACTACGAGCGCGAGCTGGCGTACATTCGGCAGATGGGCGCCGAGTTCGCCAAGGAGAACCCGAAAATCGCCAGCCGCCTGGGCATCTCCACCGAGACCATCGAGGATCCCCATGTGTCCCGGTTGGTGGAAAGTTTCGCCTATCTCAATGCGCGCATTCAGCATCGCCTTGACGATGATTTCCCCGAATTCAGCGACGCATTGCTCGGCACCCTGTTCCCCCATTATCAGCGGCCGATTCCGGCCATGAGCATCGTGCGCTTCGAGCCCGACCCGGAGCAACTTGAGCGGCCTTTTGTGGTTCCCAAAGGCACCGAGCTCGACACCCGTTCCTTCAAGGGCGAGAAGTGTCGCTTCAGCACCTGCTATGACACCACCCTGACTCCGGTCGAAGTGGCCGAGGCACAACTGATGGGTCGCCCCTTCAACACCCCCGGGGCGGATCGAATGCGCGGCGCGGCCAGCGTGCTAAAGATTCGTCTGACGCCGCTCCTGGAGGGCGCCAACCTGGCCGATGGTCTGCCCCGGTCGCTGCGGTTTTATCTCAAGGGCCAACCCCAATACATCCACCCGCTGTACGAGTTGTTGATCAATCGGTGTGAGAATCTGGTGTTGAGCGATGGCACCAGCCGGCCCGTCTTTCTCGGTGGCGACCAGGTGCAACCGGTCGGTTTCGGAAAAGACGAGGGACTCCTCCCCTACCCCGACAATGCGTTCCTCGGGTACCGCCTGCTGACCGAGTATTTTGCTTTTCCCGAAAAGTTTCTGTTCGTGGACATACAGGGACTGGACCTGTCCCGCCTGTCACCGACCCTCGATTCCCTGGAGCTGTACATCTACCTCGCTGATACGGATGTGGAGCTGGAACACCACATCAACGCGGCGCACTTCGTCACCGGTTGCACACCAGTGGTCAATCTGTTCGAACATCAGGCCGACCCGATTGCGCTGGATCACCGTCAGTACGAGTACCAGATTCAGCCCGACATCCGCCGGCCCTCGGGCTACGAAGTGTTTTCGGTAGACCGGGTGATCGCCGCAGACGCCTACGGTAAAAGCGCCGAGTACCGACCGTTTTACGGACTCAATCACGATCGGCACTACCATCAGGATCAGACCTTCTGGCACGCCCAGCGGCGTCACGCGAAACTCAAACCGGATAACCGGGATGAGGGCACCGATGTGTTTCTCAGCCTGGTGGATCTGGAGTTTTCCCCCAGTTCCGCCGGGGAAAAGACACTGCTGATCCACACCACCTGCAGCAACCGGGACCAGCCGGCACGACTTCCGTTCAATAACCGGGAGCCTCAACTGCAATGCGTTGACGGCAGTCCTCCCACCCGACAGATCCGCTGCCTGACTCAACCCACGGAAACCATTCGTCCGGCATTGGGTAACGCCGCTCGCTGGCAGTTGCTCTCTCACCTGCAACTGAACCAGCGTTCACTGACGGATGGCGAAAGCGGTGAAGCCTTGCGGGAAATTCTGCGCCTGTACGATTACCGGCAAACCTCGGCGCACCGCTCCCTGATCGAGGCGATCACCGACCTGAAAGTCCGACCGGTCAACGCACCGATTCAGATCGCCGGCCGGCCCACGCTGTGTCGGGGAATGGAAGTGACCCTGACGCTTGACGATCGCTTGTTGTCCGGCGTCAGTCTGTGTCTGTTCACCCGGGTGTTAGAGCATTTCTTTGCGCTCTACTGCTCCATCAACTCATTCAGTCAGCTTCGGGTCAAGCGCAAAGGCTACGACGGTTTTTACCGGGTCGGGCCGATTCGAGCCGGGGGTAAAGTATGTCTGTGATCGCACAGCTTCAGGCCGAACCGGAAGCCTTCAGCGCCCTGCAGATACTGCGTCTGCTCGAGTTTCACGGCTCGGAGCCATCCCTTTCGGACCAGGCTCAGTACCGCCGGCCACTGCGCTTTGCCCCCGGGGTCGATGTGCGCCCTGTGTCTCAGGAGGCCATCCGTTTCAGCGGCCAGCACCGCCTGACGTTTCCCGCTTCGGAAATCGAAGAGATTGAGCCACACGGTGAGCAGTGGTCGGTTCAATCCAATCTCCTCAGCCTGGATGGCGCGCTGGGCCCTCTGCCCTACCACTATACCGAGCTCCTGCTTGAGCGGCAGAAGGCCAAAGACCCGGCCCTGACCCGCTTTCTCGACCTGTTCAATCATCGCAGCATGAACCTGTTGTGGCAGGCGGCGAGTAAATATCGACTGCCTCTGGAGTACGAACGCGCTCGACGCCACCGTGGCTCGGCCACCACCATAGACCGTCACACCGAGATGCTCCTGTCACTGCTGGGGCTGTCGCCGCGTCTGCTTCCGGACAACCCGGATCTGCCCGCCGAGGCACTGATCTATTACGGCGGGCTGCTCTCTCAACCGGTGAAAACCGTCGACAATTTCGAGCAGATTCTCAAGGGCTATTTCCGGGTTCCCATCAGCCTGTCGACCTTCTCCGGCGCTTGGTGCGAGGTGCTGCCGGACATGCGCTGCCAGCTTCCGTCTCTGACCCAACCTCGCGGACAGAATAACTGTCTCGGTCGCTCGACATTGCTCGGGCAGAAATCCTGGCTGGCCCAGAACCAAGTGGACGTGACCATTGGCCCACTCGACCGGGCCCAGACCGAACGGTTTGCACCGGGCAGTCCGGCGCTGAAAGCCATGGACCAGCTCAGTGCGCTATATCTCGGTTGCGAGCACCAGTTCAATCTGCAACTGAAGGTTCGCTCCGAGGCTCTGCCCAAACAACTGCCGATCGGCACCGGCACGCCGGGGCAGCTCGGCTGGAATTCCCGGCTGCCCCGGTCAGCCTCTCGCCCGGACAGCGCCAACGCCACCCAGAATATTCCCGTGTCCACCCGGACGCCGGAGTCTCAAACATCTCATACAATCCGTCCCAAAGGACCCGGCCGTGCCGCCGCCTGAACGGTGACGCAGCGGTCATACTACAAGGAGTCGACATGATTACTCTGGATCTGAAATCTCTCGTCAACAAGCTGAACAACACCACGCGCAATGCGCTCGAAGGGGCGGCGGGCATCTGCCTGTCCCGCGGTCACTACAACGTGGAAGTCGAACACTGGTGGGTCAAACTGCTCGAGGTCGACGACACCGACGCGCAGGCCATTCTGGAGAAATTCGAGCTGTCGCCGGACACCCTGAGTCGCGCTTTCAATCGCGAACTGGATCAACTCAAAAATGGCAGCACTCGTCCACCCGCACTATCGCCCAACGTGGTAGAGCTGGCCAAGCAGGCCTGGGTACTGGCGTCAGTGGAATACGCTCACAGCCAGGTCACCAGTGCTCACCTGCTGGCCGCTCTGCTCCTGGATGACAGCTTGCGTCGATCGGCCGTGGCCAGTTGCCCCGCGCTGGAGTCACTCGCTCCGGAATCCGTGCGGGAGCTGGTCAAGGCACTGGTGGGCACTACGGCCGAGTCGCGGGAGCTACCGCCCGAACACGGGGTGGACGAAGTTCCTTCCAATACCGCCCAGGCCAGCAACACACCCTGTCTGGACAAGTACACGGTCAACCTCACCCAGGCGGCCAAAGATGGGAAAATTGATCCAGTCTGGGGTCGGGACCAGGAGGTCCGTCAGATTGTCGATATCCTGATCCGTCGCCGACAGAACAACCCCATCCTGACCGGCGAAGCCGGTGTCGGGAAAACCGCCGTGGTGGAGGGTTTTGCGCTGCGGATCGCCAAGGGTGATGTCCCCGAGCCGCTGAAGAATGTAGTGCTGCGCAGCCTGGACTTGGGACTGCTGCAGGCCGGAGCCAGCGTAAAAGGCGAGTTTGAAAATCGTCTGAAGTCTGTCATCGCCGAAGTCAAAGCCTCGCCCCAGCCGATCATCCTCTTTATCGACGAGGCGCACACCATGATCGGTGCCGGCGGTAAAGAGGGACAGGGCGATGCCGCCAACCTGCTCAAGCCCGCTCTGGCCCGGGGCGAACTGCGCACCATTGCCGCCACCACCTGGGCCGAGTACAAAAAGTACTTCGAACGCGATCCGGCTTTGACCCGGCGCTTTCAGGTAGTGAAAGTGGAGGAACCGAATGAAACCAAGGCCATTGATATGATGCGGGCCATCGCTGGCATGCTCCAGGCACACCACAAGGTGCGGATCATGGACGAGGCGATTGTCGAATCGGTGCGCCTGTCCAGCCGCTACATGCCCGGTCGCCAGTTGCCAGACAAATCCGTCAGCCTGCTCGACACCGCCTGTGCCCGGGTGGCCCTGAGCCAGAGCGCCACCCCCGCCCCCATCGAAGACACCGAGCGGGAGCTGGACCAGATCGCCGCAAACCTGGCCACTCTCGCCCGGGAAAATGCAGCACTGGATAACTGCCAGGACCGCATCGATGAACTCACGCAACGACAGGCTGAGCTGGAACAACGCCTGGAACAACAACGGCAACAATGGCACATAGAACGGGAGTTGGTGACCGCCGTCAATCAACACCAGGACACAATTGAAGCCGACCACGAGGCGGAGGGTGATTCCGGAGAGGCTGCCAATGCACGAGCGGATCTGAAAACTCTGCTCGAAGAGTTGACCCGCCTGCAGGGCGATACGCCCATGATCAAGGTTCATGTCGACGGCCAGGCCATTGCCGAAGTGGTATCCAATTGGACCGGCATTCCGCTGGGCAAAATGCTGTCCGATGAGATTCAATCCGTGCTTAACCTGAGCGACACCCTGAACCAGCGTGTCATCGGCCAACGCCACGCGCTGGACGCCATTGCCCAGAGCATTCGCACCGCCCGTGCCGGCTTGACCGATCCGCGCAAACCCATTGGGGTTTTCTTTATGGTCGGCCCCAGCGGTGTGGGGAAAACCGAAACCGCTCTGGCCCTGGCCGACACCCTCTACGGTGGTGAGCACAACCTGACCGTCATCAACATGTCCGAGTTCAAGGAAGAACACAAAGTCTCCATGCTGCTCGGCTCCCCGCCCGGCTACGTCGGTTATGGCGAGGGCGGTGTGCTCACCGAGGCGGTGCGGCGTAAACCCTACAGTGTGATTCTGTTGGATGAAATGGAAAAAGCTCACCCCGGCGTACAGGATGTGTTTTACAACCTGTTCGACAAAGGCACGATCAAGGATGGCGAAGGGCGCGATATCGACTTCCGTAACACCGTGATCATCATGACCTCCAACGCCGGCGAGGAGCACATTCGCGCCCTGTGTCAGTCCCAGGAGGACACCATTGCGCCCGATGTGCTGCTGGACAACTTCCGCCCGCAGTTGCTTCGACACTTCAAGCCCGCGTTCCTCGGGCGCACCACCATCGTGCCCTACTACCCGCTGGGCGATGAAGACCTGATGAAAATCGGCGCTATCAACATGGAAAAAATCCGTCGCCGAGTGGCGGAGCATTACGGGGCCGAGTTCAGTTTTGAGGAAGATGTCTTGCTGCACATTATTGCCCGCAGCCAGGAAGTGGACACCGGGGCGCGGAATATCGAAAACATCCTGACCCGCACCCTGCTTCCGATGATCGCCTCGGAGTGCCTCGGCCGAATGGTGTCCGGCGAGCCGATTCAGCGGGTGCGTATCGGCGTGGATGAACAGGATCAGTTCACCTGCCAGTTGGATGCGTGACGGGTCTGACAGCATGATGCCAACAGCGACAAGGAAACGGCTCTTCATTATGCTGGGTCTGTTGTGTCTGCCGGTCGTGGCCCTAAGCCAATCGTTCGATCAGGCCATCGAGCGACAGTTCAGCGACTTGCGTGACGCCGTCCGGCAGGCACAGTGGCACAGGGTGGAAGAACAACTGCCGTCTCTTCAACATCACTATTCGTTGAGCCCGCCTCAAAGAAGCTATCTGCACCTGGCGGAGGCGCTGCTGTGGCAATATCGGGGCGAGCACCGTCGGGCCATTCCGTTATACGAGCGCATCGAACCGGACAGTGATGTCTACCTTGAGGCCCGCACCAACCTGGCCATCGCGTTTTTGAAACAGGGATGGTGGTCGGATGCCCATCGGGAGTTGGAGCAACTGCTGGCACGCGCCGAACCGGAGGCCGAGCTGAAAAACCGCTGGCGCATGATGCTGGGGATGTCCCAGCTGCAGCAGGGGTTCTACCGCGATGCCCGAACCACCTTCGGCACCATCGATCAGAACAGTCGTCACAGCGCCCAGGCCTGGCGGGGCATCGGCCTGACGGCGCTGCACCTGGGGGACCACGGCGGTGCGCTCAATGCCTTCCGACGACTCAAGGAGGAGCACGCCGAAGACATCCCCGAAGGCGCATTTCTGGTGGCCTTTACTTACGACCGGATGAACCGGCTCAAGCTGGCCGAGGCCAATTATCGGGAAGCCCTGTTGCTCTATCAACACCAGTTACAGCAGATACAAAAAACGCTGGCGAAGCGTTCGCCCGAAGCAGCGGACACCCGGTCGCTGGAAGCTCAACAGAACCGGCTGAACACGCTGATCAGTCAAAGCCAATACGGACTGGCCACCATCTATGATCGCCGTTAACTCGTCCTTTCGCTCGCGCACACTGTGGAACGCCATCGCACCGGCTACCCTGGTACTCGCCGGTTGCGTTTCCCAACCGCCTGAGCCGGCCACGCTCGCGCAGCTCGACCGCTCCCCCTCAACTTACCACAGTGCCCCGGTCATCGGGCAGATCTCGGACGCCGACGCCAAGAGCGCTTACTATGAATTTCTGCACAACGCACCGGGGCACGATCACAGCCGTAACCAGGCCCTGGCCCGTCTGGCAGAGCTGGAGCTGAAGGAGAGCGAGCGCTGGGCCCAACAGGACGACTATCAGGAAGACCAGCGCTATCGCGCCACCCTGGAACGCACCGTCGAACTGCTGACTCTGGCGCTGGCCGATTTCCCGGACGCGTCAGGCAACGATCGCAAGCTCTATCAACTCGCCAAAAGTCACGACCTGTTGGGCCATCACGATGCATCCTTGCAGGCCCTGGAGGCCCTGGCGCGACGCCACCCCGAGTCTGAGTTGTATGCTGAAGCGCAGTTCCGGCTTGCCGAGGCAGCGTTTAGCGCCGGCGACTACCTGGCGGCGGAAATTTCCTACACCGCGGCACTGCACAGCAGCCAGGACACCGGCTTTCACGAGCGGGCGCTGTTCAAGCGCGGCTGGTCGCGCTACAAACAGTCCCTGTATGAACCCGCTCTGGAAGATTACATCGCGGTCATACACGCGCAGGATTTTCCGGACCTGGCCGAGCAATTCGAGAACCCACTGAACGCCGACCAGCAGGTCATCTATAACGAATATTACCGCTCCCTGGCCCTGGCCATGCAGCGCTACTCCCCCCCGATCGTTGAACTGTTCAGGAAACACGGCTTGACGGACCTCTACGCCCCCTACCACGCCAGCGCCACTCTACTTGAAGACCAGGAGCGTATCAGCGATGCCGTGACCCAGTGGCAGGCGCTGATCGCCTCCGGGCCGGAGCCTCTGCTGAGCCTGCGGGCCCGGGCCCACATCGTCTCACTCTGGCAGGAGCACGGGTTCACCGAGGCGGCTCTGCAGGCCAGCGAAACCGCTTACCGGGACTACCAACGCTATCGAACGCTCACCGCCGGAAACAAGAGCAATCCGGCGCTGGAAAAGAACACCACGGAAGCCCTTCGCCATCAGTGGACGCAAGTGGCCCGCCATTATCACAGTCGCTACCAACAGCAGCCCGAAGACGCGCATTTGAGGCAGGCGCAGCAATGGTACCAACGGTATCTCGAGCACTTTGCCAGCTATGCCCAGCAGGACGGGGTTACGCTGCTCTACGGCGATCTGTTGGCAGAAGCCGGACAAACCGAACCGGCCTTCCTGCAATACGAGCGGGCGGCGTTCGATGGCTCGGTCATTCTCAACCAGGACGCGGCCTATGCGGCCTTGGCGCTGCTTGATGAACTGACCGGTCAACAACCGGAGCGCTGGCTGGCCCGCAATCTGCGCTACGCACAGGCCTTCGCCCGGCTCTACCCCAGCGACCCGCGCACGCCTTCCGTTGCCTGGCAGGCCGCCCGCCACGCGTTCAGGGCCAATGCCTACGATGAGGCGATTGAACTGGCACGTTTTGCCCAGGATCACCCGCCCCATCAACAGGAGGCTTACTCGCTCATTCTGCAGAGTCATTTCGATCAGCAGCGTTACGCCGAGGCGGAACAGATCGCCCGGCAGTTACTCAGTCTCCCGGCACTTTCGGACGACACCCGCTCGCTGACCGAAGCGCGCTGGTCGTTGAGCGTGTACCGGCAGGCGGAACAAGCGGAGCGTCGACAGGAATGGGACGCCGCCATTGATCATTTCCGACGCATTCACGAAGCTTACCCCGACAGCGACAACGCCGCGCGCGGACTGTACAACGCCCTGTCACTGGCGGGCGAATACGAAAACTGGGGCCTGGCCATCGCCCTGATTCAGCGCTTTCAGACCGTATACCCGGAACACGAATTGCGGGTCGATGCAGAACGTCAGTTGAGTACCGCCTATCTGGCCAGCGGTCAGACCGACCGGGCCGCTCGTCAGTATGAACGCCTGGCGGGCACCGAACAGGACGGTCGCGCTCAACGGGCCGCGCAGTGGAAGGCCGCTCAACTCTATCTTGAACAGGGCGATCGGGACGCCGCGATCAATGCTTTTCGCCGGTACGCGCATCGCTACCCGAACCCCTATCCGGAGAACGCCGAGGCCATGAACCACCTGGTGACGCTGTACACCCAATCCGGCGAACCGGAGAAGCGGGCGTACTGGCAACAACAGATCCTGACCCGGGACCGACAGCAACCGGATCAGGCCAGGACCGACCGGACGCGACGCCTGGCCGCCACCGCCGCACTCGGCCTGGGGCGCGATCACCACGAACACTTCAAGGCGACCCGTTTGAGCCTGCCGCTGGACCGAAGCCTCTCGGAGAAAACCGGACACATGCAGAACGCCATCCAGCACTATGCCCGCGCAGCTTCTTACGGCCTGACGGACATTGCATCGGAATCCACCCATCAGATTGGCCGCATCTACGAAACCCTGGCGCGGGACTTACTGGAGTCAGACCGGCCCACGGAACTGAGCGACGAGGCACTGATGCAATACAACATTCTTCTGGAGGATCGCGCCTTCCCGTTTGAAGACAAGGCGATTGAATTCTACGAGCGCAACTTGCGGCGTGTCGCGTCGGTTTCCTTCAATGACTGGTTGGCAAAAAGTCGGGAGCGCCTGGCCGTCCTGTTTCCGGTTCGCTATGACCGACCGGCCAAGATGAGCATTCGATTTCCAAAGATGGCGGAGTCAGAAAAACCAAACCACACCTCAGAACCAATCACCAACGCACGCCTGGAGGCGGACCAGCCGTGAGTACAAAGACACGATGGCCAGTGTGTGTATTGCTCTTCACCAGTGCACTGCTCGGTGCCTGTACCCAGACCACGAGTGGACCAGAACCCGGACCCGTGCGCGACCATGCACGCCAATCTCTGAGCGAGGAGCAACAGCGCCAGGCCGACCGGGCCGCAACACGGGCGGCCACTGGAGGCTACGATGCGGCGGCGAACATCCTGGAGCAACTGATCGAACAGCGACCTCACCACCCGGAGCTCTGGGCCAACCTGTCCACGCTGTATCACCGTTTAGAGAAATCGGAATTACGGGATCAGGCGCTGGCACGGGCCCGTGAACTGAACCCGGACAGCATTCCAGCGTTGAATCTGTCCGGCATTCTGGCGCTGAATGCCGATCAACCACAATCGGCTGAGCGGCTGTTCAAAAGGATAGTGGCTCTGGAGCCCGACTATCCCGACGCGCACTACAACCTGGCGCTTATTTACGACACTTACTACCAGGACCTTGAGCGAGCCATTGATCACTATCAGAACTATCTCGCGTTGATCGAGGAGCCGGACGACGCCACTACCGCCTGGCTCGAACAGTTGAAAAATGCGCTCAAACGTCAACAACATCGGGAGCACGCCGGATGAAGTACCGCCTGTTCACTCTCCTGACCGGCGCGCTGCCACTCCTGGTGGTCAGCTCGCCTGTTCCGGCCCAGGCGAGCCCACGCATCGAAATTGAAATGGAAGCTACGCGCATCCGTTCCAATCGGGAGCTACCCAAGCTCCTATACATTATTCCCTGGCGCGATACCGAGCTGAGCGACAGATCCGGCGAGCGAAAAATCCTGATTCCCGATTTGTTTGCGGATTACTACGAACCGCTTTTACCCCGTGAGGCGAAAGAACAATCGAACGACAGTGAAGATCGCGACGCCCAACACAACAATTAATATTCTTGCGCCATAAATGGTTCAAAAGGCGTTTCTTATTTCGGAAATTTAAATCATCAAAACAAATATTTGAACGACAACGGATTGCAATTCCTAATAACAGTCTCGTTCATTAAGCGCTAAGGATAATAAAAAAAAGTAATACGTCATAAACCGAGCAGACAGTCATTTGTCTCTTTTTATTTTGAGCTACCATCTCCTGCACCTTATGGTCATAACGACCAAAGGCAATCAAGGCGACAGGTGCGTGCCATATAACAATAACGGGCACGCCACCTGCTTTCCGTTCAGCAACACCAGGAGAAAACTACAAATGATAAGCACAACACAAAAGCGTAATGGCATTTACGCCGCCATGCTGGGCCTTGGCCTTGCGATGGCGGGGCAGGGTGCCATGGCTCAATCGGCAAGTTGCGAATACGTTGTCAGCAACGAGTGGGGCAGCGGTGCCACAGCCACCGTTGAGATCACCAATAACGGCACCACCGCCGTCAATGGCTGGGACGTCAGTTGGACCTACGACAACAACCGGGTCACCAACAGCTGGAACGCGCAGGTATCGGGCAGCAACCCCTATACGGCGACCGACCTGGGTTGGAATGGCACGATTCAACCGGGTCAGACCGTTGAGTTCGGCATGCAGATTGATGCCAACGGCGGCGCCATTGAGCGTCCGGAACTGTCGGGTGACGTCTGCACCGGTGGGGGCTCTTCCAGCTCGTCCAGTTCCTCCAGCAGTGAGAGCTCCAGCAGTGAAAGTTCCAGCTCTTCATCCAGTGACGACGGCGCCACGGGTCAACAGTGTGATTGGTATGGCACGCTCTACCCGCTCTGTGACAGTCAGGACAACGGCTGGGGCTGGGAAGACAACCAGAGCTGTATCGGCCTGACCACCTGTAGCGACCAGCCCGATCCCTACGGCCCGGTCGATGGCGGAAGCAGCAGCTCCTCTTCCAGTTCCAGCAGTGAGAGTTCGTCCAGTAGTGAGAGCTCATCCAGCAGCGAAAGCTCCTCCTCATCCAGCTCGTCCAGTAGCACGCCGGATGCGGGCGGTGTGTTCCGTGTTGACGAAACCGGTCAGATCACCCAGAACGGTGACGCCTTCCCGGTGCAGTGTTCTGCATGGTTTGGTCTTGAAGGCCAACACGAGCCTGCCGATGCCGAAAACAACGCCGACGGTGCTCCCATGGAGCTGTATGTCGGCAACATGTGGTGGGTCGATTCCGGCCGGACCATCCAGCAGACCATGGACGAGATTACCGCTCAAGGGATCAATACCATCCGTCTGCCCATTGCGCCGCAGACCCTGGATCCGAACGATCCCCAGGGTATCGGTGACATTCGCGAAGGCGGCGTTTTGAAAAACCACGAGTCGGTCCGTCAGGAAAATGCCCGTCAGGCGCTGGAAGATTTCATTGTCCAGGCCGACGATAACGGCATCAACGTAATCATCGACATTCACTCCTGCTCCAATTACGTGGGCTGGCGCGCGGGCCGGCTGGATGCCACACCGCCTTACGCGGATGCGGAACGCGAGAACTATGAGTTCAAGCGCGAAGGTTATTCCTGCGGCCCGGTAGACGACCCGAACGTACAGGTCGATCTTTACAACGAAGAGCTGTGGCTTGAAGATCTCCGGGAAATCGCCGGTCTGTCCGAGCAGTTGGGTGTCGATAACATCATGGCCATCGACATCTTCAATGAGCCGTGGGATTACACCTGGGCCGAGTGGAAGCGTCTGTCAGAAAATGCCTACCAGGCCATTGCCGAGGTTAACGACGATGTTCTGATCATGGTTGAAGGCATCGCTACCTCAACCAGTGCCGGTGACGAAGTGCCTCACGGCGATGAAGACTCCAACCCCAATTGGGGTGAAAACTTCTTCCCCTTCGCGGACGCACCGCTGGATATTCCCAAGGAGCGCCTGATTCTGTCTCCGCACACCTACGGTCCGTCGGTATTTGTCCAGCGTCAGTTCATGGATCCGGCGCAACCCGAGTGTGAAGGCCTTGAAGATATCGAAGCGGCCGAAGCCGGTTGTAACATTGTTATTGACCCTCAGCGCCTGGAGGCCGGTTGGGATGAACACTTCGGGTATCTGCGTGACCAGGGTTACGCGATGATCATCGGTGAGTTCGGCGGTCATAGAAACTGGCCCGCCGATGCGCCACCGCGCCATCGTGAAGCCTGGAGTCACGTCGAGCCCGGTATCGACATGCAGTGGCAGAATACCCTGGTCGACTACATGATCGAGAAGGACATTCAGGGCTGCTACTGGTCCACCAACCCCGAATCGGAAGATACCGGTGGTCTGTACGAGCACGCGTACGACCCGGTCTCCAATGAAAGTGGTTGGGGTCAGTGGGAAGGCTTCGAACAGGAGAAGTGGGACATGTTGCGCCGCCTGTGGGGCATCTGATTCCGGTTTTTCTGAAGCCTTGAAAAAATCCCCGGGCGGCTCACCACCCGGGGATTTTTTTGCGCTTAAGGAGCCAAAGATCCGATGGGTATTCGGGTGATTTCGATATCTTCCTTGTTGGTCGCGTAGGCGACATAAACAAACTCTTCGTCTACGTAGCTTTTCGGATAGCTGTAACCCGCCCGTTTATACTTTCCCTCGTACCGCCAGGGCTGCAGGTCCGCTCCGCCGGCGCGCACCAGCCAGGCCCGATCAAAACGCTGCCCTTCTTTGCTCACCGCTATTGTCAGCGGAATCCGGGTTTTGTTTCCGCTGGGATTATTGACAATAAACGCCGAACCGTCCGGTAAGTTACCAGCGCTCTGCTTGGCCCTTGAATCGGGAAAGTTGGTGATCACCGGTTGCGTCCAGCTCGCCCCCCGGTCACGACTTTCTGCTGCCAGAATTCGGAAGCTGCTCTGTTGATCGCGGAAAGTCATCACAATGCGGCCATCGCCACGGCGATACCAGCTGGGCTCGAGCTCCCGGGTGATATGCGGCTCGTGCGCCAGATTGGGCAACTCACCCCGCTGCCAGCCCGACACGCCACTGGGATCATCGGTGAACCAGGGCGTGGCAATCAGCCCGGGCTGTTCGTGTACGGTGGTAAGAATGCGCCCCCCGGGCAGCGCTCGAAGATCCTGCTCCAGAATACCGTTCAATGGTTTGCCCGCGCGGGTCATCACTCGCCGGGGTTCGCTCCAACGTTCACCGTCAGCGCTGGAAACGTACTCCACAAAGCCACCGCGTGGCTCAGTATCGTGAGGCCATACGTTGATGTAGGCCACCAATTGATCGCCACTCACCCACCAGCCACCGTTGGTGATGGTGGCGTCTTTTCGGGGCAATGCCAGCGTCTTTGGGCGACTCCAGTTCGCGCCCTGATCCGGACTGATCGCGTAGCGGATCTCGGTTTCCGGTGCATCTTCATCCCGTCGAGAGCTCTGCCACTGAGCGTAAAGCCTGCCCCGAAAACTCATGACCACCGCACCGTGATTGTAACGGTAGTCCTCCGGGCCGGGGCGATACACCGTAAAGGTTTGCCGGCCGGGAGCGAACGACAGTCCCAGGGTGTCGGGTTGTTTAGCATCAAAAACACCCGGTGCCAATACCAGCGGCGCGCTCCGCCCGTCTTCCGACGGTACCGATTCCAGCGCGGCACAACCCGTTATTGCCAACAGCCACACCACGCCAGCCAAAAATGCTCTGACCCAATACGTTTGCATAAGCGGTCGCTTTCCCTACGCCATCCTGATCCGAACTCGCTGGCGACGACGCCAGACCAGAAGGGACAACATCACCAGCCCGGTCAATGAAACACTGCCACCACCGCCACTGGCGGTATCGTTACCCATATCGACACCGTCATCACCGCCGTCGGGGGCCGGTGCTTCATCGTTCTCTCCGTCCACCGGTCCCGCTGGCGTATGAGCGTCATCATACTCGGGGCTGCGCTCACACTCGCCGGCGGGATCGGTGTCCACAAACACATTGACGGTTCGAGTCATGGAGTGACCGTCGGCGTCCTCCACGCTCAACGCAATCTCCGCCAGACCGCACGCCTCGGTGGTAAAAAAGGCCGTGCCATTTTCAAGCGCCACCGAGCCATTGCTGACTGAGATGATCGAATAGGCCGGCTCGTCGGTATAGCCACGAAACAGGTCGGCAAGGTTGAACTCGGCGGTTTCGCCCTCGCGGATCATTGTGTGAGGTTGAGCCATCCAGTCCAGGTACTCATCCAACATGGTGTACCCATCCCGTTCGGGATCCGCATTGGCATCGGCAAAGTCGTCGCCACCGGAGAGCGGGGTCATGCCATGCAATTTCTCCCACCAGTCGGGCAGGCCGTCATCGTCGCTATCCCAATCGGGATCACGCTGCAGGTAGGGATAATCTTCATAGCCGCCCACGTCGTCTTCGTGATCGGGCAGGCCCGGCTCGCCGGTGTAACTGCCCTCGTAGGTGGCCGTTCCGGCAAGCGTTTCCTGAATGACCCGAAGATCCTGATCGTCCTGCATCAAGCCCCCGGCTCCCACATCGGACAATACCCGTTTGTAGGCTTCGGCGGCACTGTGCACTTCGGCACGGGAGGGGAAGAACGGTTCATTCACCCAGGTTTCATAACCGTTGGGGCTGCCGCTTTTCACCCGGCAGACAGCGGTCTGGTTGCTCTCGTCCGCCCGGCCGGGAATCACATTACCGGAGCAGTAGTAACGCTGGGTTCCGGGGAAATTATCGTACTCCAAATTGAGCGCGTACATTTCTTCGGTGGCCGGGCCCGGCTTGTAATAATTGTTGACGAAGTTCACCTCGTGAGCACCACCATCGGTGGTCCGGCTGCGCCAGTTGTAAACCACGTTATTGAAAATATCCAACCGTCCGGCGTAGTCCCCATTGCCATCCAGCCCGCCGGCCAACGACCAGTTGCGGCCTTCATTGTGGGCCAGCAGGTTATGGTGGAAGCTGCCAATATCGCCACTGATACTGGCAGCGTAACCGTGCCGCGTGCCCGAGGGGTAATTGTCATGCCCCGCCACATTCAATGCTTCGGCAATCAGAGTGCGCTGCAATGTGATGTTTCGCGCGCTGCGGGAAGAGAAGGCTTCATCGATGGTCCAACTGATCGAGCTGTGATCGACAATCGCGTGATCCGCACCCTGCAGACCGATGCCATCGTATGTGGTGCCGGCCCCCAGGCGCACCCGGATATGACGCATCACCACGTCACTGGCACCACTGACACCAAAGGGTGCGCCCCGTACCACAATGCCTTTGCCGGGCGCAGTCTGTCCCGCCACAGTCACATACGAATCACTGATGGTCAGGCGCGATTCCAGATGAATGATGCCAGACACGTCGAACACAATAGTGCGCGGACCAATATCGTTTTCCACCGCCGCGCGCAAACTGCCCGGGCCGCTGTCGTTCAGGTTGGTGACTTTCACTACCTGACCGCCACGACCACCCAGTGCAAAGCGACCATAGCCCTCGGCGGCGGGAAAGGCGAGCTGACGTGGCTGAAAAGACCAGACATTACCGCGAGTGATCCGGTCCTCCAGGTCAACCTGATCCACCCGCCAGAAATACTCTTCGCGACTGTACAACCCCTGCAGTGCAAACTCACTGCTCGTCTGGCGCCCCCAATAAACCGAGCTGTCGCCGTCACTCACCAGAGCCTCATCGGTCCCGAAATACACCTCATGGGCAACCGCGTCCGGACCCGGCGTCCAATTCAGTGTCAGGTGGCCGTCGGTCGTTTCGACATGTCGATCACCGTCGGCCGGGAGAGGTTGTCGGGCTTGTTGGGCCACATTGGGCGTGTTCAATTCAAAGCCATTGATCACCACGGTTTCAATGTCCGCGCCGGCGCCAGTCTCGGCCTCGAACCGAACTTCAACATTGTCACCCGTGCTGTCGAACGTCAGGTACGCCGTCTGCGCCGCGGTGTTTTCCTCGACGCGATTGGTCATGGCCAGGTCGTTCTCGACCTGAACACCATCCACATAAATATCCAGAGGCGCCACTGTGGTGTCGGCCCAGCCATCAACCGAATTCAGATAAACCAGCAGGCTGTGCTCACCAGCGGGCAAATCCGACAGCGTCATGGTAATGGCTCCCTCCTGTGGTTCGCCGTCACCGAAATCCACCAGAAGGCCGTCGCTCACCAATCGGGCGAGATAGGGCGATTGAATATGGGTTTTGAACCAGTTCGAGCGCAGGCCGACACCACCGCTTTGGGTAAATGTCACGGTCACTCCGTCGAAGGTTTCGCTGGCTGTAGTGGCGCTACCGATGGACCAGGGCGTATAGCCCGGTTCATTGACTTCCGACGTCTGGCGGCCGGCAAAGTCCAGGTCCACTTTCACAACGGGATCTTGAGCCAGCACCTCGGAGGCGAGACTGGCACACAGGAGCACACCCAGCCATCGGCCGGGACGAGGGTTGATTGTCATAGTATCCACCAGATGTTTTTTATAGGGGTGGTTTGCCCTGCTATGGTGCAGGATCTCTCACAGTTCTCTCGGGCAGTATATTATGAGCCTTGTCGTCTTGTCACGGGCTTGCCGTGCGGGGTCCGGAAGGCAAGTCCCCATCCGCGTGCCAGGTTTGCACCCGATTTCTACCACCGGCTTTGGCTTGGTATAGGGCCAGGTCGGCCTTCTGTAACAGGGATGAGACCGCTTCGCCGTGTTCATACACCGCGATGCCCATACTGACGGTCAGGCTGAACTCAGTGCTGCCAAAAGTAACTGGTGTGCTCGCAATGTCCTGGCAGAGTCTCTGCGCAAGCGCTACCGCTTCTTGAGCATCGTTGTTGAGACAGACTATGGCGAACTCCTCTCCCCCCATGCGCGCGGCCATATCACCGGTACGCACCGACTCTGCCAGCAAAGCGCTCACCTGCCGCAGTGCCTCATCGCCGGCGGCGTGGCCGTACTCGTCGTTGACTCGCTTAAAGTAATCGACATCAATCATGATCAAAGACAGGGGCAGATCATGACGTTGCGATTGAGCGGAATAACGAACCAGACACTCGAGCAGATGCCGACGGTTCGGCAAGTTGGTGAGGTAATCGGTTCGCGCTTCCTGCTCCGCCTGCTGTTTGGCATCGCTAAGCTGGCGCGTGCGTACGGCCACCTCCGCATGGAGCCGCCGCGCGTGCAGCAGCAGCGCAAGGCCGACCATCGACACCAACGCCACCAGCCAATACCACCGGTGAGCCCAGAACAGCTCATCAAACAGGGAGTCCGGTTCCGCACTGTAGAGGAAGGTATTCAGATCCACTTCCCCGGTCAGCAATCCCTGGTCGCGAAACACCGACTCTATATGTCGCCACCGCTCTTCGTTCATGTAGCCGACGGGAACCACATTGGGCAGTATCAGTGATTTCGAAGCTTCCGCCTCGAACATCAAGTGCTCCCGACTTTTACCAAGAGTGTTGTAATCCCGCAGGATCAGGTCCACCACTTTGTCCGGATGGGTCAGGGCGTAATCCCAGCCCCGTCGAGTCGCCTCTAGAAAATTCCTAGTCACATCGGGGGCGGTATTCAGCATCGTTTCCGTGGTGAGAAGAATATCGCCGTAGAAGTCGATACCGTAATCGCTCGGACGAAATACCCGGTAGGGAATGGCACGGCGGGTAAACTCGAAGGGCTCATTCGTGCTGTACCCGTTATAACCTGCCACCTCCCCGGAGATCAGCGGTTCCAGCGAGGTTTCACTCGGCACCACCTGAACATCATCCACCGCCATTCCGGCGTTGGCCAGCATCGCGAGCAACTCCGCATTCATGTAGCCGCCGCTGAGCATCACGGGCTGATTTTTCAGGTCGTAAAGTGAGTCTATCGGCCCATCCGCGCGGGTCACCAACACTGAAGGCGAGGACTGAAAAATCGCCGCCAGCGCCACCAGCGGTACACCCGAGGCGCGGTAAATCAATGCCCCGGTATCCGCCACGGCGAATTCCACTCGACCACTCATCAGTTGGTCAATGGGCGATCGGCTTTCACTGCGCTCATACAGCGTCACGTTCAGGCCTGCATCCCGATAGTAACCTTGCTCGATCGCGGCATAATACCCAGCGAACTGAAACTGGTGGCGCCACTTCAATTGAATAGCCACCTCAACCAACGCCGACTCATCCTTCGCAGCGGCAATACCCGACACTCCCAGCAGCAGAGAAACCAGGACTAAAAGTGTCGTCCATGCCCGGAAATCGCCTCCTGAAAACACTCCCATTGACTCCATTATCGCCCCTGTGGCAATACGTCTGTTATTCGACCCCATTAAACAACTATAGCCTTACCGGCGCGTAAAGCAACTTATGAGGCATCGCCCGCCGCCGCCCTTTGTGAATCCGGTTACAGAACATTTTATCTGATTTTCATATAGCGGCTCTGCGACGGTGGCAGGCGCAGCACTGTCAGGGTGCGTATCGGTTACAGTGAAACACAGCTTATTTTCAGGCCCTTGACCGGCAAAGGGAAACCTCGGATATTTGATCGGTTACAGCGAAAGGGCAGTCGAATACCCGTCGTGTTTAAGTACCCCTAAAGCAAAAAAAATGGCCGCCAGCCGGCCAAACAATCTCCAATAAAAAATAGTGAGAGAGTCAATTATGATCATCAAACCCCTCACCTTTGCGGTGATAATGAGCGGCCTTCTGGTCGCTTGCGGCGGATCAGATTCCGCACCGGACAATGCCTCTTCCAGTTCAAGCAGCAGTAGCTCGACGGCATCCAGCGCGTCCGAATCCTCTCAATCCTCCAGTGAGACCACACAGGGCGACGAAAACAGCCTGACCATTCAGGAGTACGATACCGGCTTCTGCCGACTCGACGGCACGGTCGACAGCGACAACGAAGGGTTCACCGGCCCGGGCTTTTCCAATACCGACAATGTTCCCGATAGCGCCATCACCTACCGGGTCAATGTGCCCGAGGCGGGTCACTACGCGCTGGAGGTGAGATACACCTCACTCAATACACGCCCCGGCGACATTCAGGTGAATGACGCCGACGCCGGTGAGTTTGAGTTTGCCACCACCGGTAGCTGGACCAGCTGGACCACTGAATCCCAGACGGTGGAACTCGACGCCGGTGACAACGACATTGGCCTGGTCGCGACCGGCGTGGACGGCCTACCGAATGTGGACGCCCTGACGGTCATCGGCGTCACCCCCACCGCGGTGGATTGTGGAGTGAACAGCGATGGCGATGGCCTGCTGCTCCCGCAGGACGGCAACCCGGTGCACAGCCGGTTCCGCAGCGCCCGTTTTGCCTGGAGTCAGGACAAGGCCGACATCGTCCTCTCTTACCAGTACGACCACGGCGGCTGGCCGAAAAACCAGGACTACGAGTTCGAGGGTAGCGGCGGCAATGACCTGGGCACCATCGACAACGGCGCCACCGTCACCGAAATGATTTACCTGGCTCAAGTCTATAAAGACACCGGCGAAACCCGCTACCGGGATGGCGTGCGCAAGGCCATGAACTACCTCCTCGATGCCCAGTACGACACCGGCGGCTGGCCCCAGTACTATCCGCTGCGCGGTGGTTATTCGGATCACGTCACCTTCAACGACAACGCCATGACCCGGGTGCTCACGGCGCTCTATCACGCCAATCTGGAAAGCGCTCCCTTTGATACCGATCTGTTCACCGACTCCGACCGGGCGGCCATGGCACACGCGATTGAACGGGGCGTGGATTATATTCTTCAGTCCCAGTGGGAGCAGAACGGCGAGCTGACCGTCTGGTGCGCCCAGCACGGTAAGGACGACTACCTACCCAAGGCCGCGCGTGCCTATGAACTTGAATCCCTTAGCGGCAGCGAGTCGGTCGAAATCATCGCGTTTTTGATGACCCAACCGCAGACGCCCGAAGTGGAAGCCGCCGTAAAGGCCGCTATTGGTTGGTTCCGCAGCGAGGGCACCTATCTGGACGACCACCGGTACCACAGCTCGGTGGAAGAGAAGATTGTCTACAGCGAAGGCGACCGTATGTGGTACCGCTTCTACGACCTGAATACCAACGAAGGCTTCTTCAGTGATCGGGATGGCGGCAAGTATTACGACATCATGGAGATCTCTGCAGAGCGGCGTAACGGCTACAGTTGGGGCGGGAGCTACGGAGAAAAAATCATCTCCTACGCGGATCGGGTCGGCTATTGATTGGTAGCGCATACCGAGGAGCGGCGGATGCGGCCTTCGGCCTTATCCGCCCTACGGGGCACCGGGTGGTGCTGATCGTCACTGGACGTGTGATCTCAGACTCGTAGGTCGGATTAGCGCCCAGCGCGTAATCCGACACAGCCCTGACATCACATCCACACAAACTATTGGCGCTTCAACTTCAACGCCCAATCCCGCTCTGCCAGAGCCGAACCGGCGGGGAAGGCGGCAATATCAATTTCACCCGATTCATTCGCCATCACAGACATTCGATTGAGCCACTCACCGCTGATCGGATCAAACCACTGCATGACATAAGACGCACCGGGCGTGAATCCGCTGAGCCTGGGCGCCACCGACGCATTCTCAAAATATAGCATCGCCAGATCCGCCTCGGCGGTGCGCATCATGTAAGACCACCCGTCCAGACCATCCTCCGGCGCATTGGGTGCTTTGCGCGGCGCGATGTCGGCGGTGACGGGAACCAGAGTCTGATAGCGCTTTCCCTCAGAGAGCATAAAGCTCTCCAGGTGCTGCATATAATTCGCTGACTGATAGCGCAGCGCATCCCAGATATGCGGCCGCGCCCCATCGGGCTCGCCGGTGGTGGTAATGTCGTAAGCGGCGGTGCCGTGCACGTGCCCTGCCAAGCCACCGGACAACACCGAGCCAAACATCTGCGCCCGGGCAAAATAGTTGTCCCGTTGCGAGTTGGCCGGCGGCTCTTCCCCTCCGGGCTTGTTGATTTCGTGCAACCAGCCGGTGTAATAGGGTTCAAAGTTGATGGTCGGTTTGGGCGGATTTTCCAGGAAGAACTGCGCCTCCAGGTTTTCCCCGACCCGATGATCCCGGGGCTTGTTACCCACGCTGTGCATATCCAGCCAGGGCACCTCATCACCGGAGCCCAGGGTGGTATGAGTGGCCCGATCGATCAACACGGTATGAATCTGACCAAAGGGCGGGCGACCATAGGTCTCCAGGTGGTAAGTGAGCGCCTCGTTAAACTGATCGGCGGTCAGACTGAAGTCTTCCGGCACCCAGTCCAGATGAATGCCACTGAACACAAAGTTGTAGGCCCCATAGCGGGCAATCAGATACTGCGCGAAACGGGCAAAGCTCTCTTTGAAATCAAAATAGGCATCCCAGGACGGGCCCACATCCCGACGCACGGTTTCCAGCAGCGGCACAAAACCGACCTCGGACAGGTGCGCCATTTTTTTATCCAGGCTCTGGAAGTAAGCCGGCGTCAGACGATTGAAGTCCGACACCCCCGGGTGCTGGTCGGAGGGCGCAAACGGCAGATGACCGTACTCATCGCGCATATTCTTGGCGGTGAAGGTGCCCCAGTAACTTACGCCACCCGACGCATCGGTGCCCTGCTCATCGGACACATCGTAGCCGAACTTCTCCCAGGCGTTGCGCAGGTAAATACCGTTCTCATCGGCATAGGTGCTCGGGTTCAGGTCCGCCTCCCAGTTGGGGAACGCCGAGATCATACTGACGGAATTGAACCCCTGGTTCTTGCGGTAATTGACCGCATCCTCGAACCCTATGCCGGGACCGGGTTCGTACTCATCGGACGTGGCGGCGTTGCGGAACGGCAGCCGCCAGGTGGACCCCGCCAGCCAGGTGTCGCCCACCATAAAAAACGGCGTGCCATCGGCGTATTCCAGCGCGTGGCCATTGTCGCTGACGCGCACAAACCCGCGCCGGTTGGGGTTCTCCCGCTTTTCCGCTTCGCTCCAGCCGGTGGCGGTAAAGCGCCCGCTGCGATCGTTCAACCCGGCATCGTCCGGCTGGTTTGAACCGACTTCCCAGGACCAGTCCCCCGGTGCCGTGGCCACCAGGCGCACCACAAAGCGGTTGCCGCCGTCCCAGAAGCCGTACACCCGCTTGTCGAAATCGGGCCCCTTGAGCTGCACCCAGACGTCCACTTCGGTGTAGGGGTTGTCGTAAGGGTTCTCGGCGTGGAAAACCAGCTGCTGCATCTCCCAGGTGCGGACGCCGGCCTCACTGGGCTGATCGGAGGACGTGGCGCAGGCCACCAGAGTGAACAACAGGAGTGCCGAGAGGCACAGGCGGGAAAGACGGTTCATAACGACCCCTTATCGATTTACTTATGATGCAGGGATACTAGCAGAACCGCCCTTAAATACAATATGACAATAAGGCGGGCCCGATCAGCGGGGTTTCTGATAGCGGGCCTTCCACTCCTCATAGGGCATGCCGTAGACCATTTCCCGCGCCGTGTCCTTGTCCACGTCCAGTCCGCGCTCCTGAGCCGCCTCCATATACCACTTGCTCAGGCAGTTGCGGCAGAAGCCGGCCAGCTCCATGAGATCGATGTTCTGGACGTCCTTGCGCTCATCCAGATGTTTGAGCAGGCGCCGAAAGGCCGCCGCTTCGAGTTCGGTTTGGGTTTGAGTATCCATGGGGTCATCTCCTGCTCGTTCAGCGCCCCGGCCAACCCGGAGCCATCAATGGCAGACAGGGTAGGCAATCGGCCGCTACTTGTCACCCGGCCACGCCCCATCCCGGAGGCATCCAGCGTCAGGCCTTGGTCGTACTGAACAACTCCCGTATATTGAGCCCCTCAGCCTACACCGGAGTTGTCCCCCGCTTATGTCCCACGATGCCATCATTGTCCGCGGCGCCCGCCAGAACAACCTGAAAAACCTGGACCTGGATATCCCTCTGGGAGAGATGGTGGTGGTGACCGGCGTCAGTGGCTCGGGCAAGTCCACCCTGGCGTTCGACACCATCTACGCCGAGGGCCAGCGCCGCTATGTGGAGACCTTTTCCGCCTATGCCAGGCAGTTTCTGGACCGGATGGACAAACCGGCGGTGGACCTGATCGACGGTATTCCCCCGGCCATTGCGATCGAGCAGAGCAATACGGTGCGCACCTCCCGCTCCACCGTGGGTACCATGACCGAACTGAACGACTACCTGAAGCTGCTCTTCTCCCGCCTGGCCCATCTGTATTGCCAGGGCTGTGGCCGGGAGGTGGTGTGCGACACCGCCCAGAGCGTGGTGGAAGCCCTGTATCGGGACTGGCCCAATGGCCAGCGGCTGATGGTATGCCTGCCCATTACCGTGCCGGAGACGCTCAGCGACGATGAAGTGCTGCAACTGCTCAACCAGCAGGGCTATGCCCGCATCCATGAGCGGGACGGCAGCCGGGTGGAAGTGGTACAGGACCGGCTCAAGCTGACCGACGAGAATCGGGGTCGGCTGACCGAGGCGGTGGAAACCGCGCTGCACTACGGTAAGGGCCATGTGCTGATCTATCCGATGGGCGCCGATAAAACGGTGAGCAAGCCGGAACGTTTCTCCAGCCACCACCACTGCCCAAGCTGCGATATCGACTACCCGGAACCGACGCCGAGCCAGTTCTCGTTCAACTCCCCTCTGGGGGCCTGCGACAGTTGCCGGGGTTTTGGCCGCATCATCGGTGTGGACTATGGACTGGTGATTCCGGACGAGCGCTTGAGCCTGAAAGACGGCGCCATCAAACCGATTCAGACGCCGTCGTTCAATGAAGTCCAGCGGGATCTGATCCGCTTCGCCAAAAAGCGCAGCATCCCCATCACCAAACCCTGGGCGGAGCTGACCGACGAGCAACAACAGTGGGTCATTCAGGGCGAGGGTGAAGGCTCCTGGAGCAGCGGGCGCTGGTACGGCATCAAGGAATTTTTCGACTGGTTGGAAAGCAAATCCTATAAAATGCACATCCGGGTGCTGCTGTCCAAATACCGATCCTACACGCCCTGCCATGACTGCGGCGGCGCCCGCCTGAAACCCGCCTCGCTCTGGTGGCGGGTAGGCTCCTTCGAGGCGGCCGAACAGGCGCTGTCCGGTCGTGCCCGTTTTATGCCCAAAGGCAACACGCTGGCAGCGGATCGGTTCAACCAGTTGCCCGGTCTCAACATTGCCGATGTGATGCGTTTGCCCCTGATACGCTGCGGTGAGTTTTTCGAGCAGATGGGTGACGCCAACGCCGACGAACCCACACAACTGCTATTGGAAGAAATCCGCTCGCGCCTGGGCTACCTGTGCGAAGTGGGCCTGGACTACCTGACCCTGGACCGCCAGTCCCGCACCCTGAGCGGCGGTGAAGTGCAGCGCATCAACCTGACCACAGCGTTGGGCACCTCTCTGGTGAATACCCTGTTCGTGCTGGACGAGCCCAGCACCGGCCTGCACCCGCGCGACATTCAGCGGCTGGTCAAGGTACTGCACCGCCTGCGCGATGCCGGCAACTCCCTGCTGGTGGTCGAGCACGACCCCCAGGTGATTCTGGCCGCCGACCGCATACTGGACATCGGCCCAGGCCCGGGCCGCCACGGCGGCAATATCGAATTCTTCGGCACGCCCAACGCCCTGATGCGCAAGCCGGGCAACCTCACCGCTCGCTACCTGAGCGGCAAGGAACAGGTGTCGAGCCCCCGGGCTCTCGAGGGCGCAACCGAAAAACAGACGCTGACCATTCACGGCGCCAGCGAACATAACCTCAAGAACATCGACGTAACCATTCCGTTGAAACAACTGGTGTGCCTCACCGGCGTGAGCGGTTCGGGCAAATCCACACTGATGCGCCAGATTCTCTACCCGGCCATTCTCAAACACCTGGGCGAACAGACCGAAGCACCCGGCGCTCACCAACGTATCGACGGGCTGGATAAAATCGACCGGGCGGTGATGGTCGACCAGAGCCCCATCGGCAAAACCACCCGCTCAACACCCGCCACTTACGTAGGCGCCTTCGATGCCATTCGTAAACTCTTTGTCGCCACCCCCTTGGCCAAAGAGCGCGGCTATACCCCGGGCACCTTCAGCTTCAACTCCGGCAACGGCCGCTGCCCCACCTGCCAGGGCAACGGCTTCGAGCATGTGGAGATGCAGTTTCTGAGCGATGTGTATCTGCGCTGCCCGGACTGCGACGGCAAACGCTTCCGCGATGAAATTCTGGAAGTGAAATTGCTGCAGGATGCCGACGAGGGTCGCCGGGCGCTGTCGATTGCCGACGCTCTGGCGATGACCGTGGCCGAAGCGCTGGCGTTCTTCCACGATAAACCCGAGGTACAGCGCAGCCTGCAACCGCTGGCGGACGTGGGCCTGGACTATGTGCAACTGGGCCAGGCCGTGCCCACCCTGAGTGGCGGCGAAGCGCAGCGCCTGAAACTCGCCGGTCACTTGGCGAACACAAAAGCAAAAGACAAAGAACACATTCTGTTTCTGTTCGACGAACCCACCACCGGTCTGCACTTCGCCGATATCGCCACCCTCATGGGCGCCTTCCGCCAGTTGCAGGCCGCAGGACATTCGCTGCTGGTGATCGAACACAACCTGGATGTGATTCGCGCTGCAGACTGGTTGATCGATATTGGGCCGGAAGGCGGCGACGCCGGCGGCGAGCTGCTGGCGGCGGGCACACCCGCCGAGATCATGGCCAGCAACAAAGGTTATACCGCCCGGGCATTGCGCGAGTACGACGAGTCACTGACGCAAGGCGTCGCTCTGCCCGCGCCCGCGAAAAAGCGCAAACGCAAAACCGATCAGGTCATCAGCGTGCACCATGCGCGCGAACACAACCTGAAGAATATCGATGTCACCATTCCGCGCGATAAACTCACGGTCATCTCCGGCGTCAGCGGCAGTGGTAAAAGCACCCTGGCGTTCGATCTGATTTTTGGCGAAGGTCAGCGTCGCTATCTGGAATCCCTGAACGCCTACGCCCGGCAGTTTGTGCAGCCCGCCTCGCGCCCGGATGTGGATGCCATCTACGGCATCCCCCCGGCGGTGGCCATTGAGCAACGCACCAGTCGCGGCGGCCGCAAAAGCACATTGGCGACCCTGACCGAAATCTACCACTACCTACGCCTGCTCTACGTCAAGCTCGGCACCCAGCACTGCCCGAAATGTGAGGTGCCCATCGAGCCGCAAACGCCCGCCGCCATTCTGGCGCGGGTGCAGAAAGATTACCGCAACCGGGAGGTCACGTTGCTCGCGCCCATGGTGGTCGCGCGCAAGGGCATCTACCGCGAACTGGCCGAGTGGGCCGCCGCCCGCGGCTACACCAGGCTGCGCGTGGACGGCGAATACCAACCCACCGACAACTGGCCCAAGCTCGACCGCTACCGCGAACACAACATCGAGCTGCCGCTGACCGACGTGACCGTTTCCGCCAAGAACGAACGGGCCTTGATGGATGGTCTGGAACAGGCATTGGATCTTGGGAACGGCATTGTGATTGTGGCGCCCGTCGATAAACGTACTGGCAAGCAAGCCGCCGGCGAACGCCTGTTCTCCACCCAGCGCGCCTGCCCGAGCTGCGGCGACGGTTTCGACGAGCTGGACCCGCGCCTCTTCTCCTACAACTCCAAACACGGCTGGTGCCAGCGTTGCTACGGCACCGGCCAGATCATCAAGGGCTTTGACGAAGAACAGACCGGCGAGGAGCGCACCTGGCTTCCGGACGAAGAACAGGGCACGGAAAAAATCTGCCCGGGCTGCAACGGCCAACGCCTCAACGCCACCGCCCTGGCCGTACGCTTCCGGGACCGCTCCATTGCCGAGCTGGCATCGCTACCCGTGGACGCTGCCGAGCAGTGGTTCAAAACCCTCAAACTGAAAACCAACGAGCAGGCCATCGCCCGAGACCTGCTGGCGGAAATGCACAGCCGCCTGCAGTTCCTGCAGAAAGTCGGGCTCGACTACCTGAGCCTGGACCGCGCCGCGCCCACCCTGAGCGGCGGCGAAGCCCAGCGCATCCGCCTGGCCGCTCAACTGGGTTCCAGCCTCCAGGGCGTGTGCTACGTGCTGGACGAGCCCACCATCGGCCTGCACACCCGGGACAACCGCAAACTGATCGAGACCCTGCGCGAGCTGCAACAACAGGGCAACACCGTGGTGGTGGTCGAACACGACGAAGACACCATCCGCGAAGCCGACCACCTGATCGACATGGGCCCGCGCGCAGGCATCAACGGCGGTGAAGTGGTGGCCCACGGCAGCCTGAAACAGGTGATGGGCAACAAGCGCTCGCTCACCGGACAGATGCTCTCCGAGCCGCTGCGCCACCCCATGCCCGATCTGCGCAACGCTGAGATGCGCAAACTCTGGGACAAAGAGAGCCTGCACATCGAAGGCGCCACGCAAAACAACCTGCGCAACGTCAACGTCAGCATCCCCCTGCGCCAACTGATCACCATCACCGGCGTGAGCGGCAGCGGCAAAAGCACCCTGATACGCGGCGTGCTCTATCCGAACCTCAAACAGGCCATCGCCAACAAACGCAAGAAGAAACAGACCTGGACCGGCGCCAGCCAGATTACCGGCTGGGAAAGTGTCGACCGCATTCTGGAAGTGGACCAGACCCCCATCGGCAAAACCCCGCGCTCCTGCCCCGCCACCTACATCGGCATCTGGGACACCATCCGCAAACTCTTTGCCGGCACCGTGGACGCCCGCCTGCGCGGCTACACCCCCGCACGCTTTTCGTTCAATGCGGGCGACGGACGCTGCAGCGCCTGCGGCGGCCAGGGCGAACAGAAGATAGAGATGAACTTCCTCCCCGACGTGCGCGTGCCCTGCGACGTGTGCCACGGCTGGCGTTTCAACGACGAAACCCTGAGCGTCACCTACAAGGGCAAACACATCGGCGACGTCCTCGCCATGAACATCGACGAGGCGGTCGAGTTCTTCGCCCCCATCAGCAAAGTCCACCACGCCCTGCGCCTGCTGCAGGACGTGGGCCTGGGCTACCTGACCCTGGGCCAACAAAGCCCCACCCTGAGCGGCGGCGAAGCCCAACGCATCAAACTGGTGGCCGAACTCAGCAAAGCCAACATGACCCCGGAAGACAACAAAGGCAGAAGGTCTGCCCACAACCTCTACGTCCTCGACGAACCCACCGTCGGCCTGCATATGGCTGATGTGGATAAACTCCTGCACGTACTGCACCGGCTGGTGGATGCGGGCAACTCCGTGCTGGTGATTGAGCACAATCTGGATGTGATCGCCGAGGCGGACTGGGTGATTGATATGGGGCCTGAGGGTGGTTCCGGGGGAGGCAAGGTGATAGCGCAGGGCAAGCCAGGATCCCTGCTGAAGCGAAAGCGGTCTTATACTGGTCAGTATTTAAAGGAGGTACTTGAGTAAAGCCAGATAATACGCCTTACGCATGAAGAAACACCCGTTCACGATGAAACCGCATATATTCGTGGTGCATCGGCCTGAGCTGTACACTCATGTTGGAGTGAAGGGGCAGCAACTCGGGCTGCTCCAACTGAGGCGACATCATAATGTCGCCTTCTTCGCCAAATGTTATTAGACCACAATCAAAAGCCTTATCTAATGTAGGCAGCAATAGCAACCCGTTATACCGATCAAGCCTCTCGGAGTTCGTCGCGACACGCCAGGGTTTTATGTGAGATGCAACTAACAGAACAGGGTCTTTATAGCCGGTGACTGAACAACCACCCCAAAGCGACAGAAGTCTTTGGCGGAACACTCCCTGACCAATCCGACTCTTAATCAAGTCACTTTTCTCCGTGTCCGATACATCGGAGTCCGCAAGAATAGTATCGATATCGGATTCGACGTCGTTATCGAATTTCTCAGCCAAGTACTCAGCATATTTGTTAAGAGCGCTATTGTACATATTGTGTCCACGCTCATTCCGTTCTCTGTATATCGGTAGTTTCCTCAGGGCTGTAGCGACGGATTGGAAACGGGCATGACTGTAAATCGACGTTAGGGGCCCGTCCGTTAGTCCGCCTGCCATCGCCCAATCTGACATAGGCCCCTTTATGGCGCCTTCGTACTTCTTAATGGAAGATTGCGAAAGCTCTCTCAGTTTCATCCAGTTTTCAAATGTCATAAGCGCTTCTACCGATCACTAAGTGGGACAACGACTCATTGTCGAACTCCGCCCCTGCAATGCAGGTCCGAACGGCGGGTTTATGCTATCGATTCCCACCATTCTTCTAGCTTACCGTCTTTTTGACTCACATTCTGAGCCGATTATGATGAATATTCGGCTCAAGACCAACTGTGTTCGCGATGATGCCCCGTATACTCCCCTTTGATACACTCAACGCTCACCTGATTCGGAGTACCCCATGAAGCACCTACATATCGATATCGTGTCCGACGTTGCCTGCCCCTGGTGTGCCATTGGCTATGCCCGGCTGGACAAGGCGAAGCGGGCGCTGGCCGGGGAAATCGAGTTTACCGAGCAGTGGCGCGCGTTTGAGCTGAATCCGGACGATGACGCCCAGCCAGAGCCGATACTGCCGGCACTGGCGCGCAAGTACGGCCGACCCGAGGCGGAGATGCAGGCGGCCCAAGCGGAGATGATGGGTATTGCCAAGTCGTTGGGGCTCAACTTTGAGAAAATGCAGGAACGCTATACCTGCAATACCTTTGATGCGCACCGGCTGCTCAAGTGGGCGGCGCCCCAGGACAAAGCCACGTTTTTGAAAAAAGCCCTGTTTGAGGCCTATTTCGGCCGTGCCGAGGATGTTTCAAAACCCGGCGTATTGATCGGTTGCGCCAAGGCCGCCGGGCTGGATGCGGACGAGGCGCAACGAATCCTGGAGAGCGACGAGTTTGGGCAGGCGGTGATGGAAGAAGAGCGCAGTTACCAGAACGCCGGGGTGACGGCGGTGCCGGCGTTTGTGGTCAACCAGCGTTATCTGATTTCCGGGGCGCAGGAAGCCGACACCCTGGTAGAAGCCTTTCGGACCATGGCGCAAGAAATGGACAGCAACCCCCAGTAGCACCCGGCGCCGAAGAGCGGCGGGTCCGGACAGCCTCTGAGAGGTCAACCCCTACCGGTATGGACTCCCATCATGGCCCTGTGTGAGGTTTGACTCGAAGGTTCGTTCTTGGGTGTTCTTTATAGTACGCCTCGACTTTGCGGTCGTACTCGCTCATCAGTGCGTCCCGTTTCTGCTCAAACTCATCACATGTATAGGGCCGGCCCGTCTGCGCGTTCCACACCACGGTGGTCGTCAGTGCCTCTCTGGACGATATATTTCGGCTTTCGTCGCGCTCGGATAAAACCGCATAGACCACGTCCATATGACAGTAATGCCCGACACCAAAAGCCGCGACCCGGTCGCCCTCAAGGTGATGAAAAGCCAATGGACTCTGAGGTCGCTCTGTTGCGAACGAAGAAGTACAAAACATCACGCATCCTACCGCTAACCACCATCGCATCATTTAGCTCCTTAATCGGACTCCGGCCCACTAATCGCTTGAGCTGTCGTCAATAAAAACGCGATCTCCTACTGTGATCTGACCACTGTCGGTGACATCGCCATAAATTCCGAGGTTTTGATCGGTGGTGTTTCATTCACCAGGTTGGAGCGGAACCGCTCGATTGCCCCATCCGCCTGCGTACTCAGCTCTTCTCTTTAATAGTGCAACCGTGGCAATGGCGTACCGTTTTGGCGCATTGCGACAGTGCGCAGAGTCATCAACGCCAGCGATTTTGAGCACCCGACTCAGACCGATCCCGCTCTAGCAAGGATCAAGCAGGAACCAGGCCAAAAACCTTGGGGATGCTGATATTGAGCATCAATCTTCTTCAATGGCGGCGTATTGTTCGGCGATGAAATCGATCAGTGCCCGGACCGCCGGTAGTACGCCGCGGCGCGAGGGAAACACAATGTGAATCACTTCCCGGGCCGGTCGCCAGCCTGGCAATACCGACACCAACGAGCCCTGCGCCAGTTCTTCAGTGAGCATGAGGACGGGTAGCTGCACTACCCCCACGCCCTTCAGCGCTGCGGACTTCAGGGCCAGCATATCAGTGGTGAGGTAACGCGGCTGATGACGTACCTGAACCGTGGTTCCCTCAGCATTTTCCAGACTCCAGATGGCTGCCTCTTCAGGCGTACCACGGTACAGGGTGGGCCAGTTGGCCAGATCCTCGGGGGCGGCCGGTACTCCGTACCGGTAAACAAGGTCCGGACTGGCCACCAGGCACTGCCCCCGGTCTGACAGGGTTTTGAGCACCAGGTCGCTGTCTTCCAACGGCAGAGGACGCACCCGCAAGGCCAGGTCAATCCCTTCCCCGATGACATCCACCCGTCGATTGGTTGCCTCAAGGTGAACCGATACTTGAGGGCACTGCGCCATGAATTTGGCCAGCATCTCCCCCACATGAAAGTTCAGAAGCCCAACGGGACAAGTCATACGCACCACCCCGCGGGGCTCGGCCTGCGCGCTGTCGATCACTTCCTGAGCCGCTTGCGCTTCCACCAACATCGCTTTGCAATGTTCGTAGTAGCGCAGCCCGACATCGGTGACCGAAAAATGGCGGGTCGAGCGGTGAATCAGACGGGCATTGAGTCGCTCTTCCAACTGAGCGATTCGACGACTCAGCTTTGACTTGGCCAGGCCAAGAGCGCGCCCGGCCGGGGCGAAACCGCCGTGTTCTACCACCTGCACGAAGTAATACAGATCGTTGAGGTCCTGCATGGTGATGAGCTCCGCCTTTGTCGTTCCACATCTGGAACAGTGAGTCGCTTTTTATCAGTCTACCGCCACTCCAGTTTCATTTATACCCTGAATCCATACAGCATATCCACGCAACGGAGGTACCCATGAAAAAGGTTATCGAACGGATCACTTCAGGCCCGGGCCACTGGGTGGGCGACGGTTTCCCCGTGCGCTCGCTATTCAGCTACAGCAGTCACCCGAAGACGTTGAGCCCGTTTCTCTTGCTGGATTACGC